>JAYTHI010000092.1:0-41855 GCA_043732685.1 Ferruginibacter sp. | reverse complement strand
CAGAAATGACCATAGAAAAAGAAATTGACTACCGGGATATTCCGCATTTTGCTTCCAGTACTGTGGAAGGACATAGTGGCAAACTAATTTTTGGCGTTTTAGGAGGAAAGAAGGTCGTTGCCATGGCCGGTCGTTTTCATTTTTATGAAGGCTATTCTACAGACGCCATTGTTTTCCCAATCAGGGTGATGAAATTTTTAGGCATTACCACCATCCTTATCAGTAATGCGGCAGGAGGAATGAATAATAATTTTGAAGTGGGTGATTTAATGGTAATTAAAGATCATATCAGTTTTTTTGCCGTTAACCCATTGATAGGTAAAAATATCGACAAGCTTGGTCCACGTTTCCCGGATATGAGTGAACCTTACAGCAAAGTGCTGATAGCAAAGGCTAAAACCATTGCGGCAGCTGCTAAAATTACCTTAAGAGAAGGAATTTATTGCGGAGTTACCGGTCCAACTTTTGAAACCAGGGCGGAATATAAATTACTGCATATTGCAGGTGGCGATGCAGTTGGAATGAGTACGGTGCAGGAAGTTATTGCTGCCATACATATGGGCCTTAAAGTTTTCGCCATAAGCGTTATTACCGATTTAGGAATTAGGGAAACAGAAAATAAAATAACACACGAGGAGGTTTTACAGGCCGCAAAAGAAGCTGAACCAAAATTGACACATATATTTAAAGAACTTATTGCAGTTTTGTAATTGATATTTTGAAAATAAAAATTGCAGGATAAAATTAAGAACGCAAAAATGGGATTATAATTAAAAAAGATGCACAAAATAATTGTTTCAATTTTACTATTGGTTAGTTTTAAAATTGGTTTGGGCCAGCGCGGTATTCAAGGGATAACAAATGCCGGACGTAATTTTTCGGGTAACAAATCTTCTAAAAGCGACAGCCTTGGTTTAGGATTTGAACATAGAGACGATTTAAAAGATACCATCACCATTACCTATAAATTTCTCGATTCGCTAAGAAATATAAGGATCGATACCAACCTTAACGATTTTTATAAATATTTTTCTGTTCCTGCAACGCAGCAATACCTGGGTAATAATGGAACAGCAGGTTATAATTTAATATTTAGTCCCAATGCCAAAGCCGGTTGGGATGCAGGTTTTCATGCATTTGATGCCTATAAATTTACGCTGGAAAATACAAAATTCTTTAGAACAACAAAACCCTTTACACGCATCGGGTACGAGTTGGCATCGGCAAAAGAGCAGCTTATAAATATTCTGCACACCCAAAACCCCAAGCCTAATTTTAACTTTGGTTTCGAATACAGACTCATCAGTGCGCCGGGATATTTATCTTCTCAAAATGACAACAATAAAAGTTACCGGCTTTTTAGTAATTACCAGAGTAAGCGCAAAAGATATGCAGCCTCCTTTATTTTTATGGGAAACCTGATTAAAAGTGCTGAAAACGGCGGCGTAAAAAATGACTCCAACCTATATGCAAAAAATTTCCCTTTGTACACCATCCCCACCAATATTGGTGGACAAATATTAAATTTTAACCCGTTTAATACCACCGTAAACTCGGGTAATATTTATAAAGATTTTACCTTTTTTTTACGGCAAAGTTACGACCTTGGAAAAAGAGATTCTATTGCAATCAATGATTCTACCACTGAATATTTATTTTACTCCAAACTAAGGTTTCAACACACTTTTACTTTAAATACATCCAGCTACCAGTATAGGGATATTGTGGCCGACTCCGGTTTATATAAAAGCTGGTACGATACCACACTTATTAAGGATCCAATAAAAGGTACTGATAGTATTGTGGTAATGGATAAATGGAAGGTAATATCAAATGATTTTTCATTGGTTCAATTTCCGGATACAAAAAATACGGCTCAATATCTATTGGCCGGGATAAAGTTGGAAAACATAAGCGGAACCTTTAAAACAACCAGCAAAACCTTTTTTAATATCATTCTTCATGGAGAATATAGAAATAAAACCCGCAACCGTTTATGGGATATTTTAGCTAACGGAGAATTTTATACTGCCGGATTAAACCTGGGCGACTACAGTGCCACTGCGGCATTGTCAAGGTATTTAAATAAAAGATGGGGAAACGTGCGCCTCTATTTCAGTAATGTAAACAGAACTCCTTCGTTTATCTTTAATCCTTTATCTTCTTTTAATTTTGGCAATAAAAGTACTTATGGCAAAGAAAATATTATTATCATCAGGGCTGCAGCAGATAATCCTTTTATAAACCTTTCGGCGGCAAATTATTTTATAACCAATTACGTTTATTACAAAAATTATTATCAGACCGTACAATATAAAAAAGTAATAAATCTGTTACAAGTTAGTGCCTCAAAAAAAATTAAATTAAGCAAGCGCTGGAATTTATATTCTGAAATAACGTTACAACAAACAGATGCTGCCGGTCCCATAAAAGTACCCTTTATTTTTACGCGTAACCGAATTGCTTACGAGGGTGTTTTTTATAAGAATTTAAATTTAAGTACCGGGATAGAATTTAGATACTACACCCCTTACAAAGCCTATAATTATTCTCCGGTAATGGGACAGTTTATGCCACAAGATTCTACAACAATTAAAAACAGACCCGATATTAGCGCCTTTCTTCATTTCAGGATAAAATCATTTACTTTATTTTTAAGAGGCGAAAATTTAAATACCATCAATTTTACTGATGGCTTTGGTTTTACGAAGTATAATTTTAGTGCCCCGCATTATGTTTACCCTGGCTTCATATTTAGATTTGGTATTCAATGGGGATTTGTAAATTAGAAGTTTATATCGTTGAGACAGTTTTAATTAAAATAACATATACTCACATATAATGTATAAAATGGAATAAAAGTTTTGCATCTCTATTTTTCAAAAATAAAAATGTTTAATTATTTTAACATGTCACAATACATTATCAATATAACTTTGCACTGTAGATGAAAAAATTAATCACCGCAATTATCGCTATTCTATATTTGGGTTCCTCCTCCGGAGTAGCCATGGAGATACATTATTGTATGGGTAAAAAAAGCGGTATTGAATTTTATAGCGCTCAATCTAAGGTTTGCGGCAAATGTGGAATGACAGAAAAGAAAGGTTGCTGCCATGATAAGCATCAATTTTATAAAATTCAGGATGCACACAAAATCGTTTCGGCTGATGATAAAGCTGATCTTAGTGCCCCATTAATTGCTTTCAATTTTCCAGCCTATGAATTTCATTTATACAGCACCGAAGCTGATAAAGTATTTCAAAACCATTCACCCCCGCAGTATACAAAACCATCCGATTGTATTATGAACTGTGTATTTAGACTTTAGAATAATTTTAATGCTTTCTATTATCTTCTGGTAATAGAAAAATAATTTTGCCTGTGCAAAATCAATTAAATTATTTTTATCAGTTTAAATTTTCAATCATGAAATTTTTAATAACCAGTCTGACCCTATTATTGGGCAGTTTTATCAGTACCAATGCAATTGCGCAATCAGCAATAAAAAACGAAACCGTAAAAGTTTGGGGCAATTGCGGAACCTGTAAAAAACATATCGAAAAGGCCGCTAAATCTGCCGGAGCCACAACTGCTATTTGGAATGAAGATTCTAAAGAACTTCAATTAAGTTATAATGATTCCAAAACTTCTTCTGCTAAGATACAGCAATCCATAGCGAATGCAGGTTACGATACCCGCGATTTTAAAGGTAATAAAGTTGCTTATAACAAATTGGAAAAATGCTGCAAGTACGATAGAAAACCAGCAACTGCCGTTGAACCCAATAAGCTATAAGCCTACACAAATTTCACCTAACATTAAATTTTATTTATGAAAAATAGTATAGTATTAGTTGCATTGTTATGCTCCCTGTACACCCAGGCACAAGTAACTAAAGTGTCGCTTCAGGCAAGTGGATTAACCTGCAGTATGTGCAGCAATGCCATCAATAAATCGCTAAAATCGCTCGACTTTGTGCAGGAAGTTAACGCAAATATAAAGACCTCAACATTTGAAATTAGTTTTAAACCCGGCGCTGTGGTAGATTTTGATAAACTTAAAAAGAAGGTAGAAGATGCCGGTTTTTTTGTTGCCAATTTTGCTGCCGTCATCCATTTTGATAAGGTTCAGATCGTAAACGATAGTCATACACTTGTTGATGGGAATACCTATCACTTTCTTAATGTTAAAGACCAGGTATTGAATGGCGATAAAACCATTCATTTATTAGATAAAGGTTTTGTCACTGCAAAAATATATAAAAGCAATAGCAAATTAACAACTATGGAATGTTATAAAACAGGTGTAGCTGCTGCCTGTTGCGAAAAATTTGAGGTAAAACCAGGCACCAGGATTTACCATGCTACTATTTAGTTATGGTAATAACTGAAGAATTTTAAATATCAGTAATGCTTTAACAGTACTCAAAAATGAATACGACAATGAAAAAATTTTTAATAATAACAATGCTTTTTTACAGCGAAAAAATATTGGCGCAGGAGTTATTTGTTTTTACAGAACCAGCAAGTAATATGGCAGCCAAAAGTATTGGATTGAGGGTTAACAACGGTTTTTTTAAAAATAATGAAACGGGCAAAATCAATTACTTTTTAAACCCCGAAATAATGTGGGGAGTATCCAGAAAAACGATGGCCCATGTAGCTACCTTTATTAATAAGGGAGCCGGTAATAATTTTAGTGTAACCGGAGCCAGCTTTTATTTAAAATACAGGCTCCTGAGTGCCGACGAAATTCACAATCATTTCAGAATGTCGGTCTTTGGAAAATATGCGATTAACAACAGCATTACTAACCAGGCTGCCATTGATTTAACCGGTTTTAATGCAGGGTACGAAGGCGGTCTGGTAGCAACACAATTAATTAATAAAGTTGCACTTTCAGCTACCACATCACTTGTTCATGCACTGGACAACGGAACACAAAAATTTGTATTTAATAATACTAACCGCAATGCCTTAAATTATACCCTATCCATCGGCAAATTAATTTTACCCAAAGAATACACCAATTACAAACAAACAAATTTAAATTTGATGTTGGAGCTTTTAGGTCAGACTAATTTGGGAACGGGCAAAACATACCTTGATATTGCACCTGCTGCACAACTGGTAATCGATAGCAGGGCAATTGTTGATGTGGGGTATCGTTATGGCATTGTTACCGATTTACAACGTAATTTTACAAAAGGAGTTTTTGTAAGATTTGAGTATAATATTTTCAATATTTATTGATATGAAAAAGTTCTTTAAATTTATTTTATCATTATTCAGAAAAAAAAATTGTTGTCAATGAAAGGAATCATCGTTACAATAGCATTAAGTGCAGTTGCATTTATTAGCAATGCCCAAATTAAAGTAGATCAAATGGCCCCTGAAATTTCTTTACCTGGTGTAAAAGATAAGGCGGTCAACTTATCCTCTTTAAAAGGAAAAGTAGTCTTAATAGATTTTTGGGCAAGCTGGTGCGGTCCGTGCAGGGCTGCAATGCCGGGTGTGGTAAAGCTTTATCAAAAATACAAGAATAAGGGTTTTGAAGTTTTTGGTGTTTCAATAGACAGTAAAAAGGCTGATTGGATAAAGGCTATAGCCAACGATAAAATAACCTATACCCAGGTAAATGATACTGCAGGATGGTATTCGCCGGTAGCAGTAGCTTACGGTGTAGATGCCATACCCAATACCTTTTTATTGGATAAAACAGGTAAGGTGGTAGCAATAAATTTAGAAGAGGAGGAATTGGAATCTAAGATTAAGCAGTTAATAAAATAGACGGCCATTTAATAAAAAATGATCGGCGTAAACCGATCATTTTTTATTAAATATTTGCCTTGCTGAATAACTAATGACGGTGACTTTTATTCACCCGCCTGTACAAAATAACCTAAAATCGGTTTGTTGTTTATCAGGATGGTAACCGGATAACTATCTTCTGTTACAAACTTATATTTAAACCGTACTATACCGCCTTCAAAACTAAAGTCAACTGTTTTAGTTAGTTTCTTTTTATCTTCTCCAATAGCCAGGGCTACAATATCTATTTTACCCGAAGCCCTGAAACTAAACTGAACATCCTTTGTTATACTGGCCTTAACAATACCTTTAGCGGGCGCATAATCGCTTACCTTAAATTCGTAGGCGGCTGATTTAATGAGGGGCAGGGATAAAAAATCTTTTATACTTTTTGATCCTTCCCCTAAAAACCAGGCCATATTATTAGGGAAATGTTGCTCATTAAAAGTTTTTTTATCGGCAAAAAAATAAGCATCGTTAAAGGCTTTTGTGTAAACGGTTACTTTTTCATCTGTATAACCGCTGCCGAGTGTAGGATCTACATAAAACCAGGTATCCGATGTTTGTCCCAATTGAACCACATCCCAGGTATGGTTAAATTCATCCGGCTTTTCATTTATCTCTTCCAGTTTGGTTTTTACATAACCATCCACAGTTAGACATCTAATTTTAAGCACACTGCACATATCCTGAAATAATGCAGCATAACCGGAAGCGTTTGTTTTTCTTAATTTCAGTACCTCATCCGAAGTATTTTTTTCGTTACTATTATTTCTGGAAGCTTTACAATCGAAACTAATATTAAATGCAATCCAATCAAATATGGCCCTTACCTTATCTTTTTTATTTTCAAATTTTTGAGTAACTACAAAACTGATGGAACCCATATTAAGTGTATCCAGCGAACCCAATGATTTTACATATTCATCAACTACCTTAAAATCCGAATTCCTACTTTACGCAAACGCAGTGGTTCCGGATAACACAATAAGTATAAAAATAATTTTAGTCACCGTATTTATCATTCCTTAAAATTAAGGATACAAAAGTTAAAATAAAGTGATTTTGTTGTAAAATTTCTATGGCAATATTGAAGCAATGTAGCCATACAACCTGGTAGCAACATTACCTTAAGGAAACTAATTTTTTATTACTTTAGCTACAGATACAGTCCCATTGATCGTAACCAATAAATAATAGGTTCAGGGTAGTAGACCAGCTACATCTACCGTTTGCGTGTAGCCAATTAAACCTTGTTTTTGCAATACGGTTTGTACCGCTGATCTAACTAATTTAATATCAATGCTACCCATGCTTTTATTTTGGATACCCTGATTTATAGAAAGGGTAAACAGGTATTTTGCAGGGGGTTAGCTTTACGTTAACTGTAAAAATATTATTTGCAAAAATGCCGGAGCATAGGAATGCTGCAAAGCCAATAACCAAAAAGGCTTTTGATTTCATGTTGATGATCTATTGATGAGGTTAATAAATTTTGTAGAATTATACCGAACGGTATAAAATATTAAGACCCTGAGTTATTGGCAGAAAAAGAGAAAAGTCTAAATTAATTCTTAGGAATGGAAAATAAGACATAGTTATACCATTGTTGTTAAAAGGCGCGTTTGCCGATAAGTTGATGTATAATAACAAGCCTTAAACTACAAAACAACCGTAGCTATTTTTACCCGATTGAATTATAAATATCTAAAACATTTTTTTAATACCAAAGTAAAAAGCAATAATTTTTTACATAGTGAGTAAACGGTATAAAAGTTTGAATAAACGAACAGAATAATGTTTTTGGGTAAACAAATTACTCATCAGCTATTAAGAAAACATAGCTTAATATTCCAGCTTTTTTAAAGAGGGTGCTTTAACCCATGTTGCTGCCACTACAAAAAGTGTCATGCAGCCACCAAAAACTACGGAAGGAATAACACCCATCAATTTAGCAGCTACCCCACTTTCAAACTGACCAATTTCATTAGAAGAATTAATGAACATGGAATTAACGCTCATCACCCGTCCGCGAAGTTCGTCGGGTGTTTTTAATTGCATAATATTACCCCTTACAACTACACTAACGCCATCAAACACGCCCCCGGCAAGTAAGGCAACAAAAGACAACCAATACATGGAGGATAGTCCGAATACAATTATTGATACCCCAAAACCAGCTACTGCTATCAGCAATTTAATACCTTGTTTTTTCTTCATCGGATTAAAAGTAAGCGCCAGCACCATGGTAATTGCTCCAATATCTGCAGCGGCATTTAACCAGCCAAAGCCAATTGGACCAACATGCAATATATCTTTTGCATAAACAGGAACCAATGCCACCGCTCCACCAAATAATACAGCAAACAGATCAAGCGTAAGTGCACCCAATACTTCTTTGGTTTTAAAAACAAAACGCAGCCCCTCGGCAACCGCCTCCAGGGTTTTCTTTTCTACATTCATTTGCGGGGGCTTTTCTTTTAATTTAGACAATAGGAAAAGGCCGCTAATGATCAATAAAGAAATAATTAAAAAGGTTCCGGTAACATGTACCCAGGCTATTAAAAAGCCTGCCATACCATGCCCGATAATACTGGCAATAAGCCAGGTTGTTGAACTTATTTGCGAGGCTGTAAGCAACAGTTCTTTAGGTACCAGGGAAGATATAATTGCACCAAATCCCGGTCCGGTAAATGCCCTGATGGCTCCGGTTAAAAAAATTACACCGTAAACAAAAATAATAATGAGCTTGGTGCCAAATTGATGGTTAAACCATTGTGTAGAAGTACCGAGTAAAATAAAAGAGCAGATCACATATAAAAAAATGGTGATCAGCAACAGCCTTCTTTTTTCACTTTTGTCAATAATATAGCCCGCATATAAAGCCAGACCAATAGCAGGTATGGCTTCCGCCAGGCCAATCATTCCAATATAAAAGGCGTCACCGGTTAGTTCGTACATCCACCAGGATACCAATGTATTCATCATTCTTAAACCCATGATAAAGACAAAACGACCCAAAACAAAATTTCTAAATTCTACTATTTTTAAGACTGCACGCGGCGATGAAAAATTCAATATTTATGGTATTATTTTACGGCAAAAGTAAAATTTTATTCTCAACAAGGTAAAACTATTCAAGGTTTAGGGTAATACAATATAATGTTGGCCATCATCATAGGTTTTATCAAGTGCGTCTATTATTATTTGCAGATGTACTTTATTTTCTAAAAAATCAGCATTAGAAACATCAATAAAAAGTGTTTTAATATTGTGTTGCTTTATGTATTGGGTATAGGTTTCCTGTAAAGAAAAAAGATAATTATTATCGATACCCTGTTCGTAGGGGCGATTTCGCTTTTTTATGTTTTGTTGTAATTTACTTACCGGACTATGCAGGTAAATAAGTATATCCGGTTTAGCTATTTGCGGGTTGATGATATCAAACAATTTTTGGTACAATCTAAATTCTTCATTCGGTAAATTTACCTTGGCAAATAACAGGCATTTTGTAAAAAGATAATCTGCTATGGTTACCTGCTGAAACATATCCTTTGTTTGTAATAATTCTTTCAATTGTTTGTAACGCTCCGCCATAAAAAACAATTCAAGCGGAAAAGCGTACTGCTGCTGGTTTTCGTAAAATTTTGGTAAAAAAGGATTATCAGCAAATTCTTCCAAAATAAGTCTGGCAGTAAAATGTTTGCTTAATAATGTGGCCAGCGTAGTTTTACCGGCTCCTATATTTCCTTCAATTGTTATAAAGTTATATTTCATAATTAGGTTCCCAAAATAAGTTAAATTTTACTATGCCGGATCAAAGTTTTTTAACCTCCAGCGTATCCGAACAATTTAGTAAAAGGGTATGCATATTTTTTTGTGAAACAGGATGTTTAAGATTGGGCGATAATTCATTTAATGGGATCAACACAAACCGTCGGTTTTCAATTTCAGGATGAGGTACAACCAGACTTACCTCCTTTATAATTTCCTTATTAAAAAATAAGATATCGATATCAATAACCCGGGGTGCATTTTTAATGGTGCGTATCCTGCCCATGGCCAATTCAATTTCTAAAATAAACTTAAGTGTTTGGGCTGCAGTTAAAGTAGTTTTTACCACCACCACCTGATTTAAAAAATCGGGCTGGTTGGTGTTGCCCCAGGCCTGAGTTGAATACAAGGCACTTTGTCTGATAACTACACCAATTGTTTTTGAAATATTTTTTATCGCTTTCAATAATTGCGCTTTGCTATTGCCCATATTACTTCCAAGAAGCAGGTATGTTTTATTCATCGTTTATACTATCGTTTAAAAAGTTATGCATGTTTTACCTGACCCTTAAACATTATTTGAAAAAATAAAAATATTTTCAGGTCAACTTATCCGCCTTCAAAGATATTTTAACAAACTTTAAAAAAACTAAGTGGTTCAGGCTATCCCTAAAATATTCAAAGACAAGATTTTTAAAGCAAAGCATTGGTATGGATTGCTATGAAAAAATTTCAGCCTTGTTTATTTGGTACAGCGGGCAAAGCATTAGGGCTGGTAATTTACAAATCTTAATAATCTATAACCAAAATAGATAAAAAACTGAAAGATGAATTTGAAATTTTTACCATTAATCCATTGTCAACATAATATTATGGCGGGTAAAAAAAGAACTTACCAAAACATACCGGGATTTAAGGTGTAAGGCGCTAATTTACTTTTATATTTTTTATGTTTTGTTTTGCTGCTAACTAAAAACTTGCCCATAATATTGGTAATTTGTATTGCTAACTAATATCAGACATTTCAAATTTTGTTTACACTTTTTTTAGAAATAGCTTTACACAAAATTTAAATACATTAATGCAAAAATATAGTCAGTTAAAAGCGATGCTTGCCATCACAAAAGCGAGCCTCACTGCAATTTTTAGAAGTCCCTCTGCCGTAATCTTCAGTTTTGTTTTTCCCTTTATTTTTATACTTGTTTTTGGTTTTATAGGTGGCAGTGGTGGTGTACCTGTTTATAAAATTGCGATCGACAAAAATTGCGATACCAGCAATGCATTATTTGACTCTATAAAAGCTAACAGACGTGTAAAAATAGTACAATTTACATCTGACAAGGAATTACGCACAAGTTTAGTTAAGGGGAATCTGGCAGGGATATTAACCATTTCGAAAACTGGTACCGACATACCTGCTTATAAATACAGCATCAAAACAACTACAGCCAGCAATGATCAGTGGCCACAATTTTTGCCGATTATTGCCAATATTGTAAACACCATCAGTAATTTAAAATATACTACCAGACCTACATTTGCCATAGCAGATTTTGTATATGACCGGGATGTTGAAGTAGTACGGCAGTACCATACCATTGATTTTATTTTACCGGGTCAACTGGGGTTTTCGCTTTTAAGTTCGGGGGTATTTGGCGTTGCGTTTATGTTTTTTAGCCTTAGAAATACCCTGGTTTTAAAACGTTTTTTTGCCACCCCAATCAGCAGAACCTATATTGTTTTAGGAGAAGGTTTGGCAAGGGTTATCTTTCAATTGCTAACTGCAATAATTATAATTATTGCAGGCCGGTTTATTTTTGGATTTACTTTGGTAAACGGTATCCGCACATTTTTAGATATGCTGCTGCTGAGTTTTATTGGGCTGGTAGTATTTATGGGTTTAGGCTTTATTGTAAGCGGATTAGCAAAGAACGAAAGTACCATCCCCCCCATGGCTAATTTATTAACCCTGCCACAATTTTTATTGGGAGGAACCTTTTTTTCGATAGATGTATTTCCAAGATGGTTACAGCCAATTTCAAGAGCCTTACCATTAACACATTTAAATACCGCCATGCGTGCTGTTGCATTTGAAGGACTTAGCTTATGGGATATAAAAAATGAAATAGGAATTTTATTATTATGGGGAGTAATTGTATATGCAGTTGCTATAAAAGTTTTTAAATGGGAATAAAAAATATACTGCCTTTACTAAAAGCCTTTGTTTTTGGATTATCAGGCCTGTTTATAATGATCACACTGATATCCTTATTGATAACTGCAAACGTGCGCGTATCAAGGGCTGTGGCTATTGCTAATACCAGTAATAATACCATTTACCAGCAAACAGCCAACTTAAAAAACTGGAAAAATTGGCACCCGATGTTTAAAGCCGGCATTGCACAAATAAGTTTTGGAGATACTGTTACCGGCAAAAATGCCGACTGTACCATCAGCTACAACAATAAAATTACCCGCCTTAAAATTATAGCTGCAGATACCAGTTCCGTAAAATTTGTACTGCAATCTGCAGGAGAAAATGAAATTGAAAATGAAATAAGTTTTACTAAACTTACCGATGCAAGTGAGGTAAGAGTGGAGTGGAGAGCACTTACCCATTTAAAATGGTATCCCTGGGAAAAATTTTATGCAATATTTATTGATAGAATTACAGGTCCGGGTTATGAAGATGCATTGAATGGATTAAAGGAATATCTGGAAAAGAAATCCTAATTTATTTTAAGATTGTATCCGATTATCAAAAGAAAAAAATAAAATAAATAGCATAAAAATCTGAAAGACACGATCAAAGCATTTTACTCAAAAACCCACTAATATTATCAAAATAAGCAGTTAACAATAGAGACGTACAAATACAATATTTAAATTAGGTGTTAGGTTCCATTTTGCCGGATTACTTCCGCGTACCAAAGGGCAGATGATTTGGGTGTTCTTTTTAATGTTTCCTGATCAACATAATGTATCCCGAATTTTTTGGCATAACCACTAGCCCATTCAAAATTATCCATCAGCGACCAAATAAAATAACCTTTTACATTTACACCTAAATTTATAGCCTCGCCGATGGCGGAAATATATCCTTTAAAAAAGTCGATTCGTTGGATATCATCCACTATCCCGTTTACCATTTTATCATCAAATGCACAGCCATTTTCTGTAATAAAGACAGGCGGATTATCATATCTGTCCGCTATCCATTGTAATAATTTTTTACAACCCCAGGGTACAATCGCCCATTGCATGGCGGTCATTTTCCACTCTGGCGATACAGATAGATTAACATCCTGGTCGGCAGATAAACCGCCGTTACCGTAAACAGATCCTTGTTCATTGCTATCAGAAGCATCAGCAGCAAACATGGTCGTATAATGGTTTAGCCCAAAAAAATCGGAGGATCCCTTCAATAAATTTTTTTCAGCTTCAGTAAAATCCGGTAGGCGTTTACCCAATCTTGTTTTCATTATTTCAGGGTAATCGCCTTTGTAAACTGGGTCTGCAAACCAGCCTAAAAAAAATATAAGTGCCCTTTGTGCCGCAGCTATATCTGCCGCTGAGGAAGTTAATGGTTCTCTCCAATCGCAATTATTGGTAATTCCAATCAGGCCTGATTGCTTTGGTTTAAATTGGGTGCGGTATAATTGAACCGCCTTTGCATGTGCCAGCAGCAAATTATGCCCTACTAAATAAGGCAGATCAGGCGATTTTTTTCCTGGTGCAAAAACACCATGTCCATAACCTAAGATAGCCACCACCCAAGCTTCATTAACGGTGATCCAATTTTTAACCCTGTCGCCAAAATGTTCAAAACAGATACCGGCATAGTCTGCAAAAATGCATGATATATCCTCACTCAGCCATCCGCCAACTTCAAATTCCAAAGCCGCCGGTAAATCCCAATGGTACAAGGTAACCCATGGCTCAATTTCATTTGCTAACAATTCATTTATTAATAAGTTATAAAAGTCAATACCCTGCTGGTTTATAGCTCCGCGCCCTAAAGGTTGTATGCGCGACCATGAAATTGAAAACCTATAAGCGAGTAAACCCATACTTTTCATTAAGGCAACATCTTCCTTTATGCGGTGGTAATGATCGCAAGCTATCTCGCCGGTTTCTCCCTGATGTACTTTACCTGGAATTAAGCAAAATACATCCCAGATAGAAGGACCTTTTCCGCCCTCTTTCCAAGCGCCTTCTATTTGATAAGAAGAAGTAGCGCTACCCCAAATAAAGTTTTCCGGAAAATGCTGCATCATAAATAAGTGCTGTTATATTGTGCGAAAAGATACCCTGGAGCAAAGAAGCAAAGTAAATAAAGTTATAGCAGTAATGAATAAATAAAGGCTTCAATTAACAGTATCATTTTATCCAACAATGGTCCACAATTACTATAACTATTTATTGCATGTTCAAATTGAACTTAATTTTATTTAAAATATCCTCTTAAAAAACTGAGTTGCACCCTATTTTATAAAACTTTTTAAGCAATAAAATACAACTATCGAATTTTAGCACCTTTTTTAAAAACAATTAATTACATTTAAATAGTGGGTATAAATCAAATTTTATTGATACTATTTTAATTTTTATTGCGCACTTTTTACATCTATTGCTTTAAAATATTGCCAATTGAAAAATTATGACTTATTTGAGTTATAAATTCTTTTGTAAAAACCATAACCGTTTTCCAAATCTTTAATACATAAAAATGTACATCCTTTCAACGATTGACCTGCTTATAATTCTTGCCTATTTTGCCCTAATGGTTTTTCTGGGATTTTACATGAAAAACCGGGCAAAAAAAAGTAAGGATGCTTATTTGATGGCTGGTAAATCTTTACCCTGGTATGCATTGGGTTTAAGTGATGCAAGTGATATGTTTGATATTAGTGGCACCATGCTTTTGGTGAGCATGGCATTTTTATATGGTTTTAAAAGTGTTTGGATTCCCTGGATGTGGCCAATTTTTAACCAGATATTCTTAATGGTTTTTTTAAGCCGCTGGTTACGGAGAAGCAACGCAACCACGGGAGCCGAATGGTTAAAAACCCGCTTTGGACTAACCGACAGAGGTGTTGGACAAAGTCATAAAGTGGTAGTTACATTTGCCCTTATTTTATGCATTGGATACATGGCTTATGCCTTTGTTGGGGTGGGTGAATTTTTACAAATATTTATTCCGTACGAAAGAATTAAAGGCATATTTCCCTTTTTAAGTCATGGAGAAAATGCTTTTGTTGTTGGTTCTGATCAATACCATGCAGCCTTACAAATTTCAAAACATAGTACTGCGCAATTTTATGGTGTGGCAATTTGCTTAATAGCTATGATGTATAGTATCCTTGGCGGTATGCACGGTATTGTACTGGCTGATGTTATTAAATATATGATCATGATCGTATGTTCCCTCTTTGTTGGCACTATAGCCATGCGCCATCTAAGTGCAACCGGCGTAAATATTCTTGAACGTGTACCCAAAGGATGGGATTCGCCGTTTTTTGGAATGGACCTGGGTTTAGACTGGACCAATAAACTTACAGATGCAAAAATTAAATTAGAGAAAGACGGATACCAATTATTTTCGGCTATCATGGGTATGATGCTGTTTAGCGGTATTATGAAAAGTTTAGCAGGACCTGCACCAAATTATGATTGCCAAAAAATATTAAGTACTAAAAGTCCGGAGGAAGCTAGTAAAATGAGTGGCTTTATTTCCGTTATTTTAATGCCGGTTCGTTATTTTATGACAATGGGTCTTTGTATTTTAGGCATACTTTATTTTAAAGATTTGGATTTAGGAAAAGGTAGCGATAACCTAATTAATTTTGAAAATATTATGCCCGCTGTTATAAGTAAATATTTGCCGATTGGTTTAATCGGGCTTGTTCTCGCAGGATTTTTAGGTGCATTTATGAGTAATTTCAGCGGCACTTTAAATGCAGGCCAGGCTTATATTGTAAACGATATTTACTTAAAATATATTAATCCAAATGCCGACCGTAAAAAAATAATTACCATGAGTTACCTAAGTGGAATTGTAATGGTAATTTTTGGTATTGGTTTGGGATTACTAATTAAGGATGTAAATATGATCTTTAATATTATAACTGCTGGTTTGTATGGAGGCTTTGTTTGTGCAAATGTACTAAAATGGTATTGGTGGCGCTTTAATGCAAATGGCTTTTTTTATGGAATGTTAGCAGGTATAATTGTTAGCGCTATACCGCCTTTATTGAGTGTTACAGGAATAACTACCTATTTTGACGGAACCCGTATGTTATACTTCTTTCCGCTGTTTATAGTGATTCAATTTATTGCCTGCATCATTGGTACATATAGTGCACCTCCTACAGACAAGGAGACCTTACTTAATTTTTATAAAACCGTAAGACCATGGGGGTTTTGGAAACCAATTCATGCCATAGCTGTAGCAGAAGACCCAACATTTAAAGCCAATAAAAACCTGCCGGTAAATATGTTGAATATTGGCTTAGGCATTGCCGGCCAGATATTATTAATGCTGGTGCCAATGTATTTGTTATTAAATCAGTGGACAGGCTTTGGAATTGTACTGGCATTAACCGGTATTATTTTTATTGTAATGAAACGCACCTGGTGGAACAGACTCAGCGATTTTTAATTATTACTGAATTAACCTTTATACAATATAGCAGCATCTACTTAGCTGCTATATTTTTGTAATTATTTAATGTCTGCAAAAAAAACCACATGCCTTTTCAGGATGTTTATAGATAAAAAAACCAGCTCAAATTATCGGTACACGACGCCTATTTTACTTAAAATTATTTGACATATCAAGAGTCCCAAATTTAAATGTATTGGCAGTCTCTGCTAAGTATCCCATCAACTTAAATTAGTTAACCAGATTATAATTGTATCGTATTTTAGAAAGCTTTGTTGCATAAATAACAGTTAATATAAACCACCTATTTTAAAACTAAGCAAAAACAAAAACGGCACTGAAATCAGCACCGCTTATGGTAATATTGTTTATGGTAAATTTAAATTATTTAGGTAATAAAACACGATTAATAACGTGTATTACACCATTGCTTTGATTTACATTAGCAATAGTCACTGTAGCAACACTACCTTTTTCATCTTTAATTTCAATTTTTTTACCTTTTTTCATAATGGTTAAAGTACCACCTTCTACGGTTGTTAATTTAGCAGAACCTTTACCTTCCTTAATTAATTTTGAAAGATCAGCTGCGCTTAATTTACCTGCAACAACATGGTAAGTTAAAATACCAGCCAACATTGCTTTATTTTCAGGTTTTAGTAAAGTAGCTACTGTTCCGGCAGGTAACAAATTAAAAGCTTCATTAGTAGGCGCAAATACCGTAAAAGGTCCTGCACTTTGCAATGTTTCAACTAAACCAGCAGCTTTAACAGCGGCAACCAGAGTTGTATGATCTTTACTATTTACAGCGTTGGCAATAATATCCTTAGAAGGGTACATTGCAGCACCACCAACCATTACAGTTTTTTCTTTAGACATACTGTTCATTTGAGCAAATGAAGCATTCGTTAATAGAGCGGCTGCAACCACAACTAACATCATTTTAATTTTTTTCATTTTGTTGTTTTTTTGAGTTTAAATTTTAGTTTGTTTAAAGAATGTACGTGACTCTTTTAACAATGGATTTATAGAAAACTCTTTTTTTCCTATTTTTTTAAAAAATAATTATCAAATAAATATTAAATAATTAAAGCAACAATATAAAATTTAGTAATTGCGCATATGCCTAAACGCTAGTTAAAGGTATAAGCTACCGGGAGCAATAGCATAAAGCAACAGGAATGACTAAATAAAAAGATTGTAGAGCTTAGGAGAGCAATAGCACATGCACTGGATGCAAAGCAGTAAATTTATTAAAATTGGCAAAATAAGATAAACTATAAAAAATTATAGACCTGAAACTAAAATACAGGCACAATGTAAAGTGTTACTGTGGCAAAACTTACCCCCCTAAAAATCATTAAAGCAAGTAAATTTAAAACCCATGAATTTAAGGCATAAAAAAACTATCCTTTTAAGATAGCAGCATGAAATTATTATTTATAAAAGAAACTAATGATAGGTGACCGGATATATTACATTTTTCCCATCACAAACATCGGTCCTTTTGGAGCTTGGTTACCCTTTTCACTTTCAAGCGTAACCGCAAAGGCTTCTGCTTTGCCAAAACTTTTCATCTTTTGAATACGATATTTATCTCCTTTTTTTGAGGTAAGAATCATACCGGCGTCAACGGGTTTTCCATCAACAATACCCCACAATTGATATTGTTTTCCCGCAGGAGCATCAGGCAAATTACTGGGGTCTATATAAACTTCTCCTGTATTTTCAATATAGAAAATTTTAGCTGCGGCATTTGGTGCAGCATCCAAACCATGTAAAGAAACTGGTTTACTATATTTGTTTTGAACAACATTCATGTCAGTTGACAAATCATTATTGTCTTGTTTTAAGATAGCGAGCTCTTGGCCAGATTGAATCAAACTTTTATTAACCTCACTATTTCTATTATACTGTACAATATTTAAGGCAACACTACCCAGCAGTAATGCAACAGCAGCTGCAGCTGGAAACTTGAAATATGATGGTAGTTTAACTACTTTTGAAGCGGATGAATTGTTTGTGAAATTGTTACTAATTGCGTTTTTATTATCCTTATTATTATTGTTAATGTTTGCAAATATTTTTTCTTTGATTCCTGAATCAGGTTCAACAGCAAACAGATTTGCATAAGTTTCCAAATCAATTTCAATTCTTAAAAGCTCTTCTGCCACTTCAGGGTATTTTTCCAAATAAGATTGTACAAGCTCCACCTCGTCAACTGAGGCAATTCCCGTAGCATACAATTCCAAGATTCCGGATAATATAATTTCTTTTGATTCCAATTATGCGTTTTGTAACATTTTTCTAAGTTCTAAAATAGCTGTTCTCATTCTTGTTTTTACTGTTCCCAAAGGAATTCCAATTTCTTTTGCAATTTCATCCTGCGTATAACCATTAAAGTAAGCCATATCAATTATAATGCGTTGATCAGGTTTTAAATTAGTAAGCTGTTTGCGAATTCCGAGAGAATCAAATTTGCTGATATGGATACTGTGATCTTGTAAATTATTTACGGAATTTTCATCCCCCGAGATTTTGCTTTGCTTTTTATAACTCTTACTGCGCATCATATCGATAGTAAGGTTACGCGTTAAGTTTAACATCCAGGTAAACAATCGACCTTTGGATTTATCGTAACTTGTAAAATTATTCCAGATTTTTACAAAGGCCTCCTGTAAAATATCTTCGGCAAGGGCAACATCTTCAACCATACGGTATATAATATTGTACAGGGCAGGAGCGTAATTATCATACAAGTAAGAGAATGCAGCCTTGTTTTGTTGTTGTAACAACAACACCAACTCTTCTTCACTATATTTATTAATATTTTGCAAAAATGTTTTGGATGTTTAAGAATGCTAAAATAAAGATTTTAAATATATTTTTTAATACCAACTCAGAATAACTTCAATGAAGATCGTAAATTATTGATGATTTAAGCTAATAGTTACTAAAATAAGTAAAGGTTTATTTGTATTAAAAAATAGACAGCTAAGTAATTATAATTAGTAATAATTTTTCGATTAATACACCCTGACTAATTTTTAAAAGTAAAATATAGCTGATACTCAAAAACTAACAATGATCGGATAAAAATAAAAAAAATAGTAATTACAAAACCATAAAAGAAAATTAATATAAATTAAACCTTCAAAACTTCCAAAACACTTGTTGTCTAAATATGTTCACAAAAAGTTTAACAGGTAAATAATTTTTGAACTTGATAGTAAAAGTTAGGGATTAGATTATAGGTCGATAAGTGTTCTCCGCAAGTGTAAATTATTAAAAACTTCCTTCAGGTAATAGTCTCTACTTCATAAACCGGACTAAATAAATACATTTTTCCTGTGGCTTTCTCCCGGCATTTAAAGCGTTTTTTAACTTTTTCAATTACTTCGAAGATTCTATTGCCTTTAATTTTAAAGAGTGCTCCTTCGGTTAAATTTTCAATAAGTTGTATGCCTTCTTTTTTTACATCGTATTTATGTAAAACCCTTAATAGGGCAGTATCAGCACAACTACTTGCGGCAGGATTTTTAAGTGTTTTATACAGTGTTTGCTGTATATCCAAGGGAAATATTTTTTTTAATAAGAATTGAGCTAAAATTTTGCTGAACTCATTTTTCCATTCTATGCCATGCGCAAGTACCTTATGGCCAAAGCGCTCGTAGGTAAATAAGTGAGCCAGCTCATGAAGCAGCGTAATTAAAAAAGCGTAGGAATTTAAATTCCCATTAACACTTATGCGATGATTTTTACCGGCATAGGAATTTCGGTAATCCCCTAATACAGATTGGCGTGCACGCGTGATAGTTAGTTGTACTTTATAATGTAACAGGTAATGAGAAACCTCCTCAAAACTACCCTCCGGTAAATAAGCTTTTAGCTGGTGTAGGGGTGCTTCCTGCTTAGGCATCTTTTTGTTTGTTCAGTTTTGTAACCATTTTTACCTCGACTATAAGATAAGTAAAATACATTAATAAGGCTGTAATGACAGCGGGCTTACTAAACTTTTCTTTCGCTGCGTAGTAATATATAAATATGGCGATCATACAGGCAAACATCTTAATCATCATACCAGCCATAATACTTCTTATAAATACATTGGGGTTTTTATTTAATAAAGCCCTTTTCTGAATAAATAAGGTAATTAATGTTAAAATAAGAATGAGCCAGTTTGCTACAAGCAACACTGAAGTGTCTATTCCCCATTTTGTAATTTGAACCTTTGCCAGGTAAAATATGGCATTGAATATAAAAAATACTATTAAAACGGGCACTATTAAATTCTTTTTAACCTTCATCGGTATTACTTAAATTAACTGTTAACGGCCGTGGCCAACTCTACTTTAAGCTCTACAACATTCGCCCCCATATGGCATCGTCCGTTAAAAGTTGCAGTAGGTTCCACCTCCAATTTTCCTGCAAATATATCTCCATCTACGTTACATTTACCCCGCAACTGTAAAACTTCCTTTATATCCATCTGTCCGGTTACTTTTCCAAGTACATCAGCATTTTTCCCTTTTACGGCGCCGTCAACTGTTCCCTCCGGTCCAATTAAGATTTTTGCCCTTGCTATAACGTTACCAATTAAGGTTCCATCAATCCTGATGTCGCCGGTACTTTCAATATCGCCTTTTATAATTGTGCCTGCCCCAATAATTGTTGCAGCTCCCGTTACGTTTTCGTTAGAGGTAGATTTAGTTTTTGGATTAAACATAATTGTGATTTTAATTTATGATATTGGTATGAATGTTTTACTATATGAACTACGATTTTTTGGATTTTAATTACATAAAGGCTTGCTGCATTGCTTTGTAAATATATTTAAATTAACTGATATTATTTGTTCCACTATTGTACAGTACCGACATTTATATATAACAATAATTACTAATATGTATTATTTGCAATAAAATCCTAAAAAAATTACAAGTAACATTTTACTACAGACAGGCTATTTAACAATGCCGGCACAATAACTCCTGTAGATAACGTAAAAAAATAACAGATGTTATGTATACGAGGGGGTAAATTTATTATTCATTGCTACTTTCTTCTTTTGGCAGCACCAGTTTAATGGTATCTTGTCTTGAAACCTTTCCTTCAAGTACCTTTTTCAGGTCATCAAAATACTGCTGCTTAAATTTCATCGCATTTTCCAGAGAATCAGTCCTGATTTTTAGTTGTTTAAACTCCCTAATTTGTTTTGCATCTCCATAACCAACACCGGGCAAATAATATTTAATGGGTGTAAACACAATAAGCGCAACGGTTAAAATAGTTAGTAAGACAAAAATACTGCTGAGCGCAATATATACACTAAGACGGCTTAACCTGAACTTTACAACTTCTTCGTAGGTATCTTCGTTCATTACAACCAATTGATACCGGTTGCGTAAACGTTTTAAGGTACTATTTTCATTAAGTCGAGCCATATTTAGTTATTGGATGTTAAAAATAAGGAACCACTGGCAGTATTCCTTACTAATTGGCAAAAATAACCGATATTTATCCGCATTATTTCAATCATATATCATGCACAAAAGGATCTTTTTACGGCTTCTGTATTTATTGGTTTTTATTGCCTTTGTAAACATTGCGTATGCCCAACCTGCGTGGACAATCAATTTGCTGGATTCCTCAAAAAGATCAGCAAAATTTGAGGAAAGAAAATTAGGATCTGAAAAAATGGCGGAAAAAAAATTTACCAAAATCCGGCATATTTTTCAAAATAATTATACCCACTACAATTATTATTATAATGCCAATAATAAAATAAATGCCGTAATAGAAAGAGCCAAAATTGCCCAGAAAGATGATTATACAAAATTGCTGAGTTATTATGGCTATTCATTAGAGAATACTTCTTTGCAAAAAACTGAGCTCGATTCAGTAATTTATAAAGCTACTGCAGGGATTTTATTACACGATCTTAGAAACGATTGGATAGATAATATGTACTTGCTGATGGGAGAAGCCTATTTTTTAAAAAAGGATTTTGATACCGCCGCTGCTACGTTTCAATTTATAAATTTCAATCTATTTCCCCGAAAAAAAAATGAGGATGACAACAGAATAATAGGAACCAAAGATGATAATACCCCGTCCGGAGGATTAAGTATTGCCAATAAAGAAAAGCAAAACCTGCTTCAAAAGTTAACTGCCCAACCACCCAGTAGAAACGATGCATTAATATGGATGGTACATACCCTTATTGAGCAAAATGAGTTGGGAGAAGCTGCTGCACTTATTAATACTTTACAACACGACCCCAATTTACCGCTAAGACTCGTTAATGATCTTGAAGAAATAAATGCTTATTGGTTTTATAAACAAAATATTTATGATAGTGCCGCCAATCATTTAGAACAAGCATTAAGCAATGCTTTTACTAAACAGGACAAGGCAAGATCAGAATTTTTACTGGCCCAACTATTTGAATTAACCCATCAATATGATAAGGCTACTATTTATTACAACAAGGCATCTAAAACTACCACAGATCCCTTGATGGATATTTATGCGCAATTGAACAACGCTAAAATGATGAAGGTTACTGACACTATTCAAATAGAGAAGAGTATTATTAACCTGGCACATATGGCTAAAAAGGATAAATTTGAAGCTTATCGGGATGTCATTTTTTATTCTGCCGGTGAACTTGCATTACAAAAGCCAGATAGCAATGAGGCTGTTTTTTATTTCATTAAAAGTTTAAAATTCAATCAGGGAAACCTCCATTTTA
Source organism: Ferruginibacter sp. (assembly GCA_043732685.1). GTDB lineage: Bacteria > Bacteroidota > Bacteroidia > Chitinophagales > Chitinophagaceae > Ferruginibacter. The sequence goes on along the minus strand of JAYTHI010000092.1, from coordinate 18,850 downwards.
AAAATAAAGCTTTTTTAAATTTAGCCGGTATTGCCTACGATCGCAAACAATATAAATTGGCATTTGCAATGTACGACAGTCTGCAAAGCGGCGATACCTCTTTAACCACTCAGTTAGCAGCGATACAATTAAGACGGAATTCTTTATCAAAAATTGTAGAGAAAATAAATACGATAGAAAGAGAGGATAGTCTGCAAAAAATTGCAGCTATGCCTGAAAAGGAAAGAATTGCATTTATAAAAAATATGTCCAAACGTTTAAAAAAGGCGCAGGGTATTAAAGAAGATGAAAATAATGAAGACAACGGTAATGTTTCCATAAGTTTCGACAGCAAAAATACGGCGGCTTTAGACCTGTTTGGGAATGAAAACAGTACAGAGGATTGGTACTTTTACAATAAAACATTAAAAGCTAAAGGATTTAATGATTTTAAAAATAAATGGGGTACCAGAGCAAATACAGACAATTGGGCAAGAAAAAGTGCCGCAGCAAGTACGGTAAATAATAACCTTAATAAAACACCGGATGTTGGGTCCAACGATTTAGATGCATTACCCGGCGTAACAAAACTACCTCCAACAAATCCTTTAAGAAAAGGGTCGGCCGAACTTGAAAATCCTACCACACAAGACATAAGTATGGAAGGCTTAATGGCCCATGTACCCATAACAGCTGAAAGATTAAAATTGAGTAACTCCATAATAGCGGTTTCAATATTTGAATTAGCCCAATTATATCAAACAGAACTGGAAGATTATAGCCAGGCAATCGTTACCTATGATACCTGTCTTCAACGCTTCCCTGACTCATTACATGATGGTGCAATTTATCTTGGTTTATATTTTTGCTATACCAAATTAGGCAACACCGAAAAGGCTGCCTATTATAAAAATTTAATTGGCAAAAATTTTGCATCAAGTCATGCGTACAAAGTTTTAACCAATACCCTTGCTGCCACAACCGATACAAAAAATGGCCCGGGTACGGCGCGGTATGCTGATATTTATAATTTATTTATAGAGGGTAAATTTGATGAAGCACTTGCCCAAAAGCAAAAAGCTGATAGTGTTTATGGAAATAATTATTGGAGTCCTCAATTGCTTTATATCGAAGCTGTATATCATATCAAACAACACCAGGATAGTATCGCAACAGATAAATTAAACAGTATCATAACTCTTTATCCAACATCCCCATTAATGCCCAAGGCCGAAAGAATGGTTGATGTTTTAAAAAGAAGAAAAGAGATAGAAAGCTATTTAACGGCTTTAAAAATAACCAGAGATACCGCTGATGCACTTGTAGAAATAAAAGAAAAATTAGTAAGAAATGATGCTAACTTAATTGTTACACCAAAAAGATTTGACAGTAGTAAAGCAGCGATTCCAAAGAGCTTGCCTGTTATTTCGGGTGCCCTTCGAGATACAGCTGTTATTGCATCCTCAACTTTAACTCCGGCTGTAAAAGACAGTGTTAAAAAGATGGTGCCAATTCTTATTAACGGACCATTTACCTTTAATCCCGGCGCCATTCAAAATGTAATAATGATACTTGACAAGGTAGATGGCACTTATGTGAATGAATCAAAAAATGCCTTTACCCGTTATGTAGCAGAAAATTTTAAGGAACAACAAATCCTTATAACAAAAGATGCCCTGGATAAAGATATTGCCGTGTTGATTTTCAGCTCTTTTTCAACGGCAGATTTTGCGCTGCAATTTGTAAACAAAATTCGTAAAGCTGCACCTGATGAGGTTTCCTGGTTACCGGCTGCAAAATATTCTTTCCTTATTATTAGTGATGCTAACCTGCAATTACTAAAAATAAATAAAAACTTAAAAGAATATAAAGGGCTTTTAAGTAAACAATATCCCGGTAAATTTTAATTATATAAAAATGTGTATTTAAATGCCTTGTAAGGGTATTATAGGTAATAAATACGTTGTAAAATTCCTAAAAGATAATAATGAAAAAATCAGTAAAAATTTTATGGCAAGTTTTTTTTGGCGGAATACTACTCTTAATTTTAATATTTGCAGCAGCTAATTGGGGTTTGCTGGGTAAAATGCCCAGCCTAAAAGAATTAGAAAATCCTGAGGCAGATCTTGCCAGTGAAGTATATACGGTGGATGGCAAATTAATGGGTAAATATTATGCTGAAAACCGCAGCGAGATTAAATACAATGAAATTTCTCCCAATATAATTCATGCTTTGGTGGCAACAGAAGATCAATATTTTTACGACCATTCCGGTATCGATGCCAAGGCAGTTGCCAGGGCAGTTTTAAAATTTGGGACCGATGGGGGTGGTAGTCCAATTACACAACAATTAGCCAAAATGATGCTGGGCCAGGGCAAGGGGAATTTTATAAAAAGAGGAACACAAAAAATTAAGGAATGGGTAATAGCTGTAAAATTAGAACGCAATTTTACCAAGGAAGAAATAATTACCCTTTATTTAAACAGGGCTCCCTGGGGCAATAATTACGGTATAAGAAATGCATCCAGAATATATTTTCAAAAAGAACCCATAGAATTAAAAATTGAAGAAGCTGCAGTATTGGTAGGAATGTTAAAAGGGTTTATTTACGATCCGATTCGCCATCCAGGGGCATCTTTAAACAGACGAAATACCGTTATTGAACGCATGGTGGAATGTAAAGAACATTATCTAACCAGTGAAGAAGCTGTTACAATTAAAGCCAAACCGCTGATTACTAATTTTAAAAAAGTAGATGATAATTTAGGGATAGCCCCTTATTTCAGGTTTGTGGTAGCTGATAAAATGAAAGAATGGTGCAAGAACCATAAAAATCCTAAAACAGGAGACAATTATGATTTATACCGGGATGGATTAAAAATTTATACCACCATAAATAGTAAAATGCAACAGTTTGCAGAAGAATCTGTGCAACAACAAATGCCGGTGATTCAAAAGAAACTTAACTATTCTTTAAAAGCTTATGGAGATAAGATGTGGAAAGATCATGAAAATGTAATTGACGCTGCCATGAAAAATAGCGAACGTTGGAGAAACCTGAAAGAAGAAGAAGAAAAGGATAGTGATATCAGGAAAACTTTTTTAGTTAAAACGAGGATGAAAGTATTTGCATGGAATGCTAAAAAAGAATTGGATACTGTTATGACTCCGAGAGATTCTATAAAATACCACCGGCAGTTACTACAGACTTCCTTTGTGGCAATGGATCCTAAAACGGGCGAAGTTAAATGCTGGGTTGGAGGTATCGATTTTAAATGGTTTAAATACGATCATGTAACAGCCAGCAGGCAGGTTGGGTCTACCATCAAACCTTTAATTTATGCGCTTGCTGTGCAGGATGCAGGCTATACCCCTTCTACAATTATTGAGGGCGGTATGGTACAATACGGAAAAGAGATGCGTACTTTTACCGGCGGCGGAGGAACATTGGCCAACTGCCTGGCTTTTTCTAAAAATACAGCTTCGGTAAGGTTAACAAATTTGTTGGGCGTAAACAGGGTAATTGAATTTGCAAAGTCTGTTGGCATTACCGCTACGCTACCACCCTACATTTCACTTTCATTAGGTGCTGCAGAAATTCCCTTGCTACAAATGTTACAAGCTTACACCATGTTTCCAAATAAAGGTTTTAATACAGAACCCATTTTAATAAATCGTGTGGAAGATAAAAACGGAAACTTATTGGAAGATTTTAGTGCAGGAAGCAGCAAACAGGTTATGAGCGAACAGGATGCTTTTACCATGGTAAAATTAATGGAAGGCGTAGTAGAGATAGGTACCGGAAAATCCTTAAATAATTATAATATCCCGGTACAAAAAGCAGGCAAAACAGGTACCACCAATGGCAATACGGATGGCTGGTTTATGGGGTATACGCCAGAATTACTTGCCGGAACCTGGGTTGGTTGCGACGATCCATTTATAAGAATTTATTCGGGAACCAGCGGTGGTAATGAAATGGCCTTACCAAAATGGGGTTATTTTATGAAGAAAGTATATGATGATAAAAGTTTAGGTTACGGTAAATTAAAGAATTTTGAAGAACCTGCACAAATGTCGAAAGACCCTATTTACGCAGATCAAAATTTTAAAGACATCATTAACCAGGGCGATAGCAGCAATTACCAGGATCAGGGAAATGGTGGCGCCGGCGATTTTATTGTTGATCCTGCAACAGGAGATAACAATAAGCCTAACCCGGCGGATGAATATGGAGATGTAAAAAAAGATACCCCAAAAATTAAAACAGAACTTCCTTCTGCTAAGCAAACTGATGGTAAAAAAGATGCCAGGGCTGTAATGCCGGTGCCTATTAAAACAGTTGATGATAAGAATAAAAAAACTGTTAAAACAGATAAGGTTAATAAGCCTGTTAAAAACAATGATTATTAGGAAATAACAGTTGTTACAAAAAAAGTGCGATCAATTGACTGCACTTTTTTTGTAACAGAAATTGCGAAGCTGCTGATATCAATTTTAAAGAATAATATTTAATGCCAATTTACTTTATGTAAAGTTTATCATTTAGGTAAAGACAAATTATAAACGATTATCCTTATTGCACAGGTAACCTTTGTTTACTTTAGCCATTGCCAAAATACGCTACAGCTTGTTTCAGATGGTGTATTCGGACAGCAAAGCGGAATTCAAAAAGATAAAACATTTCATCAACTACGGCATAAAAATTTAACATCCATCAGGGAAGTAAATACTTGTCAGCTGCTATACTTAATTGATTTGTATTTAACAGATCATCATCAACCGGTGCTCTCCGGTTTTTTCCTTTGGAGCCCGGTGTACACAAGGAAGAACAGGGCTTCCGGGATGATCTACCGCCAACCGCCATAGGTTACCCAGTCCTAAATTTACAGGTGTTGCTGCAGGAATAGCCTGGTAGTGTAAATCAAAAAAATACTCCTGTAAAAAAGAGTCAAAACCTTCCGCTGCGCCACTATATAATTTTTTAAGTTCAGCACGAATTTCGGGAACCAGTACTTTTTGTTTGGCTTGTGCATTTGGTAATATTTCACTAGGCTCTCCATAGTAAGTGCATAAAAAAGTATTGGTTGGTACAGGAGATCGATCTACATGAAAAGAATATACATCGGTTGAAAATAACGGGTAGGCATCATCTCTGTCGTAGCACCTGATGAGGTTAAGTAAAGGGGATGCTCCCTGCGCTTTCAATTGCTTAAAATCATTTAAAAGTATTTCACGGGCAATGTTCCCCTGTTCACTCAACTGAAGTGCACAAAGCCGGTCCTGGTCAAGTTCCTCCATGTTTTCATTCAGTGAAACCTTGTTCACAATCTCTCCAAAATCACCCTTTAGTTTGCGCGTCCAACAGATCGCATTCATTACTCCATGAAAGGGTGTGGCAATAAGCTCCTGAAAGTTTGCAGCATAGTAAATTTGATTCCCGGTAGGAGCTAGATTCTTCATATGATCGGATTTTAATAATGTTTTATATTGTGACATATGCGTTGCTTAAAATTATTTTTATACAATCCCATTTTTAAAAATCCTTATAATCCGTTAAATCCGTTATTCAGCATAGCCATATTGTTTGAATCACGGATTGAGGGGATTAATGGATTTCACTGATCGTTTAATTTGTGGAGTATACATTGATTGCAATGATTTGTTTATAATCCCATTTTTAAAAATTTGTGTACTCCGTGTAATCTTTTAAATCCGTGATTCAGAATAGGCACTCATTGTTTGAATCACGGATTTAGGGGATTAAAGGATTTCACTGATCGTTTAGTTTGTGGAGTATACATTGATTGCAATGATTTGTTTATAATCCCATTTTAAAAAATTTGTGTACTCCGTGTAATCTTTTAAATCCGTGATTCAGACAAAAAATATATCATCAAAAAGTAAAACACATTTTTAAGGAGCAGCAATCCTTTTATTTTCTATTTCGGCTAAATCAACAGTTTGTTTAGAAAGCGGTAATTGGTACCCTAAAGTACCTGGTAAATTAAACAGGCTAACCCTCCATGAAACAGGCCGCCATAACAGCAGCCTGGCAAAAAATATATAAAAATCAGTTTATCGCATCAGGTACATTTTACCATACCCCTTATTAAAATACTTATCGGTATTATCATCCTGACTGGTGTATTTATCAAGCGATTTGCCATTGAGGTTGGTAATTACCCGATACAGGTATACCCCATTGGCCAATTTTTGTCCGTAACTATCGGTACCATCCCATTTATATTCGGTGATATTGCGGCCAATATGTATGGGGCCCAATTCATCCTTGGTAATATCCCTAACTATTTTACCGGTAATTGTTAATATTTGGATCCGTAAATTTTGCGGTACCTGAATACCTGTAACGGTAAATACAAATGCAGTAGAAGTAGTAAATGGATTGGGATAATTGAGCATATTGCTGATCATCGGCTTATTAATAATGCTAAAGGTAACCTGGTATTGAAGGGCCCCGGCGATATTGCCCATTACATCTTTTCCGGAAACCATAAATTGATAATCTCCATCCAAGGGGAAACTTGGAATAAAATCAATGGAGGCTGAATTTTCACCGGTGGCTAAATTGGCCGGGTTAAACCTTACTGCATCTCCAAAAAAGTAATTGTGCAAAGTACCATCCGGATACCGCACCTGTAACTTTATTAAAGAGGTATCACTTAATGCCATAAAATGACTTTCATCTTTTAGCTTAACTAAAATATGCGGTTGGGCTGCAACAATATCCCGATTTAAAATATGCACCCCATCAAAAGTAACATCCAGTAAAGGATTGTATTTATCCTCTTTTACATAAAAGTTTTTAAAAATAAAATTGTTGTTTAAATATTGTTCCGGTTGGTTATTATCTGGGTTTACCATTACATACAAGGTATTATTACCCGGGTAACCTTTGGTATCAATGGCGTAACTAACTACCAGGGTGTCGCCTGCCAACAGCGCTTTCTTTTTAGCAATTGCAATTGGGTGCGGCGCATTATTATGGTCGGTAATAATAAAATTTACTTTTAAACTATCAAAAGCTACTTCGCTAATATTTTTAAAAGCCAACGAAAAATTAATTTTTTCACCTTGCTCTGCCGTATCCTTCATGGCATATAAAATATTGGGTGCAACTGCGCCTTCAGGTACATAATCTGCGTTTATGCGCCAATACCTTAGCTGGTTAGGTGTGCCAAAGGTAGAATCGCTGTTTAGCATTTTTAATTTAAGGAATGGATAAGTAGCTGCGCTGATAAAATTAAGGGTAGTATCGGTTGCCGGAGAAACACTGGCAACAAGGGTTTCTATTCCACTTGCTGTTACACCATACACCTGAATAACTACCGAATCTTTTAAAATAGGATCAATACTTTTCCCATTCCAATGTAAGGAATTCCAATTTTTAGCAGGACCAAAGGCCGGCGACTCAATGGTACCGCTTAAATTTCTTGCAGGTAAAGGAATAGTACCAATTGGCTGATCCTGATCTGTGCTACCCATTTTTTGATACGGAATAAAAGAGGCTGATTTTTTTTTATAAAAGAAAATAAAGGGAAGATTATGTGTAAAACTATCCAGGGTACTAAAACCTACACCCTTTAATTTATCATATATAGATGTACCTCCATATATTGATCTGTCTGCCTGCCATTGGCTGATGAAGGAACTGTTTCCGGTAGTGCTTAAATTAGTTACGGAAACATACATGCCATTAGGAATAATATCCATAAAATCCATAGCTTTCTTTCTATCGGCAGCATTATTAAAACTGAATTCAAAAAATTTTCTTGTAGTCGAACATAGGCGCGCACTTCCAAAACGCCCTGTAGTTATTCCAGTTACAGGATCGGTAATATTAATATTATCCCAGGGCTGCAGGGTGCTTGAATCGTACACTAAAAATTGTAAGGTTCCATATAAACAACCATAATATTCCACCTGTGCTAAATCTATATTAACATTAATTTTATCATAATTGGTGTAAGGATATAATCCCGTTCGGATAACTATTGAATGCGGTGCTGTTGTAAAACGATATACCCTATCCTCATCCAAGGTAATGGCATTACCATAAGTGCTTGCTGTATGTTGATAATAATGAGATTGGTTAAAGCCACTGGAGCTATTGGGCAGGTAAACAAAGGAGGATGAATTCCATATTTGTTGTTTACCGCTAACTATGGGCACAATCGATGTTCGCCAATAATATACCGTGCTATCTGTAAAAGTTATATTGGTGGGTTTAAATTCAATTTCTCCACCAATGCCGGTAATGGTATATTGTTTTTTAAAAGCCGAATTAAATAATGCCGTGGTATCCAACTCCATCATATATTGACGGCTTGCAATTAAAGGATTGGCAGTAGAGGCTGTAAAAGTAATACCTTGTTTTGTAATGATTGAATAATTATAAGGCGTAACCGGTCTTATCTCGTCTTCTAAAATATAGAACTCTTTTGTGAAGTTATTATTGGTTTCAGATAGTTCAGCTACCCTGTTATCTGCATCCAGACTAACAATAATTTTATTGAGTCCCTTATCGGTTAAGGGATTAATTGGAATGGTAAACGTTAAGGAATCTGCATACTTAACTGCCGGTACAAGTAAATTGTACAATACCTGACTTACATCATTGGGAAGTTTGCGTATGATGGAAACCCTGATGGAATCATTAATAGCCTTACCAATATTCATCCATTTTACGCTGACGGTAAAATTATTATCTGCTACAGAGATTATGGAAGGCGTAATTTTTATTAGCTGGTCCTCTATCACATAATCGGGTAAGGCAAAAGAATTTAACTTTATAGCAGGGTCGCCGTGCAGGTTAAGCTCTTCTAAATGTATACGGGTGTAAAAATCAAGTGACTGCAAATTGGCAGTTAAAATCTGTAATGTTTTCTGCAGTTGATTACCAATAGAACTTCCATAAGAATCATGCCCCATTTCTTTATAAAGCTGCGAATTGAAAATATTTAAAAAAGGTGGAATTCCAAGAAAAGTACTTGCAATAAAAGCAATACTTCCGCTTTGATCTGCCAAAACATATTTTTCGGAAAGGGTTAAATTACCACCCAGTCTGCCAATATCATAAACAAAGAAATTACCCGCGCTGCAACCACTTACATTGAAAATAGGATATTTCCCCTGATTTGAATATACGGTGGGGTCATCAAGACTAAAGGCAAGAGTATTGGCAGAAGAATGTCCAAAGTATTGAATTAAACTTACGCCACTATTAATAAGGTTCTTTATATTTTCACCGTTAGCCTGTTCAACCGCGGTTGAAGATTCTTTTATAAATGTTTGTACAGAACCACCGAATAAGGTATCCTGTATGGCTTGTTTGTATTCCCCTAAATAACCTACAAATAAATCGCTTTCAGAAGGATCTGATCCGCCAGCTACATTAATGGCATTTTTCATCCAGGCTTTAGCATTTATGGTCTGGCTGGTGCTGGCTTGTACCTGTTCGTATTGCTTCAATTTATTTAAGTAATACTTTAATTCAGTTCCGTTAATTGCGGCAATACGCCCAATAGGAACCAAAGGAGCGTTTTGCCCAGGCAGGCAGGCTAATAATACATCTGAGGCAGGCCAGCCAAAAGTTTGCACCAGATCTAATTTATCAACTAACGGATCACCCTCGTGCTGCTTAAATTCATAAGCGGTAACGCCCCTGCCCAGGATTAAAATATATTTAGGTTTAATCGCATAATTTTGAACAGCAAACCGAATAAAATCCCTGATAGCCGCCGGATGCTTTTTTATACCAAATGCAAATTGATCGTTTAATTCATCAATGGTAACTACCCTGGTATTAAAACTACCACCCGCTGCAGATGCCCGATATTGTTTATATTGATCTACATAATTAACCCCGTTGCCATCATTAAATAAAACTGCATTGGTAATTATTAAATAATCTCCCTGGTTTGCAACAGTATTAAAATTTATAAAAGATTTTGTGGTAAAGGCAGTAACGGAAGTAATATTTGCAGCCTCTTCATTTACCAATTCAAATTGCCGGATAGCCAGTCCTGAGGGAGGCAGTGCAAACCGAACTTTTCCAGGCATTGATAAAATATCACCCTGGTACCGTTGTCCGTCGCTAAGGCTGTATAAAGCCGGCGCTGTACTTCCAAAATTAAAATTACTAATTTCCAGGTAATTGCCTGCAGTGGAAGCCTTTAATTCAAAATAAAAATTACTGCTGTTGTTAAAATTAAAAGTGGCCGGATAAGTAAGTTTCATTTCTCCTACCACAACCCTATCCAAAGGATTGGCTACGCCCGGAGGGGGAGTATATCCGTTTACTGCAACAGATATCGTATTGGGATCAGTAAAAGTTGTTAGTGGAATATTATCTACCTGTTTTTTGAGATAACTGAACCACGGTAACTGGGCATCGTTATACAATATGCTGCCATTAAGTTTTACCTGTAAATTTCTTTGATTAAGGGCATTTCCAAAAGCAGTAATATAAAAGGATACACTATTTGCCGGACCGGCCGTATACACATTTAAATTGGTATAGTTTTGAATAAAATCGGAACCTGGATTGATATCATTGGTAGTGTACCCTTCTCCCATATCATAACTTGAGGAATAAACATATTCGCCAACAAGAGCAGCATAACCTAAGGTATATTTTGTGTTGTAGCTTGTACCCACCTTGTTCATAAAATAAGCTTCCGGTAAAAGGGTGTTGCCGGCAATATTATTAATAGCGCTGGTAAACCGCAAGTTATTATTACCGGCATCTGTTGTAAGAAAATAAGTTGCGGTATCTGTTTCCAGACTAAACGTATCAGATAGTTGAAATGCAGTATCGCGATAAAGATTTTTATCCGGGGTTCCATCATTTTTTTTACCCCAAAATTCAATATAATCTGTTACCGATAACGGGCCTGAAGGTACCGATGTAAATAATTGAATTTGTATTCCATTGCGCCACAATTGAAATTGTTCTGCCGGGGTATTTGATAAACCAATTGACGATAGATCGGGCTGATTGATACGAAAAACACCGGTTTTACTAACCTTAAATTTATAATAGGTTTTACTGTAATCTATCCAGCTGTTATTTAACTGCGCATGAGAAACTGATGCACAAAAAAGTAAAAGCAGCCACAAACATTTTTTCATTTTAAATTAAGGTTTTACTTTTTTTACTAAAATAAATTTTAGTGAAAATACATGAGTATATAATGGATTGGACTGATTAGCAAGATTGGCATAAGCATAATCCAGCACTACATTTTTTATTTTAACACCTGCACCAAGACTAGGCTGATAGATCCAAACTTTTTTTTGATTTAAGGTATCGCCGTCTGATAATGCTTTTTGAAAATTAGTTACCCCTGCCCTTATAAAAAACACGTCTTTTATAGAGGCTTCAATACCAATATGCGGATCGATACTAATAGGGTTTCCACTAATAACCGTATTACGTCTGCCATCAAAAGTAAAATCCAGATTTGCCTCTGTAAGTATACTAAAGCCGTTAGATATTTTAATGTTATAACCACCGCCCAGCGTTAGCCTTGGACTGGTTAATTCTGTAGATCTTACGGGTATATTATTTTGAGTTAGGTATAAAACCTCCTTTTGTTTATCGGTAAATTTAAAGGTCCACGCATTAAAAGTTGTGGTAAGATCTTTTGCCACCAAACCCAGGTGCCATCGTTTTCCGTGCATTTGAATACCCGCATCGATACCAAAACCCCAGGCCGTTGCAAAGTCACCAACCTGCCGATGAATAACTTTAGCATTAAAACCAAAGCTTACTAATTTGTTACCCTTTTCTACAATTTTTTGAGCGTAGCTAAATAACATGGCATAGTCGGCAGATGAAAAACTTGTGATGCTGCCATAATCAATACTGCCATCAGGCTGTACTAAAAATAAGGTATTTGGAATATCATCTACAGCAAAACGCACTATTGATAATCCAATAACCCGCTTATTATCCTTTAATGGTATGGCAACAGCACCAAAATCATATTTGCCAATTCCTGCAAAATATTCAGCATGCATTAAATCTACCTCCGTATGCTCCTTAACACCTACCAAACCTGCGGGGTTCCAATAACCTGACGTTCCATCTTTTACAGAAGCTACTTGAGCACTGCCCATTGCAAGTCCCCTTGCACCAGCTCCTATATTTAAAAATTCGTTAGAATATTTTCTAAATTGACTAAATAAAATAACCGGGAAAAAGAAGATGCTCCATAAAAAAGCAGTTAATTTTAAATTCATATTTATTGGTTTCCCATTTTTTAACCTTGTCTAGTTTACTAATAAAACGTAATATAACTTGGCAAATTGTGCGTGGATATTATAGAAGTTGGATTGATTAGTTGCAAATTTAACATAAAATTTCCTGCTGTAAATGAAAAATACAAAACATGTAAAAGTCAATAGATACCGAGGTTTAATTAGATTTCCTGTAGAAATTTTTTAACTTTTTATAGGCTTTAAATTAATTTATGTCTTAACAAACTCAATAACTTTTATATTATTAATAATATTTATGAAATAAAAATTATATACATATAATCATTTAGCTTTTATGCATTAGAAAAAAAATGACAGCTCATAGTAAATACATTGAAAGGACTATCTGCAAATAATTTTTATTCCGGTACCAATTAAGTAATAATATTTTATCCGGTATAAAACCTTTGCACATCAAATTAAACTATAATTAATATTCTCATTTTTTCTACCCATTTTTGCAAAAAATTGTTAAAAGGTTACCTAAAAAACTATAAATGATAAAGGCCAACTTGATACCCGAGCTTCAGTGGAGAGGCATGATACAAGATATTATGCCGGGCACAGCCGAGCAATTAAATAAAGAGCTTACGGCTGGCTATATTGGTTTTGACCCAACGGCAGATAGCTTACATATTGGAAGCCTGGTGCCAATTATGCTATTAAAACATTTACAAAAATTTGGACATAAACCAATAGTGCTGGTAGGAGGTGCTACAGGTATGGTAGGCGACCCCAGCGGTAAAAGCGAAGAGCGAAATTTACTTAATGAAGAAACCTTAAATCACAACCTAACTTGTGTGAAAGCCCAATTAGAAAAATTTTTAGACTTTGATACCAACCTGACAAATGCGGCTGAAATGGTAAATAATTATGATTGGTATAAAGATTTTAGTTTTTTGAATTTTATAAAAGAAGTAGGCAAATATATTACTGTTAATTACATGATGAGTAAAGACAGTGTTCGGAAAAGACTGGAAGGTGATAACGGTATGAGCTTTACAGAATTTACCTATCAATTGGTACAGGGGTACGATTATTATTGGCTTAACAGCAATAAGAATTGTAAACTTCAAATGGGCGGTAGCGATCAATGGGGTAATATTGTTACGGGTACTGAAATTATTCGTAAAAAAAGTGGTGGGGAGGCTTATGCATTTACTTGTCCGCTTATGACCAAAGCCGATGGCGGCAAATTTGGGAAAACCGAAAAAGGTAATATCTGGTTAGATGCAAAAAAAACATCTCCTTACCAATTTTATCAGTTTTGGCTAAATTCCGCTGATGCTGATGCCGAAAAATATATTAAAATATTTACCCTCCTATCCAAAGAAGAAATAGAAGACGTATTGCTGCAACATAAGGGTAATGAACACCAAAGAAGCCTTCAAAAAATAGTAGCTCGGGAAATAACTTGTTTTGTACACAGCGAGGCAGATTATGAATTCGCGGTAAAAGCTTCCGACATCTTATTTAACAATGATACCGCCGAAATATTACAACAACTTACCGAAGAGCAATTATTACAAGTTATGGAAGGAATACCAACTATGCAGTTTTCAAAAGCAATAGTTGATGAAGGGACTGACCTCGTAAGCTTTTTAGCTGATGCTGCTATCTTTTCCAGCAAAGGAGAAGCGCGTAAGATGGTTCAGGGGGGCGGGGTTAGTGTTAATAAAATAAAAATAGAAGATATAACTACTACCATTACTACTTCAGGCCTATTGCACAAAAAATATTTATTGGTACAAAAAGGAAAGAAAAATTATTATTTGGTAATTATTAATTGATAAAATCTAATCGAGTTAATTTAAGAATTTTTTTATTTTTTTCAATTACTTCCTGACAAAAGGTAGAGATTAAAAAATAAATTTCTCAACAGATTTTTAATTAGACATTCTTAAAACACCTTTTCTGCATCCGGGCGAAATATCTTTTTACGTCTTAACGACAATATCTATACATCCTTTAAAATATTTTATTAAAAAATAATTTAAAGGATTTTTTTATTTACAACTGCTTAAATAGGGAGTAAATTTACCGGAAGTAATTAAAAATATTTTTCAGGCATCGGACCAGCATTCGCTAAAAATTACCTTTCCTTAAATTATTTAATAACTTATTTTTATATTATAAAAATCGAAAAAGTTACCGTAGACATTTACAAAATTGTTACAAGCCCAACCAGGGCTTCAGGCAAAAATTGCCTTTCATTTACCAGAAAGCCATTTCCTTTTTCGCACACATGCACTTTTAAATTTTCTATACTAAAGGGGTTGCCATCCGGTATGTCGGCAATATTTGTGTACCTTATATCGTAGCCATCAATAATTATAACACAGCCGCTACCAATGGCCTCCATCTTATTGCCTTCCGTTATCAGCATGCCCGTATCTTCTCCCAATCCAATACCAATACAGGATGGATTTGTAGCCACCACCTGCGCCAGTCGCCCAAACCGGCCACGTTTTTCAAAATGGCTGTCAAACACCACATCATCCATAAAACCTAAGCCTGTAGTAACTTTTGTTTCTCCTTTTAAATGTCCCCTTGCTGCACTTCCTTCGTAAATCATGGTATTGCTCATAGCCATCGCACCGGCACTGGTACCGGCAACAATAAATTTAGTTTCTGTGGCATAACGGTGCAACATTATTTGCAGCATTTGCGTACCGCCAAAAGTGGTTGACAACCTTAGTTGATTTCCCCCGCTAAACATTACCGCATTGCAATGGCGTATGCGATCAATGTATTCCGGATTAAGGGTATCAGCCCTGTTTCTAATATGCATGATGCTAACATCGGTGCAACCAATTTTACCAAATGCATTCAGGTAATTTTCACCCACTTCATTTGGTATCATAGATGCGGTAGTGATCACCTCAATTTTAGCAGCATGGCCCCCGCTTTCGGTAACTATCCTGTTTAAAATACCCAACTCTATAAAATTAAGATTGGTCAATTTTTGTAACTCCCCTTTTTCCGGAACAGTTCCCTTATCCTCCGCACCACCAATAGCAATAAGTTTTCCAAGTGGTTTTTCCATGGTAATTATTTATTTGACCGTAAAATATTATTAGAAACACCTCTATCTTTTACTGTTAAAAATATGGGTTGTACAAAAGTAAGCAATTGAATAAAAACATCCTTGTTAGCAGTTTGTTTTTTTAGCGTCCATTTTTTTATTAACTTTCGGCTTACCCCTATTAAAATAGACTAATAAATTATTTTTTTTCTTACAATATTACAGGTGATTATTGGTATAGCATTTAGTACACTTACCATAAAATTTGAGCAAACCAATAGTACAAATTGACGCTCCGGCAGCGAAAGATTGGTATTAAAAAATAGAAGGAGGGATCAGTACAGTTTTTACCGCCTGAATAAAATTATAAATTAAAAGCCTTTAACCATAAATTACCATCAATGAATATAGCAGAAATTAAAGTATTAAAAGGCCCCAACTACTGGAGTGTTCGCCGCAACAAACTGATACAAATGAGGCTGGATCTGGAAGACATGGAGCAACGCCCAACCAACCTGATACCTGGTTTTAAGGATAGACTGCAAAAAATATTTCCCGGCATGTACGAACATCGTTGCAGCGTTGGTACCCCTGGTGGTTTTTTTGAACGTGTGGAAGAAGGCACCTGGATGGGACATGTTATTGAACATGTAGCTTTAGAAATGCAAACCCTTGCTGGTATGGATACTGGTTTTGGTCGTACAAGGGGCACCGGTAAAGAAGGCGAATATTATGTTGTATTTAGTTATATGGAAGAAGATGCCGGTGTATATGCAGCCCGCGCCGCAGTTAGGGTTACCCAGGCAATTGCTGATGAAGTTGAATATGATATTGAGCACGATATTATGCAACTACGGGAAATTAGGGAAGATACACGCCTGGGGCCAAGTACAGGCTGTATTGTAGAGGAAGCTGCCAAAAGAAATATTCCTTTTATAAGATTAAATAAACATAGCCTGGTACAACTTGGTTACGGCATTCACCAAAAAAGAATCAGGGCAACCATCGCAAGTACCACCAGCAATATTGCGGTTGATATTGCCTGTGACAAAGAAGAAACTAAAAATCTTTTGGGCGCAGCAGAAATACCAGTACCCAGGGGCGTTATTGTTCGCACAGAAGCTGATTTAAAAGATGCTGTTGAAAGTCTGGGTTATCCCCTTGTTCTAAAACCTGTTGATGGCAATCATGGAAAAGGCGCCACCACTAATATAATTGATTGGCCAATGGCTGTTAAAGCGCTTGCCGCTGCCCAGGTTTATGGCCGCAGCATTATTTGCGAACGCTTTATTACCGGTTTCGATTTTAGGGTATTGGTAATAAACAATAAATTTATTTGCGCCGCTTTGCGCACCCCGGCGGCAGTAACCGGCGATGGAGAACACAGCATTCAGTGGCTGGTAGAGGAAACCAATAAAGACCCTCGTCGTGGTTATGGACATGAGAAAGTACTTACTGCTATAAAGCTCGATGATTTTAGCGACCAGATGCTGCAGGAGAAAAATTATACCCTGCAGAGCATTCCTGCAAGAGGGGAATTGGTATTGCTAAAACCTACCGCCAACCTATCTACCGGAGGAACCTCTGCAGATATTACGGATGAAGTACATCCTTCCAATATTTTTATGTGCGAACGCATCTCTAAAATAATTGGTCTGGATATTTGCGGCATCGATATTATGGCTCCCGACCTGCGTTTACCCATCAGCGAAAACGGTGGCGCAGTGCTGGAAGTTAATGCAGCCCCCGGCTTTAGAATGCACATCGATCCATCTGTTGGCATTGCCCGTAATGTGGCCGAACCGGTTATAGATATGTTGTTTCCAAAAGGCAGTGCCGGCCGCATACCTATTATTGCCATTACGGGCACAAATGGCAAAACTACCACCACCAGGTTAACAGCGCATATTGCTAAAAGTGCAGGCTATAAAGTGGGGTACACTACCAGCGATGGCGTGTACATACAAAACCAATTAATGATGAAGGGCGATTGTACCGGCCCGGTTAGCAGCACCTTTGTTTTACGCGACCCCACAGTAGATTTTGCCGTGCTGGAATGTGCCCGTGGAGGTATTTTAAAGAGTGGCCTTGCCTTTCAGAATTGTGATATCGCCATTGTAACCAATGTTAGCACCGATCATATTGGTCTTGGTGGCATTGATACCTTAGAGCAAATGGCAAAAGTTAAGGCAGTTGTTGCAGAAACTGTTTTTAAACATGGCTACGCGATTTTAAATGCAGATGACGATTTGGTTTTTAATATTAAAAATGGACTTGACTGTAATATTGGTCTTTTTAGTATGGATGAAAATAATCCCAGGATAAAAAAGCATTGCAGTCAGGGTGGTTTAGCAGCTATTGTAGAAAACGGGTATGTAACCATTATGAAGGGTAATTGGAAAATACGGGTTATTAAAGTAACCGACATACCAATTACCTACGGCGGCAAGGCCGTACACAATATTATGAATACCTTGCCTGCTGTATTAGCCACCTATTTATACCGCGAAATTAAAGTGGAAGATATTAAAGAAGCTTTAGAAACATTTGTTCCTTCACCAACGCAAACACCCGGCAGATTAAACTTTTTTAAGTTTAAGCATTTTGAAATGCTGGTAGATTTTGCCCATAATCAGGCCGGACTTCAACTGCTATGCGATTTTGTAGGTAAGCTGGAAGGTTCGCCCAAAGTGGGTATCATTAGCGGTACCGGCGACAGGCGCGACGAGGATATTAGGGACCTGGGTAAAATTAGTGCCCGGTGTTTTGATGAAATAATTATAAGACAGGATAAAAGCTTACGTGGCCGTACGGCCGAAGAAATAACCAATTTGCTGATAGAAGGTATTAATGCGACTAAAACAAAGGATATTCCAATCACTATAATTTATGATGAAAAAGAAGCTATAAAATACGCCTGCGATACGGCCAAACCCGGGTCGCTTATAACTGTTATGTGCGATAGCGTTTTGGAATCTTTAGAGATGATAAAGGGATTAAAAGAAGCGGAGGATAAATTATAAGGGTATATTTTAATTTTGTTGGCCAAATTATAAAATAGATTTTGGCTAAGATACCGCCAACCCCTACATTTGCAGTCCGAAAGTAATTTCGGAAAAACGATTGGGTTATAGTGTAATGGTAGCACTACAGATTTTGATTCTGTCCGTCTAGGTTCGAATCCTAGTAACCCAACAGTTAAAAAGGTAATTAATTGTACAACAATTGATTACCTTTTTTTATTTGAGGTATATAAAGGATAATTGCTGTTCACTGATACCTAATTTTTATTGAATGTATAGGATTTGGTAGATCATTCGCAAACCTACTATTTTAAGCTGTTTTTTACTTTTTTAAATGTAGCGCTTTAAAAAACATACCTCTCATTAAGTAACCTTGGTTAACATTAAAAAACTCGACTATTTTTTAAGCGTTATAATTTGAAAGCGGTACTTTTTTTAATTCAGAATCCCTTTTTTCTTTATACCCTTCGCCTCCACAGCCGGCGGGCTGCGTAACTGCAACGCCGCTCCATTGGCTTCTTTCAAAAAAAATAAGCT
>JAYTHI010000091.1:0-1734 GCA_043732685.1 Ferruginibacter sp. | reverse complement strand
CTTTAAAATTAAATAATAAACTTTCATTAAATGTAATAAAATCATTTAAAGTTGCAATTGAATATAGTAGGATAAAATAAAGGAATATACTTAAAAATCTAGGATTAGATAGATCATTCGCAAACTGCTATTTTAAGCTGTTTTTTACTTTTTTAAATGTAGCGCTTTAAAAAACATACCAGTCATTAAGTAACCATGGTTAACATTAAAAAACGCGACTATTTCTTAAGCCTTCTAATTTATAAGTCTTATTTTTTGAATTCAGCACCAGTTTTTCACTTTATACCCTTCGCCTCTACCGCCGGCGGGCTGCGTAACTGCAACGCCGCTCCATTGGCTTCTTTCAAAAAAAATAAGCTGCGCATTTTTTATTGAATCCGCCTTAAGGCAGACCGAACCCAATGAGGCGGCTTATGCAATTACTGGTATTAATAAAGGCATGCTGCGAAGGGAATTTTTTTATTGGAATGTATAATTTTCATTGCCTAATTGTAGCTACAAAGTACAAATACAACTGCGAAATGAAACGCATGAAGTACAGTTTTATCTTATCTAAAAGTAAAACAACTTAGTTTATAAGGCTTTTGCGAATTATCTACCTAATCCATTATATTATTTATTTGCTAAATCCTTGTTCAGCTGGCCGTACTTGAGTTTTAAAAATATTTATTAGCTTACTTTTACGTTTGAAAAATGCATACATGAATAATAAAAAATGGATCGCTACAGTATTAATGCTAACCGTTATACCCCTGGTTAAAGCACAATATTATTACAAAGACATTGTAAGTAATAAACAAGCGCAGCTGGAAAAATCGGTATTAAAAGAACAAAAAATAAGAACAATTGAAGTACATAGTTTTGAAGGTGATAAAACCCCCAGTGAAGGTTTTTTTTGCGAAAAAAAGATAAGTAAGGATTATCGGCGCATTGAAACTTACACCCGGGCGTACACAGCCGGAAAATCGATGGTAACAAGTTTTTATAACGATAAAGAACAGTTAATAAAAACCACTGACAGCTCAGAAATATCGGTATCCTCCTCTGTTTATCAATACAATACTGATGGTGCTGTAAGCAGTATTATTTCAAATTCGCATAGCGGCGATGATGATTTTAGTACCGCCTTAAAAGAGGAGCATCAGTATCGATACAATACTAATAAACAGCTCACTCAACTACTAAGAATAAAAAATAATAAAGATTCTGTACTAATAGATTTTATTACCGATGCTAATGGAAATATTACTGACGAAATAGACCTTAGCCCCAATGGGCAACATTATTATTATTATTATGATGCAAAAAACAGGCTTACAGATATTGTAAAATTTAATGCCGTTTTTGGAAAGCTTAAACCAGACCAAACCTTTGAGTACAATAATAGTAACCAAATAATTCAAATGGTATCTATTGAAGAAGGTGTAAATAAAAATTATTATACCTGGAAATATGTGTACAATGATGGTTTAAGAATAATTGAAAAATGCTTTTCAAAAGAAAATATTTTATTGGGATATTTCGAGTATGAATACAAATAAGCAGTTTTTTTGAATGACGTTTATTGATAAATATTATATAACGTCTAAATAAAGTTCTGGTTAATTGTTTCCTATAAAGTAAATGACGGGAAACTTAACCCACATTGCACTTAACCAGAAAATAATTCAGGTATAACAAGCCTTTCCGTTTTTTTGACTTCCAGCGGGGGGACTACAGATTTTTTACGGGTGA
>JAYTHI010000090.1:0-17420 GCA_043732685.1 Ferruginibacter sp. | reverse complement strand
AATTTCATCCACTAAATTTATATATTATTACCGGATTGCTTTTATTATATTTCAATATTTTTATTAAAATTTTCATATGAAGTTTCTACTGTTCTTATTGTTATCTGTCTATTTTTTACCCTGCCAATCACAAAATTCAATTGTACCCAAACCTGTTGAAGTTATTAACGGTAAAGGAAATTTTGCACTTACTGCTAGTACAAAAATATTTTACGGCCAAGGGGCAGAAAAACAAGCCAAATATTTACAGGTATTTTTGAAAAAAAATTATAGCCTTTCAATTGCCACCAATCTTCACAACGGTAAATCTTGCGGGCCAATGGCTAACTCCATTCAATTATTTTTAACAGAAGGGAAGTCCAATCCCGATAGTTACCGCCTTGATATTGATGCGGCCGGTATAAAAATTAATGGAAATACAGGTGCAGGTATTTTTTATGGCATACAAAGCTTTTTACAATTATTACCTTCTACACACGAATTACCTGCAGATAATAAAATAATGATTGCTGCAATGCTTATCAATGATCATCCGAGGTTTGCATACCGTGGAATGCACCTTGACGTGGGCCGGCATTTTTTTCCGGTTGATTACATTAAAAAATACATAGATTATCTGGCCTTTAATAAATTTAATTATTTTCATTGGCACCTTACAGAAGACCAGGGCTGGCGTATTGAAATAAAAAAATATCCCCTGCTTACCAGTATTGGTAGCAAAAGAAATGGAACCTTAATTGGCCGCTATCCCGGTAAGGGTAACGATAACCAGCCTGCAGGTGGATTTTATACCCAACAAGAAATTAAAGAAATAGTAAAGTATGCCGGTGACAGGTTTATTACAGTAATACCGGAAATTGAACTGCCCGGGCACGGAAGTGCCGCCATTGCTGCTTATCCTGAACTTAGTTGTTTTCCTGACCAAAAAACTATTATTAAAGAAAACATGATTAGTGATAGCAGTAAAAGAGCTACCGGTAAATTGGTGCAGGAAACATGGGGTGTTTTTGAAGATGTATTTTGTCCAAGTGAATACACGTTTAAATTTTTACAATATGTTTTGGATGAAGTGATGCCTTTATTTCCTTCAAAATATATTCATATCGGTGGAGATGAATGTCCCAAGGAGTCCTGGAAAAGATCTTCTTTTTGTCAGCAATTAATTAAGGATAAAAACTTAACAGATGAACATGGTTTGCAAAGCTATTTTATACAACGCATAGAAAAATATGTTAACAGTAAAGGCAAACAAATTATAGGTTGGGATGAAATTTTAGAAGGAGGATTGGCACCCAATGCAACCGTTATGAGTTGGCGCGGCGAAAAGGGTGGGATAGATGCAGCTCAACAAAATCATGATGTTATTATGACGCCCTCCGGAACCTGCTATTTTGATCATACGCAAAATAAAAAAGAAGATAGCGTAACAATTGGCGGATACCTGCCACTGGAAATGGTATACAACTACGAGCCTGTGCCACCCGTGCTTTCGGCTGAGCAAGCTAAACATATTTTAGGCGCTCAGGGTAATGTTTGGACCGAATATATTGGCAATACCGAAAAATTAGAATATATGATTTTTCCCAGAATGAGTGCATTAGCTGAGGTATTGTGGAGCTCAAAAGAAACTCGTAATTATACTGATTTTGAAAAACGATTACCTGAAATTTATAAAAGATACCAATTTTGGGGAGTTAATTATTGTAAGCCAATAGTAGCACCGTAAACACCAATAACTGATTTGCATATTTTAATTCAGAATAATGCATTTTTAAAAAAATAACCTAAAATCCTTTAAGACATTTATACCTTAACCTTTTGAATTAATCAGGAAATTATTGAAAAAAATAAAAAATTCTTACCGTATCAGCATCAAATCTTAGCCCTTTGTTGTGATGAAATAATGCGCTGAAATACCTTATTTCTGTTACTAAATATTGTTTTGAGTTGTTGCATTGTGCAATTAATAAGGAGGCTGATTTATTAAGCCTTAAATTTGCACCATGACTTTTTCTAAAATAGCTTATCGCATTGGTTTATTAGCCTGTATTACACTTATAGTATCTTGTTTTTTACCCTGGGCTTATTATGCCGATGTGCATATACCCACTGAGGCACAAAAAACTTTTACCGGCTTTGTAACTTTTAAAAACAACTATGGCAGACCAGGGAAATTGCTAACAATAATAGCTATTATTTCTTTTGTTTTTATGTTACTCCCTAAAATATGGGCCAAACGTACCAATTTATTTATTGCCGCATTGGGCGTAGGGTACGCTATTAAAACCTATATCCTTTTTACTTCCTGTTACAATGCGTATTGCCCTGAAAAAAAAGCCGGTATATTTATTATGATGGCGTCCATGTTGATCATTCTAATTGCAGGTGCTTTTCCGGATATTGAACTTAAGAAAAAAGTAATCGTTTAACTTATTTGACAGATAAATATATCTGCTGCTGCTGTATTGCATAAAGTCTAGCAACAAAGTAGCAAACAAAGCATTTTTGAAATAACAGTAAATGGATGGCACAAAGTTGAATTATTTATAAAATTTCTTCGGTTATAGTTATAAATTTTATTACAATGCGGTTAAATCTATGGCAATCCCTGTAAAAACAAGGTGTACATTTTAAAATACTTTTTTGTTTTTATTTATGCGCTACTTCTGCGCCGCACTAATCAGGTAAGTATTTTATTTTCAATTCCTTTAATTTTGTTCTTTCTATTTTTTTATTCCTACAATTTATCAGATGAAATTAGATATTCTGGCCTTTGGCGCTCACCCCGATGATATTGAACTTAGTTGCGCAGGAACTTTACTGGTTGAAAAAGCAAATGGTAAAAAAGTTGGAATTATCGATCTTACCCGCGGAGAACTTGGTACCCGTGGCAGCGCAGCAATTAGAAAGCAGGAGGCTGCCGCCGCAGGAAAAATTTTAAATGTTGATATTAGGGATAACCTTGAATTGGCGGACGGGTTTTTTAAAAATGATGAAGCGCACCAACTGCTGGTAATTGGTGCTATTCGAAAATACCAGCCTGAAATAATTATATGCAACGCGCCTGAAGACAGGCACCCAGACCATGGCAGGGGGGCACAATTGGTTGAAGATGCCATTTTTTTAGCTGGTTTACGTAAAATTGAAACAAGGGATAAAGGAATTATTCAGGCTGTTTGGCGACCTCAATTTGTTTTTAATTATATACAGGATAAATATTTACACCCCAGCTTTGTCATAGATATCAGCGCCTTTATGGAGCAAAAAATTGCTTCCATTAAAGCCTATGGTACCCAGTTTGACAGTCCGGATACCAGTGAACCGCAAACTTATATTTCTACTCCCGATTTTTTGGAAAGTATCATTTACAGAGCCAAAATGTATGGTAAAATGATTGGCGTAAAATATGCAGAGGGTTATATTAGTAAAAAAATGATTGGATTTAACAATTTTGATGGACTTATCAGGGAAAATAGCTGATTAATGTAAAAACAAAATCATTCAACATCATATTAAAATGTAGTTTTGCAAAATACAAATTACATTTTATGGCAACGCCTAAATTTATAAATAATTCCACCAATTTTCACCAGGAATTAAAACAAAGAGTAAACAAGTATTTTGCAGATGTTAAAAAACCATCTACGGGAAATATAAAATTATTTTTTAAAGCCATCTTCTTTTGTACTGCCTATTTTGGATTGTATGTTCACCTTGTTTTTTTTACACCTGTTGCCTGGGTTGCATTAATTGAATGTGTGTTGTTTGGTTGTTTTACGGCTGCCATTGGTTTTAACGTCATGCACGATGGTGGCCATGGTAGCTTCAGTAACAATAAAGGGGTTAATAAATTAGCGGCTATATCTGTTAATTTTTTAGGCGCCAGCAGCATTATGTGGAATATGAAACACAATATAATACACCATACCTACACCAATATTGACGGCATTGATGATGATATTGAAATTAAACCTTACCTGCGGATGTGCGCTACACAAAAGTTGCATAAACTTCATCGGTTTCAGCATTATTATGTATGGTTTTTGTATACTATGTTACACCTTATTTGGATATTTTTAACAGATTATCAAAAATATTTTAAGAAGAAAATTGGATCAGTTCCTATCAAAAAACTATCCGTTAAAGAGCATATTGCTTTTTGGGGAGCTAAGGTAGCATACATGGCTGCTTTTATGGTTTTACCTATTTTTACAGTAGGTTTTATGGACTGGGCCATCGGGTTTTTAATTGCAAGTATGGTAACCGGTTTTGTTATCAGTATTGTGTTTCAATTAGCGCACACGGTAGAACATACGGAGTTTCCTATGCCCGAACTGGCTACCAACAAAATTGAAAATGAATGGGCAATACACCAGGTTCAAACTACAGCTAATTTTGCTACTAAAAATAAGTTGATCTCCTGGTTGGTAGGTGGTTTAAATTTTCAAATTGAGCACCATCTTTTTCCTAAAATTTCACATGTTCATTACCCTGCAATAAGTAAAATTATACGTCAAACTTGTTTGGAATTTGGAATAACTTATATGGAATATCCAAAAATGCGGCATGCCATAGCATCGCATGCATCCTACCTTCGCAGAATGGGCAGGCCGGATTAATACCATCGTATTATAATAAATTGGAAGCCTTTGTACAAAAATACAAAGGCTTTTTTTTACTGCTATAATTAAAAGGAATTCTTAAAATTTAAGCACTACTTAACAGCTTTAATTGCAATAGTTTTTATCTAAAAAGTTATAGCATTAATTTTCTCCGCATCATACCGTAAATTTGTCTTTCAACTTGAAAATAATGTCCGAAGAGAAAAGCCTGAATTTTATTGAAGAGATCATCGAAGCTGATTTGGCCGCAGGGAAATATACTACTATTTATACACGTTTTCCACCGGAACCAAATGGATACTTACATATTGGTCATGCCAAAAGTATTTGTTTAAATTTTGGGTTAGGCATAAAATATGGCGGCAAAACAAACCTGCGTTTTGACGATACCAATCCTGTTAAAGAAGATACAGAATACGTAGACAGTATTAAGGAAGATGTAGCGTGGCTGGGCTTTAAATGGGAAAAAGAATTGTACGCCTCTGATTATTTTGAGCAGCTATACCAAATGGCGATTAAACTAATTGAAAAGGGTTTGGCCTATGTAGATGATTTATCTGCAGAAGAAATTGCAACGCTGAAAGGTACCCCAACAGTGCCCGGAATGGATAGCCCTGCAAGAAGCAGAACGATTGCGGAAAATCTATTGCTTTTTACTGGCATGAAAAACGGTGACTATAAAGATGGTGAAAAAACATTGCGCGCCAAAATTGATATGAGTGCCACTAATATGCACATGCGCGATCCCTTACTTTACCGCATTAAACATGCGCACCACCATCGCACGGGCGACGCCTGGTGTATTTATCCGATGTACGATTTTGCCCATGGGCAGAGCGATAGCATTGAAAATATTACCCACAGCATATGTACGCTGGAATTTATTCCGCATCGCGAATTATACGATTGGATGATTGAAAAATTGGAGATTTTTCCATCTAAACAATATGAATTTGCCAGACTTAACATGACCTATACTGTGATGAGCAAACGCAAATTACTACAACTGGTTACCGAGGGGCATGTACAAGGCTGGGACGATCCTAGAATGCCTACCATCAGCGGTATGCGCCGCCGTGGTTTTACTGCAGAAAGTATCCGTACTTTTTGCGAAAAAATTGGTGTTGCAAGAAGGGAGAATATGATTGATTTTAGCTTACTCGAATTTTGTTTGAGGGAAGATTTAAATAAATCTGCCTTGAGAGTAATGGGTGTATTAGACCCTGTAAAATTAATAATAACAAATTATCCCAAAAATCAAATTGAGGAGCTGATAAGTGAAAATGGTCCGGATGAAGCCTATGGTACCAGGGGTATACCTTTTGGAGCAACACTGTGGGTAGAACGGGAAGATTTTATGGAAGCCGCTGCAAAAAAGTGGTTCAGACTAGCACCGGGTGCCATTGTTCGTTTAAAGAGTGCCTACATTGTTAAATGTGATGGGTTTGTAAAAGATGCCGCAGGATTGGTAACAGAAATACATTGTTCTTATATTCCGGAATCTAAAAGTGGTAGTGATACCAGTGGATTAAGTGTAAAAGGAACCATTCATTGGGTAAGTGCACAACATGCATTACCAGCTGAAGTAAGGCTTTACGATCGCTTATTTAAGGTAGAAAATACGGCCACTGAAGAAGGGGATTTCAAGGAATATATAAATGAAGATTCTTTAAAAGTTATAAGTAATGCCTGGGTAGAACCATCTTTAGCAAAGGGCACCACAGCAAACAGGTATCAATTTTTAAGAAAGGGATATTTTTGCATTGATAAAGATTCAACGGCTGATAAACTGGTTTTCAACAGAACGGTTACGCTTAAAGAAGCCTGGAGTAAAGAAGTGAGGAAGCATTAATAAATTTATAATTTGAATCACTTCTAATTATTAGAGTATTGTTTTATGTTGTTAAAATAATGGAGGGTTCATAAAAACCTGTAAAACTTTCAAAGGGATAATAAAACCATTAAAATAATCAGGACAGCATAATTATTCAATCTAATTATATGCAACACTCATTGGTGAGCTTAGTCGGTTATGCTATTGAAAAACTAACCAGTTTCCTAAAATCTGGAACATTTAACAGGTAATGTTTTTAACTTCCAGATGAGGATAAGTTAAAATGTTTTAAGCTGCTGAAATGATAGTGGCGGAATAAATTTATCCATATTAATATTGGTTAAATAGGATAAGGCAGATTATTCGCAAACCTGCTATTTTAAGCTGTTTTTTACTTTTTAAAATGTAGCGATTTAAAAAACATAATTGTCATTAAGTAACCTTGGTTAAGATTAAAAAACGCGATTATTTCTTAAGCGTTATAATTTATAAGTCGTATTTTTTTAATTCACTACCAGTTTTTCGCTGCATACCCTTCGCCTCCACAGCCGGCGGGTTGCGTAACTGCAACGCCGCTCCATCGGCTTCTTTCAAATAAAATAAGCTGCGCATTTTTTATTGAATCCCGCCCATGGCGAACCTAACCCAATGAGGAGGCTTATGCAATTATCGGTGTTTTTAAAGGCAGTCTGCGAAGGGCATCATTTATTGAAAATGTATAATTTGCACTGATAAAATATAAAAACTAAGCACAAATTAAGTCGGCGAATCAAAATGAATGAAGTACACTTTTGTATGATCTAAAAGTTATACAGCTCAGACTATACTGCTTTTGCGAATTATCTGTCTAATCCAATAAAATGTATTTTGTACCCTTTATTACTTTACAATTATAATGACCCTCCTTCTACCAGATAAGAATCAATATATAATTCCTGGTAGGGTGCATCTTCCTTAACGCAGGTCATCATGGCAGCATGTGCCAATACCCCCAATTTATACCCGCTTGTTTCTACATAAGTTATTTCAGGGGTATATAATTTTGGAAAAAAATCGCTGTTACTGATACAAATAACAGCCACCTCGCCAGGAATAGCCAATTGTAATTCCTGTATGGCCTTCATCGTGCTGTGTAATATTACATCCGTCATACAAAAAATAGTATCCGGCCTGTCGGCACTTTGCAGGTATTTTTTTATAAAAATTTTAGGGTCTTCGTAATGGTTGGCGTGGTAAATACTTAATTCCGGGGCTCCGGGGTGCTGCTGAAATACTTTTTGAAAAGCCTTTAATCTTTTTTGGGTTATTGATAAACTGGGTTCTGCAAAAATGGCCAGTACTTTCTTTTTATTTTTGGTAAGAATGGCTTCTGCGGCAATGGTAGCAGCAGTTTCATCGGCAAAACACACCCGGTTGCAATTTTCATTATTGGGAACCCTGTCGAAAAATACTACGGGGATATTAGATTTACTTAAACTTTGAAAAAGCTCAAAATTGGAAGCGTTTGGTGTTATGCAGGCAAACAATCCTGCAATGCGTTGTTTTTTACAGTACTTAATGTGCGCCGCTTCAATAGCGGCATTGTCATCCGTTTTTAAAATAATTAAAGTGTAACCATTTTTTCGGCTTTCATCTTCCACTGCATCAATAAAGGAGGTATAAAATAAATTGCTTACTTCCGGTACTATCAGCCCAAAAACATTACTCTGACTGGTGCTTAATTGAATGGCATAAGGATTTGGCTCGTAATCCAACATTTCGGCGAGTTCCTTTACCTTTAATTTGGTACCGTCTGCAATATCAGGATGATCCTTTAATGCCCTGGATGCCGTGGAAATGCTTATGTTTAAAAGCTGTGAAATCTTTTTTAGCGTGATAACATCTGACATTTTAAGACAATTGATTTAAAGTTAGTATGCCTTTAATAAGACATTGATTAAACTTGTTTTGCTGCATTCTCCCTTATTGTAATTTATGCCCAGCGACTTTACTATCTTCTTTTTGGGGGTGTGTTGATTTGTTCCATTGTTTTAATTTAGCCTTCATGGCAAGGTATACACCATTCGTCCAGCCAAAGCCATCCTGCGAGGTATATTCTCCTCCGCCTGCTTCTAATCCGGCATTTACAACATTGTATTTTTCCATCATTTTACCCGTATTCTTGTACACTTTTTCGTTGAGCGCAACCCATCTTCCGGCAATATCTTTTGCGGTCGATTTTAACCCGTAATTTTCTAAACCTTTAATGGTTACCCATTGCAAGGGAGCCCATCCATTTGGCGCATCCCACTGCTGACCGGTGTTTTTTAAGGTGGTAACAACCCCGCCAGCTTTTAAAAATTCTTTTGTTAAAACGGCAGACATGCCTGCCGCCCTTGCTTTAGGGGCTATATTAAAAAAAAGCGGACTAATACCTGCAATGGTTTTTTCTGAACTTAAAGATTTGGTATCTAAATCAAAATCATAATACCAATTTTCTTTCGCGTTAAAGCAATATTTATTGATGGCAGCTTTTCGCTTAGCCGCCGCTGTTGTGTATTGGGTGTATAAATTGGAATTGCCTGTTTGTTGGTAAGCCTTTGCCAGGCTTAGTTCCAGATTATACATCAATCCATTAAGATCTACCGGAACCATGCTGGTGGTTTTAATAGAGCTTATATTTTTACCATCACCAAACCAGCGACTACTAAAATCCCAGCCACTTTCGGCACCACTCCTTAATTCCTTACTTTTTTGGGCAAATGCTGCGCTGTCGCCATTAGCTTCCTTTAAAGCAATGGCATAATCTTCTTTAAAACTTTCTTGTCGGGGTTTACTATCCGCATCGTAAAAACGAGATAATAAACTACCATCCGGCATGCTAACTACATGTTTTGTACCGGCAGTTTTATCGGTCCAATAATCATATTCTTTCTGCAATTCTTTTTGATATTTTGCATATACTGAAGGTCCGTTTTTCTCTGCCAATAAATTTACCATCATGGCAAAATAAGGGGGTTGACTCCTGCTTAAATAATAGGTTCGGTTGCCATTAGGAACATGACCATAAGTATTAATGAGGTAAGCAAAATTATTGATCATATTATTTATCATTGGCCACTCATTGCTTTCTTTTAAACCGAGCATAGTAAAATAACTATCCCAGTAATAAATCTCCCGAAATCTTCCACCTGGCACAATGTATGGATAAGGGAGAGGTAACAAGGAACTTCCTTCAATTGTTTGATCGGGTGATCGTTTTAAAACCGACCATAAATTTTTTATATGTGTTACCAGATCTTCTTTCGCATTGGAGCTGTAATTATAAGTAGGGGTGGCTGGCAAATTAAAATTATCGGCAACAAATTTTTTCAGGTCAAAGTTTTTTCCTTTCATCAATCCGTAATCGTACATGATGTCGGCTACTTTTCTTTTAGGGGTACAATCCACGAAAGTTTTTCCATCTGCAAAAACTTTTTGTAATTGTATGTCTTTAAAAAGTTCACCGTACAACTTATCCGGTGTTAAAATTTCTTTTTGTTGGGCGCTTAATAATAAAGTTAAAATAGTAAGGGTGGCTGTTAGCAATAATTTCATGTTTCAAAATTACCAAAAAACATGGTATTGTTTGGTGTTGATTAAATACGGGTAATTTATGGGTTGATGCCTGCTATAAATCTTGGTTGCCCTCTTGTATTATACCCCCCGGCATCCGAATTATTTGTAACCAAAAGGTAGATGGGACTGATCATTTATTCTTAACGAATAAAGTACACAATAATATTGGATTCAATTACCTGACGGCCGGATTTTAATTTTAGTACCTTACCGTCAATGGCAGACAAACTGAAAGAGCTTAACTTTTTACCGGCACATTGCTGTAAAAGTTAAGCTCTTTATCTATTTAATTTTTTATAATATTAAAACTGTAAATGCTGTTTTTTATTCTGCCCCGTCAGTCATAGCCCTCTGTACTGCATAATTACCAACATTTACACCAACAGCTAAACCTGCAACACAATCTGTTCTAAAGTGAATACCCCCATACAATCTGGAATTGGAAGCCTCCTGTGCCATATTTGCATAATCGGTTGCTCTTTCAGGAATTATATGTCCTAAAATGGTTGACGCTGCTCCGCTAAATGTAGAGTGACCCGAAATATAGGAAGGAAAATTAGGTATGCCTGTTAGTGTTTTAATAGCAGGGTTTAATTGCGATGGCCTTGGATTATAATAATAATTTTTAGTATCCCAGCAAATAACCGCCGCATCCATTAGTGACATATTTAGCAAGGCCATATTTCTTGCCCACCTTACTTCGCTAAAGCTTTTCTTTAAAAAATCATCTGCTGCAATAGCATCCCAATGACCGGGAGGTGTGTAGGTTGCAGCACCATCTGCCCAAAAATGAACAATCGCGATCCTATCCCGGGTAGGGTTTTTTACGTATTGATATATCTCTTCTGTTTCTGCTTTCATTTGGTCGCTGCCTACTGCTGGCGGCGGACCCGGCCTTAGTGAAACTGCGGTTAAAGAATCAAATAAAAATGCTTTTACTTTTCCAAAAAGGGGTAGCATAGGTGGTCGGGAAGGTAACTCCAGACTATGCCAGGGCATATCACCGCGGGCAAGGCAATCTGCTGTCAATTTTGCCCAAATTACGGGTGTTCCAACTGCAGTGCCGGCTCTGTCGGTTCTTGCGCGGGCTTCAAATTTTTGTGCTACGGCTTTGCCTAAAGCTTCACCGGCATCCAAATCGCTGCGTACATTTGCCCCTGATATTAACCGGGCGCGTCTGTGTTCAGCAGCCTTTTGGTTTATAAATTCCTGATCGCCGGGAAAAAGTAATTTCAACATTTCTACTGCGGCACCTGCTACAACCGCATCTTCAGACGGATAAGAAGGAAGGTCTGATTTTGGCACCAACAACTGAATAGTAGCATCAATTTTGTAAGGGGCCGCGCGGTTATATTGTTGTTTGTAGTACCAGGCTGCCACCAATGCGTCGTATTGTGCTGCGCTTACATAAGCATAAGCGCGTGCGGCATATGGCGGATTGCTGAATGGAAATGTTGGATAGGCCAAAGGGTTGGCAGCACTCGGAATTGGATACGTATTATCTTCATTTTGATAAGGCGGTAAATTGTGCAATGCTACCAGGTCTCTCAGTATTTCGTTCCAGCGCAATACAGCTCCTGCACTCCAGTAGGCTACTAATTTTCTATCCCCGGCTGTAATATTTGCCTGATAACTTTTTATCTCTGACAATTGCAAAATGTAATCCGGTGAGTTGGTGGCAATAGGAGCAGCTACATCTACATCAGTTGGTGCTGTTAACAAAACGGGTTTCCATGTTCCGGCATTTAAATCGGCATTTATTGGTTGTAATGCCGGCGCATTATCGGTTCTGCTAATAATGTCTTTTTTGCAGGCTATTATTATGCCTGCGATCATTACAATTAAAAAGGTATAATATAATAAGATTTTCTTGTTCATATTAACGTGTTTTACCAGATTTACTAAGGGATAGGGTTTGATGCGAAAAGTCAAGTACATAAAAAATAGAACCATAATAACCGGTGCTTTGTCCAACATTGCGGCCTGCTACTGTTGTGCTTCCACCCGCTACCAGCGATAAATTATTTTTAGGCGTAAGCTCCACTTTAAAATTAACGCCCACTGTAGTGGCATTCATCCTATTGCTTGGAAATGGCGTATTATTTTTTGTTATGTCAAAACCACCAAGACTGGTAAACTTATTAACAACAGCTTCAGCAATTAATTTATTACTTCGGTACCCGGCTCTAAAATTAAAATTGCTTGCATCAGGTATGGCTACTTCGTTGCTAAGGTGCAGCTCCGTATCATAATAAGACGTACGGTCAATCTTTATCTTATCTCTTGCTACATAAGTTGCAGATCCGGTTATAAAAAGATGTTGTACCTGGTAATCTATCATCAGCCTGGCAGAAGCTGTTTTGCTGTGCAGCCCGATTGATAAAGGCATAAAATCGGCTACATAATTTGTTAGAGGTAGGGAACCTCCGGCGATGGTATATACTGAAATAGTTCCTGCACCAAGTTGCTTTTCCAGTGGCATCCATTTTAAGAATAAACTTAAATCCTGCATTCCCTTCATACTGTGCAAGGAGCCTGCGGAGGCTTTTGTCTGAACGTAAGGGACATTAAATAAAAAATTCAATTTGGAGGAAATGCCATACGCGGCCATTACAGAATAGGTTTGGGTTGAAACGGTACCTACATTGGCATTATCAGTTTTTGTTGTTCCTTCCCAATAGTTTTTAAAACTACTATAAGAAAACATCGGACCAATGCACAGTTGTTTTTTCTCCATCATTATAGCATCCAGATCTGTCTGTGCCTTTAATTGGGTTGAAAGAAAATTCATAACAACAATAACAGCAATTAAAATTTTGCTCATTGTTTGGGTGGGTTTAGAATGTAAAATATAATTGTTACAAAGATATTTTTTTTTGTTATATGTTTCAAATTATTTGATAATTTATAAACTCGACTTACAAAAAAATATGCCAAAAATATATAGAACTAAAATAGAGTTAAATGATTGTAATTCAATGAAATAATCAAACATATTTGTGTAGTAGGGAAAAATAATGCCCAACCCAACCAATTCATAGATAATATATTGTAATAAGTTTTAAGAAATATAAAGTGATAAACAATTTTAAAGGCAAATGGTCTTAAAATCTTTTTTTACAAGTGTTAGTGAGCCAACCATTTAACCTATTCTATTTCCCAAACAATAATAAAAGCCTTGATTTTACTTATTTATTGAGAT
This sequence comes from Ferruginibacter sp., assembly GCA_043732685.1. GTDB lineage: Bacteria > Bacteroidota > Bacteroidia > Chitinophagales > Chitinophagaceae > Ferruginibacter. Next base: position 4,165 of record JAYTHI010000090.1, on the reverse strand, counting down.
AGGCATTTGGTATCCTATGCTTGTTATCTCTTTTTAAATTGAAATATTTAGATCAGGTAGAAAGTTTGCGAAATATTTGTGCGTAGCTTTTTATTTATCTCTTATAATAATAAAATAAACGAAAGTGATGGTTACCGCTAAAAGACTTCCATTTTTTAGTGGTATACGTAAATATATTGCATGCCTAATTTTCTACCTGATCTAATAAATGTTATTTAAATTTAAAGCTAAACCCTGCATTGATAACATAATCTGCAAAAGCTGCATCTCCTTGCACATGCTTACCGGTGGCAAGGCTATTTTCTTTATCTGTTACACTCTGCGTTCTGTTTCTCGCCACAGCAAATGGCATCGACACAAAAAAGTTTAGTTTTTTAACCTGATAAGTAAGCGCAGGTTCAATGGACCAAATGTACCCCGGCCTTCTAAAATCTTCACTACCCCCAACCAAATCATGTACTGGAATTCCTTCTAATTTAGCGCCCAATGCAAAAGCCAAACCTTTCAATTTATTAAAAGCATAATTAAAACCCGTTCTAAACATATATTGATCGGGCACACTTGATATAGCTTCGTTAGCAAGCGTTTTAACCAAGGTTTCCCGATAGGTTCTAACGCCGTTTTGTTCCCTTGGGTTAATTAGGTAATAGGCATTTACATACACACTGAAGTTGTGCTTAATGTTATAATAGCTATTTAATTCTGTTGTAAAACCGGTACCCCCATCTCCTAATTGAATAGATTGATCTACAGTTCTTAATTCTTTGGTACCCCCAACGCCTACATTGTACCAGTAATCTTTAAAATTATCATCGCCGGTAGGCAATTTAATACCAAGCCCAACCTGAATATTTGCCCGCTTACTTTTTTTAGGATCCAGCAGCCATCTGTATAAAGCAAAGCGCATATCTCCAATTCCAAAAGAATGAGTGGAATGTCTTTCTTTTTTTACGTAAACCCCATTTACAAGTCCGTGTTCATATAAAGAGGAACGTTCATTTGATAAAATGGGCATATCAATCATATACGACCAGCGATCATTTATAATTCTTGTAAGTGCAATATCAAAACTTGCCTGGTGATTGATAACTTCGCTTCCATCAATTAGTCTTTGTTTATTTTCTACCGTACCGGAAAAGTGCCGGAAAGATTTAAAATACCTTGCCGCCATACTTATCTGCCACATGCCATTTTGCGAGGTGGTGTCTAATGGATGAACCATGGTAATATTACCATTACTGCGCACCGCCACACAGCCTTGTGCGGTTGATTGTTTATGCAATAATGAGGTTATAAGAAAGGTAATAATTAGTATTTTTATAATTGGTTTCATTTTAAAATTTTTAGGTTGTTATCTTTTCATTTTTAATTTTTCGGAGATAAAGTCTCCCACACCTTTACCTTCTGCATTGGCTGCCAAACAAGATGGATGAAAATGAATACCCCCGTAAAAACGCGCTGAATTGTTTTCTAGTGCTGCCAGTCTGAAAGACTTATAACTGCGGTTTTTAATGCCGAATTCTAATTCTGTACTGTCTGTGTAAGCAAAATTATCTCCGTAAATACCGGTTAAAACCTCTGCTGCAGCTGATGAAATAGTGGAATGGCCACAAGTATATTCGGGAAAAGCAGGAGTTTGTAAATAAGGCCTCCAATTAGGATCTATATATTTATTAATCACCGTTTCGGGCCTGATCGTATTATAGGTATATTTTACTTTCCAGCATTGAATAAAAGCATCAAATAACCCAATAGAAGTTTTGGCATAGGCATACACCGTTTCATCGTAATTGGATCCTGCAGTTTTGGCTGCAATCCCAATCACGCTCATCCAGTGGCCGGATGGGGAAAATTTTTTGGTGGCAAACATCAAATGACCTGATACATTCAGTTTAAAGGGATTGTCATCCCAAAATTCTGCAATGTGCCGCTGTTCCTCTGTTAAACTGTCAACTGCATTTTTAACAGCCATCACTTGTTTGTAGTAGGCGCTATTTTTATCGGTAATATTGTAAGGTATTGGTGGTGGCGGTGCAAATTGCGTAACGCTGTCCAGTACCATAATTCTTATATCCATCCAATGCGGTTCGGCGGCCTGACCGTACATTGGCGGTGTTGGCACCCATCTGCCCGGTTCATCTTTTACAGTATATTTTTCGGCACTTCTTGTTTGGGCGTAATTGTCTTTTTTACTCCACCTGATGATGCTTGCGCTCATGCTGTCTGCAAAATCCTGCGAAGCTCTTTCAATAGCGCCGGGCAAACCTTTTTGTCTTGCTATTATTAAAATACTATCCTTATACTCCTGCATACTACCTTCCGGAAACGTAACCGATTCGCCAACTTTTATATAGGCCAGTAAGGATGACAGTTCATAATCAATAGGGCTGTTGGCCGCAGGTATTGCTACGGTTGTAAGCCCATGCAACTGCCCTGCAAGTGTTTGGTATTTTTTTGGATAGCCGGCAGCTATAATTTCATAGGCTGCAATGGCGCCGTAGGTATAATTTCGCGCTGCAATCATTGGTGGAAAATTATTGCCCATTACAACACCATTAAGTTCGTGAACAGCATTGCTAAATAACTGTGGATTTTGCAGGTAGCTTTTATACTCCAAATTAGGTTTGCAGGAATATAACAATGCCACAATGCCAAGACAAAAGAATAGTCTTTTCATTTTAATATTTTTATTTGAGAAATAGATAAGCAATAACAAGCTTTATACTTATTACAAGAATTTTAAAAGTTACACAGTTTGGGGAGGTTTAATCATTTTATCCAAATGATTGAAGCTGATTGGGAAGAACGGTTTGTTAAGGTAAACAATGGTAGCGGAAAAAGGGGTTGTACATTTCCACAAGGAAATATCATTGGTATAATCTGAACCGGCAAATTTTAGCAGGGAACTATTTTTACCGGGTATTTTTTTTGTATCGTTATTGCCTGCAACATCATTCATTTTACTGAAATAATCATTGGATCGCTGGGTAAGTATATTTTTTTCAGTATTTCTAATACATTGAAGGTACATCGTGTCTCTTTCAACTTTACGTTGAACAAACATGTATGTCTCGCCATTTAAAGTTATTTCGCCATTAACGCGCTCAAAATTGGAAGGTAAATTTTGGTAAGGAAGGTTTAAGGGGATTTTTAAAGTAAAAAGGTCTTCGGTATTGTAAAGTTGGTTATCTACAGCCTTTTCAAGCTTCGTATCTGCATGTTGCATGGCTATTGAAAACCATAATTTGTAACCTATTGTATTAAATACAATAAGCAGTAATAATAGTATGGAAGCAGTTTTACGCATTTATAAGTCAGTAAAAATAATGAATTATACCATTTCCGGTATAATTCATTATTAAATTTTTTTTACGTATCCTTAAAATGAGTTTATTATTTTTTTAACTCATTTATTTTAACACTAGGACTTAATACGTTATGGCATTTTTCTACCACTAATTCTTTTTGTAATTTGAAGTGTGTTGTTTGTTTAAAATTAGCAGAAGAGGCGCCTATATTTATGGTATAGTCACCGGCTTCGGCTATCCAGCTGCTTTTTTCTGTTAGGTAAGATGCAAGGGATTTTGCATCCAATATAAAGGAAATGGTTTGCGACTGGCCAGGCTGAAGCAGGTTTGTTTTTGCAAACCCTTTAAGTTCGTCAGCTGGTTTATCTATATTTTTTGCCGGTGCGGTAAGGTATAATTGTACCACTTCTTTTCCGGCAGCTTTGCCATTATTTGTTATTTTAATCGTTGCTTTTATAGTGCCGTTAAAAGCGGGACTGCTAAGCAGTATTTGACCATAATTAAAATTGGTATAAGATAAACCAAAGCCAAATTCGTAAGCTGGTTTTACGTTGAAAGTATTGTAAAAACGGTAACCTACATAAACTCCTTCTTCGTAAATAACTTCCGATCTTTTACCCATTGGAAAACCACCCATTCCCATCAAGGTAGAATCAGATAGATTTTTACCCGGAAAATTATTGGCAGATGGAACATCTTTGTAATTTATCGGAAAACTAACGGCCAATTTCCCTGATGGATTTATTTTGCCGCTTACAATATCAGCAACGGCATTTCCACCTTCCTGTCCGGCTTGCCATACCAGTAAAATGGCATCGGTTTCATTGCGCCAGCTTTCGGTTTCAATAACGCCGCCG
>JAYTHI010000089.1:0-6047 GCA_043732685.1 Ferruginibacter sp. | reverse complement strand
CCTGTTTTCTTTATAAAATTCAAATACCGTTTCATACATAAATGAAGCGGTATTTTTATGTGTTGCACTTTTATAGACTTCAGAAATTATGTTCCCCCCAAATTTTTATGCGTAATAATATCAATGCCTGAAGAATTTTATTATACTTATCAAATAATTCCTGATTTATTGTGAAAGTTAAAACGGTTGGTTTGTACAATTTAGTGAGTGATTAAGCAGGCCAAATTATTCCTTTTAAAATGGATAACCAATCGCTAAATTTAAAATTAAATTTTCCTTTCTCCATTCCGGATCTCCAAATTTTATCTGGTTAAATACCCAGGCTGGTCCGCCGGGTAAATAGGATTTCCGAATAGGGAATGCACCATCAATCCTTAGCACCAGAAAATTAAGATCGAAGCGTAAACCTACCCCTGTGCCAACTGCCAGCTGTTTTGCAAAATCTTTCGAAAAACTAGCACCGGGTCTTGCGGGATCATTATTGATGGTGTAAATATTACCTGCGTCAACAAAAAATGCACCCCTTACAATGGATATAATTTTAAATCGTAGTTCGGTATTCAACTCTATTTTTATATCACCAGGCTGATCCGGTAAAAAATGTTTGGTCACCGTAGTATTGCCTCCATAAAACGAACCCGGACCCAGACTACGCGCCCTGTACGCACGAATACTGTTGGTACCTCCAATAAAAAATTCTTTAATAAATGGCATAGAAGCACTATTGCCATAACCATATCCGGCACCTAAAATTATCCTGCTCACCAATTGGTTTATCCTTTCTTTTTTCAGTGTTCCAATAGCAAGGTAATGCCGCAATTCAACTTCGCCACGAACATATTGCGAAAAGGGTGTACCGAATATTTTTTTTTCCTTACCATTTTTTACATTAGCACCTGTGATTAAGCCTAGAAGGTTACCTGAAAAATCTACATTCCCATTAAAATAATAATTACTCCTTTTAATATTTGGTTTGGCCTGCGAGTTATAATTAAAGTTGTAATTGCTGCCAATTATAAATTGTTTTTCTATACTTCTTGCCAAGGTAATATTGGTATCAAGGCCCTTTTGAAACAAAGGTGTTATTCCGGATGGCAGTACATAATTTATCGCAATTGGATTAAACTGGTGTTCTGTAGTAATTGACGAATTCCAGGCCCAACCGAAACTGGTTTTTAAAGAGTTCAGGGTATATTGATCTGTTCTCCGGTAATATTCATACCCTATATTTATTTTAGTATTAGGGACAAAATCACTATTTCTACCAAATTTTACGGGACCAATAATACGGGGGATAATGAGGTCTAAATTACCTCCATAATGTTTGGTGCCAACATTTTGTTGCCCCGCTATTTGGGTCTCTATTCCTACAAAACCACTTAAAATCAATTGTTCCGCACTGTGAAAAGTATTCCTGTTTTTTAAACTTAAAGTAAGGTCTGTACCTGAAGAGTTATTAGATTTTGTAAGTGCCGAAATTTGCGCTTTTGCAGCATATTTATTATTCGCGGATAAATAATAGAATGCATTTAGCCGTCTGTCTTTTACACTATCCACTTCTTCAAAGCGGGCTTTTACAAATTTATATACGCCTAAACTAACCAATCGGCTAAGGGTGAGATTGTGGTCGTTACGATTGTACAAACTACCCGGATGAAACCGCAGGTTACGCCGGAACATTCTTGGATTGAATTTTTTATAGGGGTCAACCACATAAAAACTATCATATAAAGTTGCCTTATTTTTTGAAAAAGCGGAATCACTGTCCAAACTATAATCTGCATAAATAATAACATCACCAATACGATAAGGGTGCCTGGCCTGCAGAGGCGTTGTTGGTTTTACCTGCAGGTACATGTTTACTTTATTCGCTTTTAAATTACTATCCACTTTCAGGAGCAGGTAATTTTCGCTGAAGAAAAAATAGCCTTGTTGTTTTAACCTCGTATCAATCCTTAAACGTTCTGCTTTAATAATATCCAGATCGTATGGATCTCCTTTTTTTAGGGTAGTTTTTCCGGTACTGCGCCTGATGGCTGTGCCAAGTTCAGTAGAATCTGTCGGAAAACTGATGGAATCAATTACATATTGAACAGCAGGTTTTGCCGTAAATATTGCTTTGGTACGTTTATTTTTTGTAACCGTATCTACACTTACCGAACTATTAAAATAACCCCTGTTTTGTAAACGGTTAACCAGGATAGCCCTGTTTTTTTCGAAATTTACTGCACTTGCATATACAGGCGGTTCACCTAGTTTATTTTTTAGCAGGTAACGCAAACCTTTGCCAGTTGGCTTTCCTGCAATATTATACAACCATAATTTATAACGTAAACCAAGTATGCTGGTATTGGGTTTTGGTAAGATGATCGCATTTAATTCGTCTTTTAAAACAGCTTTTTTCACTTTTCCCGTACTATCGGATGCCTTATACTTTACAGATGAACCGATATATAATGTTTCACCTTTAGGTAAATACTTTGTATTGCTGCAGGAAGAAATAAAAACAACTACAATGCAAAAAGAAAGGTATGCACCACAATCAATTTGTTTTGCACAACAGTACTTTAATTTTAAGAATATATCCTTCATTTTATTCCGGCGCTATTATTAAGAAAATAATTTTATAACTAATTCCAGCAAGGCAACAATTATTATTTTATCGGTTTTACCAGCCCTTTTTGAGTAGCATCAAGTACCTGCTTTGCTTTTTGTTGCAATAGTAAATCTCTTTCTTTTTGCTCGGCTGTTTTACGATTAAATATTTGCTTGAATTCATTAAAGTCAAAGGTGAAAATAAAAGATACCCCTGATTCAATTACCTGCCCTTCTATTACACCCTGGTATTCGTTTTTACGATAGGCACGTAGCGCATAACGGCCATCCTTACTTAATAAATAATCTACCGCCACATCACCTGCAATATTGCTGGCATTTTCATTGGTATTTGCCGGCCCTTCCAATTCAAAATTACTGCCAACACTTACTCTAAGTCTGTCATTAAGCAGGCTTTTGGATATACCAACCGTAAGATCTGTTCTGCTGGCACGGGTGCCGGAGGAGTAATCAGCATCTGTATTTACGCCGAAATTTAAATTTACGCCCTGTACAAGACTCCCCGCAAGGTTATTAAGTTGTTCTGCTAAAAGTTTACTCACGCTCGATTTTGCGCTATTGGCAAGCGAGGTACCATCGGCGCCATTTTGTAAAGGGTTATCCTGAACAAATCTTCCTAGTAATAATAAAGCAAAAACCTGTTTATTCAGTTCTGCATCATCCCTTCTTATTTGTTCCAATTTAGTTTCCACATCTGTCCAGGAGGATTGTAATGCCTCCGGTAAAACAATATCAAATGTTATAACAGGCTTTAATAATTCTCCTTTCATTTTCAATAAAACTTCAAAAGGTAATTTGCCTTTATATTTTCCCTGGTCTGTTGAAGGAATATTTGCCAACTCACTTTGTAGTAAATTGATGGGTTGTGTATTAGCAATATATCGGGCAGTAATATCAACATTGGCACTCATTGGATCGCCTGTCCAGGTGATCACGCTACCCGGTGCAATTAAAAACTGCCGTTTTAATAAGCTTAGCGTTAATTGGTAAGAACCAGCTTGTAACTGGTAATCGCCGGTTAAACTAATTTTACCACTTTTATCTAAGCCGCCGCTGAGGTTGGCCTTGCCTCTTATTTTTAATGCATCATTGCTGCGTTCATCAATAATCAAATTAATTTGGGCAGCAGTGTCAGATTCTAAAGTTACTGTAATATCCATACCTGCTAATTTTGGATACTGTGTTAAAGTATCTGAAACGGCTTTAAAAAGGCTGTCCGTTTTAGCTCCATAAACATCTACAAATTTTACCACACCTTCTCTGCCATCAATTTCGGGATTGCTGCTGGGAAGGATAATGGTTATATTTGTAGCTTTATTTATTTTTAAATCAGCGTTAATACTAGGTGCTGTTAAGGTGCCTGCAACATCAATATCAGCATCCATATTCAGCCTGCCATAATACAATTGATTTTGTTTTTTTGCAACATTTAAAACTTGAAAATCTGTTGCTGCCAGGTTAAGGTTAAAGGCATAAGTCTTAAAATCATCTGTACTGATTGTACCATCCAATATGGCTTTTTTACCGGCAGAATCAAGCAGTGTAAATTGATTAAATTTAATCAGGTCATGCGTTTCCACTGCAATATCTTCTTTACTAAGGTGTAATTTAACCCCTGTTGCAGCAGGTGTAATATCAGCATTTTCAAAACGTAAAACTCCATGTATATCCGGAGCAGCCGTTGTTCCCTGTATATTGACATTGCCTTTTAAACTGCCGTCAGCCTGTATTAAAGTACCAAAAGTAAAAGGCTTTACACTGGTCATATTTATATTATTAACCAATAATTTTAAATCCATTTTACCTTCACCGGTATAATATTTACCTCCCAGTTGTACATCATTACCATTACCCTTTACAGCAATATCAGCAGTATAAGCGTTGGCTGTTTCATTATCCACTTTAATAGAAATATTACCTACCGTATCGGTAATGTAAGTCAGGTTATCTATTTGGATAGCGGAGGTAAATATCGGGTTTTTCATAGCATCCTTTACTACTACATTTCCATTGATGGCACCATTGATCAATAAGGAATCCCGTTCTGCCAAATTGGTTAAAGTTTTAATTTGAAAATCTTTTAAGATAAGCTCAATAGGTGCAGTTTCATTATCCGTTTTGGAGGAAATTGAAAGCGACTGTCCATCCTTATCGATGGCTAAACGATGTATGATGATACCATTTTTATTGTACCTTATAAAGTTGCTGTTATCAACGCCCCATTTATCATTGTCCAATACCAGGGTATCTAAAATATGCATTAAAATCTCACCCTCTTTTTGTGGTGCAATTGTAGCTCCAAGCTTGTATTTATCATCGCCATCACTATCTTTAATAGTAAGTTTTGTTGTTACTGCATTGTGTGCCACAAAACCAACCAGGGTTGTTTTTTGTAATTGAAAGCTTTTGTTACCTGCGGTATTTACCGTTGCGGCATAATTAAATTGTTCTGCAGTATTGCCTGCAGTTATTGTTAGGCTATCCAATATTTGAGTACCCGCCTGTACCTTGGGAGCATTTACTACAAGATTTAATTTTTGTGCCGATCCATCAAAATTTGCCTTTAACCGGATGGTATCTGTACCTGCTAAAGTTGGAACAAAAGCAAACAATAAACTGTCGGGAATTATAGCAGCGTTTAATTGCCATTTGTCCTTGGAAATTAAACTGTCTTTTATGCCAATATTATAATATTTATTAACAAGCTGCATTGCGCCGCTACCAATGGTTTTTAAATTGTATTTTCCTTTTAAAGTTGCAGTTGCTATCTGGCTAATCAGGGTAATAACTTTTCCTGAATCGCTGGTATTTGCCGCAAGGGTAATAGCAGCTGCTTTATATCGTTGTCCATCATTTGCTACTATAAGATCGCTAACTTTTACAACACCCGTTGGTTTATTAAGATCAGCATCAGCAATATCGGCTTCCATATTTGCATGTATCCTTAAATCTGTTGATGCAAAACCTAATGGCTTTAATAAAATGCTGTCCAATAATAATTTCATTTTTATATTAGTGGCAAACTTTTCATCAATCATTGCTTCTCCATTAACATGAAGCGCAATATTTTTATCAGCAATTGCTGCATCCATCACTGTATAACCCTTATGTACCGAAGCTGTTAAATCAATATTATGATAATTATACCCTTTCAAAAAAATGGAACTAACCTGTGCATTGGCCCTAGTATTCATGGAGGCTGGTTTAAAGCCATTTCCTTTTGCTGCGTACCGCATTGTTACATTGCCAACAAGAATATCCTGTTTTGTCAGGTATCCAATGGCAACATTATTTAAGCTTCCTTTAATGTTGTAGGTTTCATTAATAGTGTTTAAAAAACCTTTTAAACCGGCATTTCCTTTATTTGTTTGAACTGCAATATCCGTTGTAAAATTAGTTGACGTCCCTTTAAAACTGCCGCTCACGCTCAT
>JAYTHI010000088.1:0-1739 GCA_043732685.1 Ferruginibacter sp. | reverse complement strand
CCCTTCGCCTCCACAGCCGGCGGGCTGCGTAACTGCAACGCCGCCCATTGGCTTCTTTCAAAAAAAATAAGCTGCGCATTTTTTATTGAATCCGCCCTCCGGCGGACCGAACCCAATGAGGCGGCTCATGCAATTACTGGTATTTTTAAAGGCATTCATCGAAAGGTAATATTTATTAGAATTGTATAATTTTCATTGCCGCTTCTTAGCTTTTAACATGTTCAATATTAATTTTCACGATCGGGATACATTTTTATTCTACCTAAAAGTTTAACAGTTCAGTCTATATTGCTTTTACTAATTATTTGCCTAATCTAAAATCTAAATATTAAATCAGGAAATAGTTGAAAGGATAACAGAAGAATTAACTTAATGGCATTGATTAATAAATTTTTTACCTACTCTTATTGCATATTTTCTCTGCTTTGCTTAAATAATAAAAAAAGTAGGTATTGTATAAAAAAAATCCGGCAGCACTTTAGGTACTGCCGGATTTTTTTTAACGGGATATATTTTTATCTAAGCATCATTTTATTGACAGGTTTCTCCAACAAATATTTATAAATAAATTCGGTCTTTAAGTTTTGATAATGCAGCCATTTATTGCCCGGCCATCCGTGCCTGCCGCCGCTGTATTCCATAAATTCAAAATCTTTTTTAGCATCCTGCAATTTACTAATCAGGTTTATGCTGTTTTGAATATGCACATTGTCATCAATAAGGCCATGTACCAATTGCAGCTTGCCTTTGTATTTGTCGGTATAATTTAATACAGAACTTGTTTTATATCCTTCAGGATTATTAGCAGGTGTACCCATGTATCTTTCTGTATAATGGGTATCGTAAAAACTCCAATCGGTTACACTGCCGCCAGCCATACCGTGTGTAAAAACATCACTGCCATAAGTAAGCGCATAACAGGTCATGTACCCTCCGTAACTAAAGCCGGTAATACATATTTTAGCAGCATCTGCGCTGCCATTGGCTATCAACCATTTTACCATGCTGCTATAATCTTTCATTTCCCAATAGCCCAGGTTATGGTACATATAATTTACGCCTTCTTTTCCAAAATGACCACTTGCACGATGGTCCATTACCACTTGAATCAATCCCTCTTTAGCATAAAATTGTTGACTGCCATTCAGGCTCCAGGTATCCCAGCAGGTACCGGCATTGGGGCCACCATAAATAGAAATCAATACCGGATACTTTTTATTTTTATCCATATTTACCGGCCAGGTAACTTTCATTGGCAGGTCGTATAAACCATCATCGCTTTTAACCCTTAATAATTCTGTATTGGCTAAATTAAAAGTTGCAAAAGTTGCGTCTTTACTATCGCCCAACTCCTTTACAATTTTACCTGTTGTACTAACCAGGGTCATTTTTGTTGGTGTGCTAACATTAGAATAGGTAGTAATAAAATAATTACCATCAGGCGATAAATTTATATTGGTATTGTTATAGTCGCCAAAACTTAATCTTTTAAAGTTTTTACCATTTAAACCTACACTATAAAAATCAATACGGGCAGTATTTTCACGGCTTCTGGCTGTAAAATATACAACACCTTTTTTTTCATCAACCTTTATAATATTTAATACGGTAAACTTGCCGCTGGTTATGGCATTTATTTGTTTGCCATCTTTATCGTGCAGGTACAGTTGGTTCCAGCCGGATTGGTCACTTTCTAAAATAACATTTTTACTATCGGTTAAAAAATGCAGCCGTTCGTA
>JAYTHI010000087.1:0-17464 GCA_043732685.1 Ferruginibacter sp. | reverse complement strand
TTTGCCTTTTGCCTTTTGCCTTTTAAAATCCAAATCTCCACATTGATAAACCTTATTAACATTTTAATAATTGGTTTAATTTTTTTTACGTAAGTATTACCCCATTACTTAATTAATTTTTTAATTGAAGCCAAAATTTACAATATAATATATTTTATAATATCCTAAACGGTTAGTTTTCAATGAATAGTAGATGATAGCCGTTTGCAAATTAAAATATTTTTTATGTAGAAAAATTTGGTCATTGTCTATAATAATGGGGAGCATTATTCCTGTAAAGAATAGTTTTTCTAATAATTTAAGATTGGCACGTTTTTATTAAAAACTTCCTTAAATATGTAATAATGATAAATGACATTCAATATAATACCCTAATTAATTCAATTTTTGGGAATAATACCTCAATTTCCAACAGTTCATTTGAAGAGGTTGACAAAAACAATAAAGCCCGGGAAAATGAGGAAGACGAGGAAGAAATGGACGTCTGGAATGACGGTAGTGAATTATCTATAGAAGATTTTAAAGCAACCGGTGAAGACCTTGATGATTATGAAGATGGATTTGAATTTGAGGGTATAGCTGATGAAGATTTTACTTTTCCCAAAGATGAAAATTTAGCATTAAATGAGGATAGAAAAAGTAAAAAAAATAATGAAGATCAATTGGATAATACTGATGCTGAGGGTGTCCCATTAAATGAAAAAAATGATTTATCCGGTAAAGATCTGGATGTACCCGGTGCTGAATTAGATGATGAAGACGAAGAAATCGGCGAAGAGGATGAAGAAAACAATGAATATTCGCAAAGCAAACAGGATGATTAAATTACTTTTTGATACTTCTGTGATTTCTAAGGTTCTATGATGTATCAGGTAATTAATATTTGCAAATCTTTAATGCATTATTAATTATTCCGGAGCATTGTTCACTATATTTTTGTATAATTTAATTTAAACCCTATAACCGTATTTAAAATGTATTAGCCGGTTCAATTGGATTCCGAACTTTATGTATGCCTTCAGAAAACTCTTCAAGGATTTTTAAATTAAATGCAGGCAAATCGGCAGGACATCGGCTGGTTATTAAACCATTATCGGTAACCACTTCCTTGTCTGTCCAATTTACGCCAGCGTTTAAAAGATCAGTTTTAAGAGAAGGGTATGAAGTCATTTCTTTCCCTTTAATCATGCCCGTTTCAATTAATACCTGAGGGCCATGACAAATAGTTGCTACCGGTTTACCAGTTTCCAAAAATTCAGACACAAAAGATATATAATCGGGGATTGTTCTCATTTTATCAGCGTTAATTACACCGCCAGGGATAAGAATGGCATCATAATTATCGCTATTGGCCTGATGTATATTTAAATCTACCGGTAATTCAATCGACCAATGATCGGTATTCCAACCCTTTATTATTGGTAAGGTAGATATAATATGAACTATGGCTCCAGCATCTTCCAAAACCTTTTTAGGACTGGTAAGTTCCAATTCTTCAAAACCATTTTCAGAAATGATGGCAACTTTTTTTCCGGATAAATTTGGGGTAATCATAATAAATAATTTTACATTTTTTTTACATTTTATCTAAAGTAATAATTATGCCATTTATTGTTTGTATGCAAAATACCTTTTGCGAAAGGAACTATTATTTACAAAAAATGTAGAAACTAAGCAAATCCTTTACAACGTACAACCTAACATTATATAGAACCCGCAAGTACAATTTTATCAATTAAATACATTGGTAAATCATTAGAAAATTGGGTAAAACAAACTGCAGGTAATAGGAAAATATATTTTAAAAAGGCTAATTTTATAATCAATCAGAGCAATATTCCTATTAAAAAAAATAGAATTTTATTTTATTAACGCAGCTTTCCCTAATTAATTTTATACTTTTATTCAAGTAAAAACTACCCCGCAGTTAGGTATATTTCTGTAATATTTTAATTGCGTAAAATATTCACCCTAATTATTCGTCTGCCTATATACATGGAAGATGTACTGTCAATACATGCCGGTTTGCAAGATAAGCCGCAACAAAACCTAACTCATATTATTAATAGTATGAGCAGACGCCTACTTGGTTTTATAAAAAAACGGGTAAAGAGCACTGAAGATGCTGAAGATATCTTACAGGAGGTATTTTACCAATTTGCGGGTAATGCAGCACCAATTAATCAGGTAAGCAGTTGGTTATATACGGTTGCATCCAATAAAATCAAAGATAGCTATCGTAAAAAGAAAATGCCGCTGGCTGATGATATATTCACCTCTTATGATACCGATGATGGCTTTGATTGGAAAGAAATATTGCTGCCATCAGACAATAACCCTGAAACAGTTTATTTGCGTAACCTATTTTGGGAAGCGTTAAAAATTGCACTTGATGAATTACCTGCTGAACAACGTGATGTATTTATAGACCATGAAATAAATGATATTTCCTTTAAAGAAATGGAACAAATTACAGGAGTAAGTGTGGCTACCCTGCTCAGCAGAAAAAGATATGCAGTTATACATTTAAGAGCGCGATTGCGCCAAACAAAAGATGAGTTATTAAATTATTAAACCGGATTTCTGATAAAATATGCGATCGACAAGCTATTCAGATACCAAAAAATTAGCAAAATGAAAAAATTTTGGATAAAAAAATCATTACTGTTTTTATTATGCTTTGTAGCATTTGCAATGCTTTTAGGCTGGGTTGTAATGGCCCTATGGAATGCAATTTTACCAGCTATTATTGGTGTTAAAGAAATAAGTTTTATACAGGCAACAGGAATTTTATTGTTGAGTAAAATTTTATTCGGTGGTTTTAATGGAGGATTTGGTAATAGAAGAAAAGAGGATTTTAAAATAAAATTGAAGGAAAAGTTTGGAAACATGTCCCAGGAAGATAAAGATACATTTAACGCAGCATGGAAAAATCGCTGCAGCAATGGTTGGAGAAAGAAAGAACAGGAACCAAATGAAAGTATGCAATAAGATAATAAACAATGCTTAAAACCTTATTGATTTATAAACTGTTTTAAATTATATTTTGATTTAAAACAAAAATAGTTTGTATGCAAATACTTGTTTTTAAAACTAACCTGTCTACTGAAAACCAGATTAGTATCATTGGTGGAAGCTTAAATATGCATCCTGATATTTATAAATGGAATGTCGACCTGCAGGATTGTGATAATATTTTACGTATAGTTTCAAAAGATATTAAACCAAAGGAGGTAGAAAATATTTTGTTAAATGCAGGATATTTTTGTGAAGAGTTAGCTTAAAATAAATTGATAAACTTAGGTATTACAAAAGCGAAAAAGGAAATTTATTAAAAACAGCAAAAAAAGCTGCTTTTGAAACAGGCAATTTAAATTTTATAATTTGCATTTATTAAAGCAACCGGTATAACAAAATTAGAAGCTATCTACACTCCAGGATCTTTGCCAGCGCTCATTTATAGCCAAATTAATTATTCCTTCTTTATCTGTTAATTGTTGGCTGGTGTTAACGCTATCTGCTATACCACACCAAGGTTCCAGGCAAACAAAATCAGCCTCCTTAGCTGCCCAAATACCAAAGAATGGAAAATTATCAAAATTAAATTTGATTCCATGAGGATGATTATTGCATCCCAAAGTAATGGTGTTTGACTGCATATTTTTTATAACGATGGCATCGTCATAAAATAAATTATGCTGTAAATAAAGTTTGTTATCGTCTGTTGCCAAAGGCTCCGACTGGTTAGCAATTAAACCATCTTCTAATTTAAAACGATGTAATTTTTCTGTTTTATTAAATTCCAAAAAATAGTCAGTATAGCTATCTCCTGCCATCATAGGCACTGCAAATGCAGGATGTGCGCCTACAGAAAATAATACATTATTTTTATCAGTATTAATAATATTTAAAGAACAGATAAGGGTACTTTTTAACAGGGTATAGCGTATTTCAAAGGAAAACAAAAAAGGATAAACAACTATAGTTTCGTCATCTGCATTAAGGGTAAACAAAGCCTCTTCATTGTTTACCTGCTCCTGCAAAAAATTCTTTGTTCTGGCAAATCCATGCCTTGGTAAATGATAACTTTGTTGTTGGTAATAGTAAGTATCATTTTTTAAGCTGCCCACAATAGGAAATAATACAGGACTGTGTTTGGGCCAGGCCACTGCTCCGCTCCACATATGCTCAATGCCGGTTTCCTTATTATAAAGGCTTTGCAATTCGGCCCCTTTAGAAGAAATGACAGCCCGTAATTTTTTATTTTCAATAACGATCATGTCTTAAAATTAATTATAATTTACTACAGAAAAGATTAAATTTCTATAAAAAATATACCTAATTTTTAAAATAAAATTTAGATTTTTCTTCCAAATAATATTGTAAGACTTAATTGATAAAAACTATTTGAAATGTTTAATTATCAAATAAAATGACGCTTACTTATACCAATTAAAAATGTACAGCTTACATATTTCTTCTGTATTGTCCACCAACGGCATACAAAGCGTTCGTTATCTGCCCCAGGGAACAATACTTTACCGTTTCCATTAATTCTTCAAATAAATTTCCGTTATCAATGGCAATTTGCTGTAATTTTTTAAGCATGCCGGCGCTTTTTGCAGCATGTCGCTCGTGAAACAACTCCAACGTTTTTATCTGAAATTCCTTTTCCATTTCGGTACTTCTAATAATTTCAGCAGGTAAAATTGTTGGACTACCCTTTTTATTTAAGAATGTATTTACGCCTACGATGGGATATTCGCCGGTATGCTTCAGGGTTTCATAATGCAAACTTTCTTCCTGAATTTTATTGCGCTGGTACATGCGTTCCATGGCTCCAAGCACCCCCCCTCTTTCCGTTAATCTTTCAAATTCGGCCATCACAGCAGCTTCTACAAGATTGGTTAATTCTTCAATTAAAAAAGCACCCTGGTTTGGATTTTCATTTTTTGCTGTCCCAAATTCCCTGTTAATAATTAATTGAATGGCCATTGCCCTGCGTACGCTTTCTTCGGTAGGGGTTGTAATTGCCTCATCATAAGCATTAGTATGCAGCGAATTACAGTTGTCATATATAGCGTACAAGGCTTGCAGTGTTGTACGGATATCATTAAAATCAATCTCCTGGGCATGCAAAGAACGACCGGATGTTTGAATATGGTATTTCAATTTTTGCGACCGGCTATTGGCCTTGTATTTATTTTTCATGGCCTTAGCCCAAATTTTTCTGGCCACCCTTCCAATAACGCTGTATTCCGGATCCATACCATTGCTAAAGAAAAATGAAAGGTTGGGGGCAAAATCATCAATATTCATTCCCCGGCTTAAATAATATTCAACATAGGTAAACCCATTAGCCAACGTAAAAGCTAGTTGGGTTATTGGGTTGGCACCGGCTTCGGCAATATGGTAGCCGCTGATGCTTACGCTATAAAAATTTTCAATCTTATTATCAATGAAATACTCCTGCACATCGCCCATTAATTTTAAAGCAAATTCTGTTGAAAAAATACAAGTATTTTGAGCCTGATCTTCTTTTAAAATATCAGCTTGTACGGTACCTCTTACAGTTGATAAAGCAATAGCCTTAATTTTTGCATAAACAGCAGGAGGCAAAATTTCTTCTCCGCTTAACCCCAGCAAACGCAAACCTAAACCATCATTCCCTTGTGGCAAAAAACCTTCAAAATTTCCTTTAAATGGTATTATTTCTTTGCCATCTTCGCCAATGTATTTTGGAAGATTTTGAATAGCATATTTTGCTTCAATAATAGCATTTACTTCTTCGCGCAAGTTATTTTTAATAATATATTGTTCGCATTGCTGGTCAATTGCAGCATTCATAAAGAAGGCCAGTAATATTGGAGCGGGCCCATTTATCGTCATACTTACTGATGTTTTGGGATTGCATAAATCAAAGCCGCTATATAATTTTTTAGCGTCATCAACAGTAGCAATACTAACCCCGCTATTACCTACCTTACCATAAATATCAGGCCGGTGAGCCGGGTTTTCGCCATATAAAGTAACCGAGTCAAATGCAGTTGATAAACGTTTTGCCGGCTGGCCCAGGCTAACATAATGAAAACGACGGTTCGTTCTTTCGGGTCCGCCTTCGCCTGCAAACATTCTTGTAGGATCTTCGCCATCTCTTTTTAATGGAAAAACACCTGCTGTAAATGGAAATTCTCCCGGCACATTTTCCTGCAGTTGCCAGCTAAGAATATCGCCCCAATCTTTATATTTTGGCAAAAGCACTTTAAATAAAACCGTGCCCGATAAAGAGGTATAAGTTAGCGGTTGTTTTATTATTTTATCCCTTACTTTAAATTCGTAAAAAGTTTTATTATAGCGCTTTTGTACTTCTGCCCAGTTTTTAATTAACAGCAAAGATTCGCTATCAAGTTTTGATTGCAGGCCGGTTTGAATCTTTTGAAGTACTTCCAGCAAGGTGGTTGAATTTTCACTATCACCAATGGTATTAATTGTACCATTAAGCTGGTATAATTTTGTAGCAATTTCACTTTGTTGTTTTACCCATAAATCATATTCGGCAATTGTTTCAACGATCTCAGATAAATACCTAACCCTCTTTGGTGGAATTATAGTAGCCTGACTGCTTGTATCTTTTGATGCAAGATGATGGATAAGGGGACCATTAAAAGTAACCCCCATTTTTAAGGCGACTTTTTCCATCACCATGTCAAATAAATCATTAATACCGATATCATTAAATTGCGCCGCAATGGTTGCAATTATCGGAAGGTCTTCATTTTTTGCATTCCATAAATTGTGGTTGCGTTTATATTGTTTCCGTACATCATGTAAGGCGTCTAATGCGCCGGCTTTATCAAATTTATTTACACAAATAATATCTGCATAATCCAGCATATTTATTTTTTCTAATTGGGAAGGGGCTCCATATTCAGGCGTCATCACATAAAGACTTACATCTACAAAATCTAAAATAGAGGCATCACTTTGGCCTACTCCTGCGCTTTCTAAAATTATAAAATCGTAGGCTGCTGCTTTACATATATCAATGGCTTGTTGTACAAACTGGCTTAAAGCCTTATCACTTTCCCGGGTGGCAAGACTGCGCATATATGCTCTTGGCGATGCAATAGCGTTCATCCTAATTCTATCACCGAGCAAGGCGCCACCAGTTTTTTTCTTAGATGGATCTACAGAAATAACGGCAATCGTTTTATTTGGGAACTCGTTTAAAAACTTACGAACCAATTCATCCGTTACAGAAGATTTTCCTGCACCACCTGTACCGGTAATACCCAACACCACCGACTTTACAAATACAGTACTTTCATTTGTTGCAGTATTTTTTAGCTGATGATTTTTTAAAATTGTAAGATAATACGTTATATCTTCTCCATTTTCAGCAGCAGTTATCGCTCTTGCAATTGTTTTAATATCACGGGCCTCTCCCAAGGCAAATGTGGTACAAATTACTGTTGGTAAAATTTTATCTCCGCTCGCCTCAACCGGGTATTTTACTTCACTTGCCTTTTGTATAACGTCTTCAATCATACCTTCCAAACCCATTTGCCTTCCGTCATCCGGACTATAAATTCTGGTAATACCGTAATTATGCAGTTCTTCAATTTCGGATGGTAAAATAGTACCTCCACCGCCGCCAAATATTTTTATATGTCCGCACCCATTTTCATTTAAAAGGTCTTTCATGTATTTAAAAAATTCCACGTGTCCGCCCTGGTAACTTGTTATGGCAATTCCCTGTGCATCTTCTTCAATAGCACATTCCACAATTTCCTGTACACTTCGGTTGTGACCAAGATGAATAATCTCTGCGCCTTTTGATTGCAGTATTCTTCTCATTATATTTATTGCTGCATCATGTCCGTCAAACAAGGCCGCTGAGGTTACTATTCTAATTTTTTGGGAAGAAATTGTAGGCATATTTTTTCAATTAAGCAATAATAGCGCTGAATATAGGCGCAATACAAAAATACAAATAAAGCGATGTAAAAAGCTAACAGTTGTTAGTTTTTATAAATGAATAAAATATTGTATTTGCCGAAAATACGTTTTGTTGATTTTGCCGGCGAGATAGAAAGACGTTTTTTATAATTTGCCGTTAAGGCGTTTAGACGTTTTTGATTTTGCCGTTTAGACGTTTAGACGTTTTTGATTTTTTGCCCAAAAGGAAATAAAGCGTTTTTGTACAAGCATATTTAGCCGTTGAGCCGTTTTTACTATTGAAAATTTTGCCGGGAAGCCGATAAGACGTTTTAGCAAAAGCTTATTTAGCCGTTTAGACGTTAAGACGTTTTAATTACTGTAAATTTCGCCGGTGCATGAAAGGCCGCAGCATTTTGTAGGGAAGCATGAAGCTCTTTTTGTATTTTCTATTCGGTCGGATTTAAAATTCTATTTTGTTTTAACGATTTGTTTAAACATCAAAATAACAAGTTATAAATGGCCGGCGAACATGCACCACTTATAACTCATAACTTAAAACTCATAACTTTTTTCCACACCTAGTCTTAAATCATTCTAAAAGTAAGTGCAGCAAATGCTTCCACGCTTAATGCCTCAGCTCTTAAATTAAATAATTCATCTTGTAAAACTTCAGGTGTAAATAAACTTTTAACCGCATTGCGCAGTGTTTTTCGCCTTTGATTAAAAGCGGTTTTAACCAACACTTTGAAGGCACGATCGCTTTTTACAACTAAATCAACTTTTTTTCTTTTAAGTTTTATTACACCACTTTGTACTTTTGGAGGTGGATTAAAACTTTGGTTGCTTACATCAAACAAATATTCCACTTCATAAAAAGCTTGTATCAAAACACTTAAAACACCATATACCTTATTACCTTCTTTGGAGGCCGCCCTTTGCGCTACCTCTTTTTGAAACATGCCAATAACTACCGGTACATTATCCTTCCAGTCCAATACTTTAAATAAAATTTGTGTAGAAATATTATAAGGGAAATTACCAATTACGGTAAAGGGTTCGTCGAAAGGTTGCTCAATATCCAAAAAGCTTTCGCTAATGATCCGATCCGTTAAAACCGGATAAGTTTTTTTTAAATAAGCGGTTTTTTCATCGTCTAGTTCCACTGCCTTAAAATTAATATCTGGCAATAAAACCAGGTGCTTTGTAAGTGCACCTCCACCCGGTCCAACTTCCAGTAAATTGGTACACGGGTCTTCTTTTAAGGCAGCAATTATTTTTTCAATAACGGTTTCATCTTTTAAGAAATGCTGGCCTAAGGATTTTTTTATTTTAAACATTAGCACAAAAGTAAGCATAAAATTTTCCGAAGTCTATCGGAGTGCCCGTTTATCAAAATTTGAGCAATCCTTTTTGAAGTAAAGTGGCAACACTCATTACCAATTTCCCTTTTCTTTTTATCAGGTAAAAAGCAAAAATACCCCCATACCAAAAATAGTATACGACGCCGGATAAAAATTTAAGTTAACCCGTGCTAAATAAAAGCTTACGGGTAAGATTTTGTATTTTCGCAATCTAATAATATTAAGCATGCATACAATTATAGAACATAAACCTGTTATAGGGTTAACCTGTGGTGATATCAATGGTATTGGATTGGAACTGATTATAAAAACAATCAGTGATGCGCGAATACTTGAAATATGCACTCCGGTTATATTTGCCAGTGCCAAGGTGCTTAACTTTTACCGGAAAGGTTTACCGGAAATAAATTTTAATTTCAGCACCATAAAAGATGCAGGTCATATTAACCATAAACAAGTAAACTTGTACAATTGCTGGGATGATGAGGTTTCAGTTACCCCTGGTCAGCTAACAGAAACGGGTGGAAAGTATGCCGTACAGAGTTTAGTTATTGCTGCCGAAGCACTAAAAGAAGGAAGAATTGACGGACTTGTTACCGCCCCAATTCATAAAAAAAATACACAATCAGAAGAATTTAATTTTACCGGACATACTCCGTATTTTAAAAATTTATATGGTGTAGATGATGTAGTGATGTTTATGGTGGCAGAAAACATGAAGGTTGGTTTGGTTACCGAACATGTTGCGGTAAAGGATATTGCTCAAAATATTACCAAAGAAGCCATCCTCAGTAAACTTAATATTATTAATCAATCGCTTAAAAAAGATTTTGGAATCACCAAACCTAAAATTGCGGTGTTGGGTTTAAACCCGCATGCCGGTGATGAAGGACTGATTGGTGCAGAAGAAGAAAGCATTATTAAACCCGCTATAAAAGAAGCAAAGCATAAAGATATTTTTTGTTTTGGACCTTATCCTGCCGATGCATTTTTTGCAAGGGGTCAACACGAGAAATTTGATGCTGTTTTGGCCATGTACCACGACCAGGGATTGATACCTTTTAAATCTCTTGCCAATGGAGAAGGAATAAATTTTACTGCCGGCTTAGAGGGCATCCGAACTTCGCCCGACCATGGCGTTGCATTTGATATTGCCGGTAAAAACATTGCTGATGAAGCATCTTTCAGAGAAGCTATTTTTAAAACAATTGATATTATTAATGCCCGTAAAGAATACGCTGCCCAATATAAAAATCCGCTAAAGAAAATTAGTGCAGTTTTTGTTGCCAACGCCAGAGATGAAAAAATTATTGAAGATTAATTATTGCGACTTTATTAAAAAAAAATAAAACTATACCAACTGTTTAATAAATAATTGGTATAGTTTTATCTTAAATAGCAGGAATAAAGCCACTATAATTGTAGTATTAATAAAAAAGAGTTTTATTTAAAATCTGCATCTGAAACACCTTTATTGATGATATAGGAACTAAAGGTTAATTCTGCACTACCTGATTTATTTTTAGCTTTTTCCGTTTTGGTTTTATTATTTTGCGTACCGTCATCAAAGTCGAATGTAATGCCTTTGGGAAGCTTATAATCTTTGGTATTAAAAGAGAAAATGATCTTATCCGGTAATCCATACATTGCGTATTTACCATAGGCCATTTCCAATTGATAACTACCATTTTCGCGGGTTGTAGTCTTGGCTCTTTTAATCACCATATTTGTTTCGTCAATATATAATGTTGACAACACTACGTCGGCATTATCATCTTCCGGCAATAATTTTACCACCCTTACCAAAGTATTGCCTATCTTATCTTTTCCTGCATCCAGCACTGTATATTTGTTGCCGCTTAAAATATTATTAAGGTTAATACTTACTGCACTTTTAGGCACAAAGGATATTCCTTTTTCATTCTTTATTTTGAGCTTATTGGGCTTTTTAAAATATACTTTTACTTCTGCCTCCGGCACTTTTAAAAAGCTTACGTTGGTAATCATTTTACCGGTAGCTTCATAATCATTTACCTTATCAATATTGGCTTTAACTTTTTGAATTAAAGCATTGGCATCCAAAATTTGGCCCTGATTAGCCTGTACCAGCAATTGGCTGATCAGGAAAGAATAAATCAATTTTTTAATCATCATTTTATTTTAAGAAAGAATATCTTTTCTATTAAAAATTACTACCGATGCTGTTACTAAAATAAAAATATGCGCAATAAGTATCAACAAACTTTTTTGAATGGCCGGCCAGTTTTCGACACTCCCTTTGATGGGAGCCCCCTGCGCATTTGTGCCGATATAAAAAAAACCTTTCCACCCTACCAAATAGGAAGTAAATAAAAATGGCCGCACACTTTTATCAATTATAGGCACATTTATATTACTGATAATGGTACAAACAATTACAATACATACCGTAGCAATGATGGGGCCAATAGAATTTTCGGCAAAGATGGACAACAATAATGATAAGGCTGCTATTACGGTAAGGGCAACGGTTGCATAAGCAAATGCAGCAAGATATCGCCACATAATATCATCTTTAGTAATCTGCAATATTTGCGATTCATCACCCTTGGTTCTAAAAATAAGCATATCATCTGCGCCAAATATAAGCAGACTAAAAAGCAATGCAGTAATGGCCATCCAGAGTAAAAGAAATATTGTAAAAATAGTTGCAGCGGCAAATTTTACCAATATTAATTCTGTCCGGCTAATTGGTTTGGAAATTAATAAACGTAGTGTACCCATATTGGCTTCGCCCGATATGGAATCTGCCGCAATTAAGGCAACTAAAATTGGCACCTGAATTAATAAAGTATTCAATATGATATAACACATAAAATACCCGTTAATAGCTTTGGTTTTTTCAAGTTCAAAACTATCTTTTACATTTTGCAACATCAGGTCCATATAACTTTGTCCATCGGCCTTAAAGGCAAATTGAAATATGAAAACAATGGCTGCAACGGCTACAAAGGCAATATAAGTTCTGGGTCTTTTTGATATCTTAAACAGTTCAATTTGAAGCAAATTCCACATGACCGGGTTGGGTTGTAAGTGACAAAAAATAGTTTTCGAGGGAATGGCTTGAATTTACACTCAACATACTGATATTGTTATCTGCCAGAAATTTTATTAATTCAGGCACTTTTTGTTTATCCATCATTAATTGTAACAAATCATTTTTTTGCAGGTAGGCTGCCCAGGAAGATTGTTGCAATACATATTTTGCTGCCGGATTATTAAGTGTTTCAATATCTATTAAAGTATGGGCCGGGTCAAGCAATTCTGTCACTTTGCCTTCTACCATCTTTTTACCTTTATTTATTATAATCATCCTGGTGGCCATCAATTCAATTTCACTTAATAAATGAGAAGAAATTAAAACCGTTTTTCCAAGTTCCCTGCTTAATTGCAGAATTAAATTACGCATATCTGCAATGCCCTGCGGATCTAAACCATTGGTAGGTTCATCTAAAATAATTAAAGCAGGATTGTGAACGAGGGCTACTGCAATGCCTAAACGCTGTTTCATTCCCTGACTAAAAGTTTTTACAATATCCAGGGCCCTGTCTTGCAAACCAACCATTTGCAATTGTTGCATTAAAAGTTGTTTTGTTACTTTGATGCCACTCATTCGGGCAAAAATAGAAAGATTATCATATGCTGAAAGATATTTATACAAATCCGGCTTTTCAATTACTGCACCAACCTTACTTAATATTTCTGAGCGATGTGTGGATAATTTCTTTCCAAACAAATTTATTTCGCCTTCCGATGGCTTAATCAAGGTAAGTAACATTCTGATAGTGGTAGATTTTCCAGCCCCATTCTGACCAAGAAATCCGTATATATCGCCTTGATTTACAGTAAAAGAAAGGTCGTCTACAGCAAAAATATTTTTAAATTTTTTTGAAAGATGATTTACTTCAATGATTAACGACATAGGCTGATTTATTCAATAAAGATAAAACGGATACAGCAGGGTTTTGTTCGATTGGAAAAAACTATCTCCATTTTATTTCTTAAAATAATTGAACATATTCAAATAAACCTTATTTTTGAATTCTATTATTCCAATCGAATTTCTTCTGAATGACCCTGAGATCCACTTTCGAATTATTTTCGCAAATTCCATTCCTACAGATTTCCGTAAAATTTTCAATTTTGCTGTGTAAAAATTAGCTGAACCAAACATTCAATTAATTATTTACTTATCTCAAATCATTTAGAATGAAAAAAATTACTTCTTTTTTCCTTGCCCTTGCTGCATTTTGTACAGTGTATGCACAAAACGAATTTGATACTGCTATTCAGAATTCAGGCGCAACATCTTCAACAACCCGTAACTTATTTACATCCGCTGTAACTGCCGGTTCAAGTTTTAGTGAGCCTGAAATGAATCCGATAAAAAAGGGAATATCGATGATGCCCAGTGCAGGTTCAAATAATATAAAGGTGCATTACAATACTACGGAAGCTGGTGAAGCTGTAATTGTAGTACTTGATGAAAATGGCAAACAATTATTGACACAAAACGCTGTATTAACTGTTGGTAAAAATAGTATTGTGATCAATAATTTTTCTACTTTAAATGAAGGGACTTACAGCATAAAATTAATTGGTAAAGACACCACTTATACTTCCTCTTTTATAGTTTGGAAATAAAATTAATTAAACCAGGCACAAAGCAAACAGCCGCTCTGTAAAAAGAGTGGCTATTTTTATTTATCCTCTTTATTGGGGTGCATATAAGTTTGCAATGCCTTAATATAAATCTCAAAAGCGTTTATTCCGGCCGGTGTAATTTTACAAATGGTTTGCGGATAATTATTACTAAATTGTTTTATAACATCCAGGTAACCGGCGTCTTTCAATTTATTTATCTGTACACTCAAATTACCGGCAGTAGCCTTTGTTTTATCTTTTAAAAAAGTAAACTCTGCTTCTTTTACTCCTATTAATAAACTAATAATAGCGAGCCGCAATTGCGAATGTAATATCGGATCCAATTCTTTAAACATTCGACAACTGTTGCTTTTTATACCTGTTCCATAAAATTACTCCCGGTATTACCCATGCAAATAAACCACATGCTGCCATTAGTAACATATCTGTGGCATTATTACTAAAAATAGAAATAATACTTAGTATCCAACAAATAATACCACCCGCAATTAAGGGCTTAAACTTTAAAATTCCACCCGTAATAAATGTTGGCAAACCAAACAACATCATAATTAAAGATGCATCACTATCGTTGCCAATTTTACCGGAGTAGAATGATGTAATGAATATGCAAATTGCATAGGCTGTCCAAACAAATAATAATGTATGCTCATCATGACCTACAAAATTTCTGGATCTTTTTTCTTTTACACCAAAGTAAATTTGAGGCACCAAAGCAAATATTAAAAGTAACCAAATATCAAAACCAATATTAAATATATATTGTTTCTCTGCCCATGATATTAATCCGCACACCATTATCAATAGCCCCCAAACTATGGAGGCAATTCCCCTTGAGGTATAACTGCTGCGGGCTTTTCCAATCATTTCGTTTATTAAATGAAGGCTATCCGATGTTGAAAATTCTGGTTTGTCTTTCATATTAAATATTGCTGATGCCGGATTTTTTATATTGGATACGCAACAGGTAACCAGGTATGATATAACTAATTAATATGGAGACCGCTGTCAATAAAATATTGGTATCATATTGAAGATACGTAGAAAGTATGGCCAATATCCATGCACCGATACCGCCCCATATTAATGGATAAAATTTAATTAGCCGACCGGTTACAAAACAGCCAATTGCATAAAGGAGCATATAAAATGAAAAGGAATGCTCATACCCTATTTTAGAAAATACAAATGCCAAAACAAAAAACGAGATGCCAACACCCATCCATAACTGTTCTACGCTTTCGCTGATATAGGTTTTAACCACCGCAGTTTTATTTTGTTTGCTGCCATAATATATTGATCCCGCTACCCCTACAATAGTAAGCAACCAGGCATAATAATGCCGTTCGTAATGCAGTATATTTTTTAAAAAATATTGCAGCAGGCAAGCTATAAATACAACCCAGCCCCATAAAAGAAAAAAAACGCTGCTGTCGGCTGCAGCGTTTTTTGTTTTATCGATCATACTTTTTATAAGGTTGATACTTTGCTGGGGTGATAGCGTTTCTTCTTCCATAAAATATTTTTATATTTATTTACAATCAGCCATTAATTTAACTACATATTCTTTACCCCAAACCGGACTAATATCGCTGGCAGGTTTAAAGCTTTCATATTTATCAAGCGCTGTTTGAAACTGAGGCCGGGCTGTTTTGCAACCACCGCCAAATTGCTCCGGAGTATATTTTAGTGCCTGCCCTTTTAAAAAATATGGCCGCGGGTTTGAGGCATCCTGCTGAATGGCTGCATCTAATTGGCTGCTGCTTTCCTGGCCGTACTCCTGCCATCTTTGCTGCGGATTAACCATCATGTGACCGCTGGCAATCATACTTTTGATACAACTGATTTCCGAATTTTTTGGTGATAAAGAATCCGCTATAATAATTAAGGTATTGGCCTTATCTGCAATACCATCCATCTTTTCTTTATCGGTTTGCATAAAGGCAGAATTAATGGTGCAGAAAGCAGCATAATAGTAAGGAAGCCATTGATTTTTTTCGGCAGTTGCAATGCGCTCAAAATTATTGGCGGCTACTAAAAGATTGGCAGGATTATTAAAACCGAAATCCATTGCGGCCAGATTTTTTTTCATGGCTGCGGCGTATTTGTCACTTTGTGCATTAGCACCAATGTACACAACTAAAAGGAGGGCAGATAAAACGAAATTTTTCATGTTGATTAATTTATAAATGATGAATTGAGAAAAATATTTATTAGTTGGTGACCTTATGTTAAAAATGTTGATTTTATGAAAATAATACGGGACTATTTTTCCAGTTTAAAAAGTACAATTTTTTATCCTATTAAATTTTTATTTTACCAAAACGCCTTTTCGGATTGGTTGCCAAATACTTTTCAATAAATAATTTCACAGACCTGCGTAGTTTATTATAAATTATTATTAATGGCGTCCTGTGTACGATCGATACCAAAACTTACAAAACAACCTATAAAAATAAAGCGCCTGCTGGGTGGCGTAACTGCATCTTTACGGGTGCCGTCGTGGTTATAATTGTAGGTGTACACCTGGTTTTGACCCAATACATTTGAAATTCCCAATACCCAAACTGCAAAGGATTTAGCATTTTTTTTACCAATGCCGGGCAAATAATTTACGCTAAAACTCATGCTGTTATAGTTAATGGTTTTACCTGCATCGGTAATAGCATATTGGTTTTGGGCATCTTTAGCAATGCGATAATAAGGGCGGCCTGTAGCAAAATTATAGCTTAAATTGAACTGTGTTTTTATAGGTAAAACAAACCGTTTAAAAACAAATGATGCCGTATGGGTAGCCGCAAAAGATGGCTGTATAGCAGTTGGATAATTTAAAAAATTTCTTTTGGTTTTAAGATAAGAATAAGAAAACCAGTAATCAACATTCTTAATTGTTTTTTTATCTCTCCAAAAAAATTCTATTCCTTTTGCATCGCCATAACCATTGTTATTGGCGGCTATTTCCTGCCTTGTATTGGCCGTATCTGTTTTATATAAGTTGGAATATTTTTTATAAAAGGTCTCTATTCTCAAGGTATAATCCTGCGTTTGTTTACTAAATTGGAGAATGTAATGGTTGGCTCCGGAATAATTAAGCCCTGCCAGACCAGGCAAATATTTTCTTTCCGGATTTTGATAAAATATGCCGTAAGCAAAAGATGCCTGACTGTTTTTAGCTACTTTATAGGCCAAAGAAATTCTTGGTGCAACATTAAATTTATTTATGATGGCAGAATGTTCCATTCTTGTCCCAATTTTTGCAGCTAAATTATTGGTTAGGTATATATCTGTCTCTGCAAACAGGGCAGCAATATGATCGTTTACTTGTTGAGAAAATCGGCTGCCATCATTTAAAGTATAGGTAGATAATTCGTTGCTGTAAAAATATTCTGCCCCAAACCGGGCTGCGTTTAATCCAATTAATTTTTTTTCAAAAACAGCCCTGATTTGAGCATATTTTG
>JAYTHI010000086.1:0-1746 GCA_043732685.1 Ferruginibacter sp. | reverse complement strand
AAATGAATATTGATTTTCATCCGGTTAAAAATTTACATTTTGAAAATAGCCTATCTGCCGTTTATGGGATTAATCGTTCGGTAAATAATATAAAACTTGCTGAAGGTGCTAAATATGTTCCTTTTGTTCCTCCCTTTCATGGACTATCAGAATTAAGGTTTGATTTTGGAAGTAAAGCGCATCATTTTACAAAGGGCTATATTAAAGCACAGCTGGTTTATTTTGCAGCTCAAAATAGGGTATACACAGCAGACAATACAGAAACGGCTACGGCAGGATACACCTTGTTTAATTTAGGGGTGGGTACCGGTATCACCAATAAAAAAGGAATTAAAATTGTAACGATATCAATAATTGCAAATAATTTATTTGATGTGGCTTACTACAATCATTTAAGCCGGTTAAAATATTTTGTTTCTCCAAGCGATGTTGATCAAACGCATGGTATTCATGATATTGGTAGAAATATCGCTTTACGTTTAGAGTTTCCGCTTTCCTTTAATTTTAAATAGGTTGTTACTTTAATTAAAAAAATCCCCTTAATTTTTTTAATTGAGGGGATTTTTGTTTTTACCATGAACCACTTTTTTAACAACACAATAGAGAAGCCTTGCGGAATCTAAACACACTAAATACCTGCTGTTGGTAGCCGTTTTAATTGTTTATAGGTTCAGTTGTTTTAATTGTAAATGCTGGCTAAGCTTCCGCTTCGTATCTTCAGGCTGCGTTTATTAGTTGCGCCGTGAAATTTCATATCAAAAATTTAAGGTTCAATTATAGCATGTTATTCGGCAATATTGCATTTGTATAAAAAGTTTAAAAAAAATATGAAAAATTTTTTCTTATTTATTTTTGTTAGTGCTTCCATTTACTGTGGGGCACAATCTCCAAAAAATAAAGAGGTGCTAGCCACTGATGTTACCGTAAAACCATATTATACGGTAAAAACAGGTGGAATTAAAATGATACTGGTTGATGGGAAATATAAAGTTTGGACAAAGAAGGTAGGCAACGGAAACATAAAGGTTTTGTTGCTACACGGAGGTCCCGGAGCGGCCCATGATTATTTTGAATGTTTTGAAGATTTTTTGCCGAAGGAAGGAATTGAATTTTATTATTACGACCAGTTGGGCTGTGGAAATTCTGATGCCCCGACTGATACTTCACTTTGGAATATACCAAGGTATGTTGAGGAAGTGGAACAGGTAAGGAAAGGGCTTGGACTGGATAATTTTTACCTATTGGGGCATAGCTGGGGAAGCATGCTTGCTATGGAATATTTACAAAAATATCAGGGGCATGTAAAAGCTGCCGTAATTTCAAATATGACCGCCAGCAGTAAAAATTATTTGGATTACACGGCTAGACTAAAAGGAGAACTTTTGTCAACGCAGGATATTGCCACCTACGACTCATTGGATAATCTTAAGGCATATAATAGTTCGCAATTTCAAGAGCTGTTGATGAGCAAATTATACACAAAAGTAATTTGCAGAATGCCACTCCAATATTGGCCCGAACCATTGATGAGGGCATTTAAGAAATTTAATAATACTATTTATATCCAAATGCAGGGGGTAGATGAATTTCATGTAACGGGTAATTATAAGGATTGGGATATGTGGAGCAGACTGCATAATATTAAAATACCCACCCTGGTAATTGGTGGAATGAAGGATGAAATGAATCCGGAAGATTTAAAAAGGGAAGCAAAATTACTTGGTAACAGCAGGCTGTACTTGTGTA
>JAYTHI010000085.1:0-17559 GCA_043732685.1 Ferruginibacter sp. | reverse complement strand
ATAAAAGCACTTTTTTTATTCATATTTTTCATTTGCTTCAAAGCTAATGCTATTAAAGGTTTCAGCAGTTTAGACCACCATAAATGTCCATTAACCCTAATAGCAACATTAAGCGGATAAAGAATAATCTTATTAACAGTACCGCACAAAAAAGAGGATTGTTTTGTAACAATCCTCTTATAATATGTAACTATTTTTTATTTTACAGAACCCATTTTAGCTTCAATACTCAATGTAGCATGCGGAACTGCTCTTAAACGTGCTTTATCAATTAATTTGCCTGTAACCCTGCAAATGCCATAGGTTTTATTTTCAATGCGCATTATCGCTTTTTCTAAGTGATCAATAAAAGTAATTTGGCGACTGGCCATCTGACTTAATTGTTCTCTTTCCATACTTAAGCTACCATCTTCCATGGTCATATAACGGTTGTCACCTTCATCTCCACCCAATTCATCCTTGCGGGTAATTAAACCGTGTAAATAAGAAAGTTCTTTTTTTGCTGCTTCCAATTTGCGCTGGATCAATTCTTTAAATTCAAGCAGTTCAGGGTCGCTATATCGTTGGGTAGGTGCCCCCGGATCTCTTTCCGCCTTATCCAGAACAGATTTCGTAAAATCAGGCTGATATTTTCTCACCGTTTTTGTAATTATTTTAGGCATTACAATCGGTTTTGGAGCCGGAACCTTAACTTCTTTGGCTTTAACTTCTGCCGCTGGTTTAGCAGTAGTTTTTTCGGGAACAGGTGTAGTTGCCGCTGGTTTAATTACTTCTTTTTTGGCCATATACTTTGGTGGTGGTTGAATTGCTTTTATAGCAGTCTTTTTTTTAATTACAACTTTTTTAATAATATTTTTTGCAATTACCTTTTGGGCCTTTGCAGGTGTTTTAATTGACTTTAGGACTGGTTTTAAAGGCTTTTCAGTTGGTTTGGATGGCTTTTTAGTTAAAGCTACTTTTGATGTAGCAGCTTTTTTCAAAGGAACAGCTTTTTTTACTACAACCTTGGTAAGAGGTTTAACATTTTTAACAGCAGGCTTGGCAATTTTATTAATATTTGTTTTTGCCGGAGCCACTTTTTTAAGCGGCAAGGTTTTTTTTGCAGTTTTTATTATTTTACTGCCAGAAGTTGGGGCTGTTTTTGCAGCCGGCTTTTTTACTGCCAAGGCTTTCTTTTTTGTTGCCATACTACTTTCCTTTTTTTAAAACTTTTACTATTAAAATGGAATCATTCACTTCAATTTCAAATCCATCGTTTAAAACGGCCAAAAAGTCAAGCGAATCCGCCAAAATTTCGGCGCAAATATAATCTTTATATTGATTTAATGAGTTCTGTAAAATTTCGTTGGCGCATACATTAACATTTATTCTATCTGTAAGTTCAAAATTGCTTTCTTTTCTAATGTTTTGAATCCTGTTAATGAATTCTCTAGCGTATCCTTCTTTTTTTAATTCTTCCGTAATTATGATGTCCAAAGCTACTGTCAGGCTTCCTTTGTTTGCAACTTCATAGCCTTGAATTTCATCCGTTGATATTTCAAGATCATCTGAAGTGATATATACAGGCGCTTCATTATTTAATAAATAATTGGTATTCATCAGGTATGGCCCTTGCTGAATTTTATCAATCGTACTATTTTCAAATTTAACAATAATTTCGGCAGCCCATTTCATTTTAGCACCTAATTTTTTTCCTAATGTTTTAAAATTTGCCTTTGCTTTTTTTTGAATGAAATCATTATCAGCTGCTAATACTTCTATTTCTTTAACATTTGTTTCGGCTTTTATAATGCTTTCCACCTGCCTGATCCTGCCTGCCATAGCGCTGTCCATAGCCGGAATGAACACTTTTTGTAAAGGTTGCCTTACCTTAATATTTACTTTTTTACGCAGGGATAATATTAAAGAGGAAGCATCCTGCGCCAATTGCATCCTTTTTTCCAACTCCGCATTTATCACTGCTTCATTTGCTTTTGGGTAATCTGTATGATGAACAGATTCAACTGCAAAGCGTTTGGTTACCCCATTTAAATTACTAAATAACCAATCTGCGAAAAATGGCGCAATGGGAGCCATTAATTTACAAAGCGTTTCGAGGCATTCATATAAGGTTTGATAGGCACATATCTTATCATGCTCATATTCACCTTTCCAAAACCGGCGGCGGCAAAGGCGAACGTACCAGTTACTTAATAGTGCATCTACAAAATCTTCAATAGCTCTGCCGGCCTGTGTTGGCTCATAATCATCTAAACTTGCCTGAACATTTTTTATTAAAGTATTAAGAGAAGACAATATCCACTGGTCAATTTCAGGGCGCTCGTTTACAGGAATATAACTTTCTTTAAAATGAAAACCATCCACATTTGAATATAGTGCAAAAAATTGATATGTGTTATATAGGGTTCCGAAAAATTTTCTTTGTACTTCTTTAATACCTTCCAGGTCAAACTTAAGACTATCCCATGGAGCAGCATTAGTTATTAAGTACCAACGGGTTGCATCCGGACCAAATGTATTAATGGTTTCAAACGGGTCTACCACATTGCCAAGTCGTTTACTCATTTTATTACCGCTCTTATCCAATGCCAATCCATTGCTTACCACAGTTTTATAGGCTACGCTGTCAAATAATAATACGCCCAAAGCATGCAGGGTATAAAACCATCCGCGTGTTTGGTCAACACCTTCGGCAATAAAATCTGCCGGAAATGCGCCGGTTACCGGATTGGTTTTTGAAGCGGCATGGTATTGCCAAAAATTTTCTGTCGATAATGGTCCGAATTCATTGCTGCTTGCATCCGGTAAACCCCATTGTGCATAAGGCATTGCACCACTATCAAACCAAACATCTACCAAATCACTTACCCTTTTCATTGGCATGCCGGTATCGCTGACTAATATAATGTCATCTACAAAAGGTTTGTGTAAATCCAATATTCCTGCGTGCAGGTAATTTTTGTTTGTTTCGCCCCCTAAAACCTCACTTGCTTTTTTTATTTCAATATTTAACTCGGCAATAGTACCAATGCATTTTTCTTCGCCTTCCTCCGATTTCCAAATAGGTAAGGGCGTACCCCAAAATCTACTGCGACTAAGGTTCCAATCCACCATATTTTCTAACCAATTGCCAAAACGCCCAGTACCTGTTGTTGCTGGTTTCCAGTTGATGGTTTTATTAAGCTCGATCATCCTGTCTTTAACTGCCGTTGTTTTTATAAACCAGGCATCAAGCGGATAATAAATAATAGGTTTATCGGTACGCCAGCAATGCGGATACGTATGTTCGAACTTTTCAACTTTAAAAGCACGGTTCTCTTTTTTTAATTGTACACTGATATCAACATTTACATCAATATAATTTTTTTCATCTTTATAGTTTTTTACAAAGCGTCCACTAAATTCACCAACCCCATCTATAAATTTGCCTTGTTTATCTACTAAAGTTAAAATGCCGATATTGTTTTTTTTGCCCACCTTGTAATCATCTGCTCCAAAAGCCGGGGAGGTATGCACTATGCCCGTACCATCTTCAGTGGTTACAAAATCGCCCATTATTATTTTAAAAGGTGTTGCGCCGGGAGTTTGTTCCTTAATTTTTTCGATGCTGTTGGCTTCATAAGGTAATAATTGCTCAAAAGTTAATCCTTCCAGTTCCTTTCCTTTAAAATCCGCAATTAATTTCCAGGGTAAAATTTTATCACCTTCCTTATAAATATCAAAATCACCATTTTCTGCCTCGGGTTTAAAATATTTACTTACCAATGCTTTAGCCAAAACTACATTAACCGGCAGGTGGGTATAAGGATTGAATGTTTTTACCAGCACATAATCAATATTTGGACCAACCGTTAATCCAAGATTTGAAGGTAAGGTCCAGGGAGTGGTGGTCCATGCCATGTAAAAAATAGCTTCGGATCCACTGCCATTTTTATTTTCGGCCTTAATCAGGTCTATCCAGCGGCTTGTGATCAATTCTTTAGATCCGGCTTCCATCGCAGGCGCAATTGCTTTAAACATGGCAACTATGCTGGTATCTTTTACATCTTTATAAGTACCCGGCTGGTTAAGTTCATGCGAGGATAAGCCTGTGCCCGCAGCAGGTGAATAGGGTTGTATGCTTACACTTTCATATAATAAACCTTTCTTATATAATTGACTTAAGCACCACCAAAGTGTTTCTACATAATTGCTTTCAAAAGTTACATAAGGATTTTCAAGATCTACCCAATAACCCATTTTTTTGGTTATATCGTCCCATTTATCCTTAAATTTCAGCACTTCCCTTCTGCAGGTAGCATTATATTCTTCTATAGAAATCTTTTTGCCGATATCTTCTTTTGTGATCCCTAATAATTTTTCAACGCCTAATTCTACCGGTAAACCATGGGTATCCCATCCTCCCTTGCGTTTAACCTCAAAACCCTGCATTGTTTTGTACCTGCATACCAGGTCTTTTAAAGTTCTTGATATAACATGATGAATACCTGGCAAACCATTAGCGCTTGGAGGTCCTTCATAAAAAACAAAGGGGATATTTCCTGCACGTAGAGACACACTTTTCTCAAAACTTTTATTTTTCTCCCATTTCTCCAATATTTCGTCTCCGATCATTGGCAAATTAAGCTGCTGGTATTCTTTATATTTAGCTGACATATGTTTACTTCTATCTACTTTAAAATGTGTGCAAAGGTACTACAATAGCCCTGTTCCATCAACGCAATTTACAATCTGAAGAAATTGCATAATAATTTAAGTTTTGCACATTATTTTCATTTGGCATAGTATTAGACTAGAATAAATATAATAATAAAATAATTTGTAGATATATTTTACACCTTTCAATAGGTTTTATTTTTTTCTGGTTTAGGGTTTTATTAGGGTAAAGACGGGAGTATAATTACTCCCGTTATTTTAATATAGGTTGTTGTCCCGCTTTTAATCCAATCATTAATAATCCTGATACTACAGGATTATTCGTAATATCCATTTAATTGTATATTCCTGAAAATTCCTTCAATTGAATTGTTTCGCAGTTATTAAAAAGGCAGCCTATTTAAGGGCTGCCTTTTTAATAATATTAACGGAGGTTATGTAGACCTTATAAAAATTACCTCAGTAAAAGTTCACAAGGTTTTATACCGGTATGTTTTTTAAAAGCTGTACTAAAGTGAGATATGGAAGAGTAGCCAAGTAACATAGAAACCTCGGTTACACTTAAGCCCTTATCATATAATAAATATTTAGCATGTTCCATACGCTGGCTTTGGTAAAAATCAAATATGGTGGTACCAAACATTTCTTTGAAGCCTTTTTTAAGATAGCATTCGTTGATAGCAACTTTTCGGCTAAGTTCTTTAATGGTTAAGGGTTCACCAATATGTTGCAGCAAAACAGCTCTTGCCTTGGTTATTTTGTCCCTGTCGGCCTCATTGGCTAAAAATTTGCAGGTAAAAACTTCCTCTTTATCGCCCAACATACAATCCATGCTGTATAAAAGCAAAATCTGTGTTTGGGCATTTATGAATATATTTTCTAATGTATCTGTGTAAGTATGGTTTAAAAGGGCTTCAATAGCCATCCTGGTTTTTCCGCAAAGGGGCAAGGTTTTGGAAAAAGAAGTATTGTGTGTAAATGCCAATACTTCATCAGAAATATTTAATTGTTTATTACCACCTACAAACTGGGTAAGGTATGACGGCTTAAAACTAAAATTGATAACATCTACACTATTAATTTTTTCAATACATGTTTTAGAAGCATTGAGTTTACAAAAATCGCATTCAGCTTGTTTTTCCCTGCAATAAACATTGCCGGTAACGCAAAATTTAAGCTCAAGATAATTAGCGACAGGATTATTTTTTTCGTAATGGTACACCAGCATGCCGGTATCTTCCATGTTCCATTGTGGTTCTCTACGGTATCTTTTTATAGAATAATGAACAGAGCCGGGTACGGTACGGTCTATATCCTGCAAAACATCCAGTTCATTAAATAAAAAGGGTTGTTTGCGTGCTATTTCCAGTATGTCAGTATGTTGATTCATTGATAAATTTCGATGCAAATATACAGCATAAATAGCTAATATTAAAATGCAAATTATCCATATTTGTCGCAATCTGGCAAGGAGAATAAACTTTAACAACCCGTATTATTAAGGAAGGGCAATGTTTAATTTTTTGTGGAAATCTTTGTATAAACTATAACCTGAATGAGGGCCTTTCCTTTAGTTAAAACGCTTGATTTACCATATATTTGCAGGAATGTGGAATTTGATAATTTTAAAGCGAATTTGCCCTTAATTATGAGTACAGAAATCGAAGAAATCATCCCGGTTGTGCCGGTAGAAAAACCCTCAGTCACCGGTGGGTACGAAGCAGACAGCATACAAGTTTTAGAAGGATTGGAAGCAGTTCGTAAAAGACCTGCTATGTACATCGGTGATATCGGTGTAAAGGGGCTTCATCATTTGGTGTATGAAGTAGTAGATAATTCCATTGATGAAGCGCTTGCAGGGTATTGTAAAAATATTATCGTAAACATTAATGAAGACAATTCAATAACTGTTGAGGATGATGGCAGGGGTATACCAACCGGTATGCACACCAAGGAAAACCGCAGTGCATTGGAAGTGGTAATGACTGTATTGCATGCGGGAGGAAAGTTTGATAAAGGTTCTTATAAAGTATCAGGTGGTTTGCATGGTGTTGGTGTAAGTTGTGTTAATGCTTTGAGTATTAAATTACATGTTACCGTTAACAGAGAAGGTAAAAAGTTTGAGCAGGAATATTCTAAAGGTATCCCTCAATACGCGGTTAGGGAAATCGGCACCTCTGATAAAACAGGCACCAGGGTTCATTTTTGGCCCGATCTGAGCATATTTACGGAAAGCGTTTACAAAAGAGAAATTTTGGAAGGTCGTTTAAGGGAGCTTGCTTTTTTAAATAGAAAAATTACCATCATTCTAACCGATTTTAGAGAAAAGGAAGATGATGGAAGCAACTATACCAAAACATTTTACAGCGAAGGTGGTATTGTAGAGTTTGTAGAAATGCTGGATAAAAATGCCAATCGCAATCCTTTATTGCCAACTGTTATTTATTGCGACGGGCACGATGCCAACAGCAATGTAATGGTTGAGGTTGCCATGATGTACAATACCGGTTATCAGGAACACCTGTTTAGTTATGTAAATAATATCAATACCATTGAAGGTGGTACGCATGTGGCGGGCTTTCGCCGATCTATTACCAGGGTATTTAAAAGCTATGGTGAAAAGGAAGGCATGTTTGAAAAAGCCAAAGTCGAAATTGAAGGAGATGATTTTAGAGAAGGATTAAGTGCGATAATTTCAGTTAAGGTTCCCGAACCACAATTTGAAGGACAAACCAAAACCAAATTGGGCAATAGCGAGGTAATGGGTGTGGTTGATAGTACCCTTAGCCGCGTATTGGTAGCCTATTTGGAAGAAAATCCAAAAGATGCCAAAACCATTATTCAAAAAGTAATTTTAGCAGCACAGGCAAGGGCCGCAGCTAAAAAAGCACGGGAAATGGTACAACGTAAAAGTGTACTTACCGGCGGTGGTTTACCTGGTAAACTGGCAGATTGCAGCGATAAGGACCCGCAGCGTTGCGAATTATACCTTGTAGAAGGAGATTCGGCCGGAGGAACTGCTAAACAAGGCCGGGATAGAAGTTACCAGGCAATTCTTCCATTGAGAGGTAAAATTCTTAATGTAGAAAAGGCGATGGAGCATAAAATTTACGATAATGAAGAAATAAGAAACATGTTTACTGCATTGGGTGTAAAGATTGGAACGCCCGATGATCCGAAAGCATTGGATATTTCTAAATTGCGTTATCATAAATTAATCATTATGACGGATGCCGATGTGGATGGAAGTCATATCGCTACCCTAATACTTACCTTTATTTTTAGGTACATGATGGCCCTGGTGGAACAAGGGTATGTTTATATTGCCCAACCTCCGTTGTACCTGGTTAAAAAAGGAAAAGAACAGGATTATGCCTGGACAGATGAAGAAAGAAAAGCGCTGATCGCTTTGTACGGACAAGGAAAAGATGAAAGTGTAACCACGCAGCGATACAAGGGTTTGGGTGAGATGAATGCAGAGCAATTATGGGAAACTACCATGAACCCTGCCACAAGAACACTTAAACAAGTAACTATTGAAAGTGCAGCAGAAGCAGACCGTGTTTTCAGCATGTTGATGGGTGATGAGGTTCCGCCAAGAAGGGAATTTATTGAAACTCATGCTAAATATGCCAAAATCGATGTTTAAAACCGGCCTCTAATAAACGGCAATGAGCAGCATATTTTGGTAAACCCAATAATTTATGTAGCTTGTAGCCTGAAGCAAACGGCTTCGCTTATATTTACTAATTATAAATTCTACAAAATGTCAAAAATGTTAACAGCCTATTGCATGAAAACGAAAGAAAAAAACGTTCCATTGCAGGATGCAGTAATAACCAAAACTGCACGTGGCGGATATATGGCCCAAGGTCATGATGGTAAAGGCAACAAAATGACCACCATGTTAAGCGAAGCATCAGCTTTAGAAGCTGTAAAAAATGGCGTAGCTAAACAAAGTTGGTAATATAGGTCGAAAATTTTTTAAGGGCTGTCCGATGGACGGCCTTTTTGCGTTTGATATATCATATAATTGTAATAAATTAAGGATTATCTTTATTATCCTTTTTTTTCGGTATTTATTAAAAAGGCAGACCTTTTGCCATAACCATGATAAGCAGTAAAATTATATGTTGAGGATGAAAAACATTTTGCCTTTTTTATTTTATATACTTTGCTTCCATAAATTATCAGCTCAATATACTCAAAATGGGAGTGCTACTGCTACCAACTGTCATTGCTATATTTTAACGCCCAACCAATTAAATATAAGCGGCTCTGTTTGGAATAATAATAAAATTGACCTGAGGCAATCCTTTGATTTTCAATTTAACGTGTTTTTGGGTTGCAATGATTTGAATGGTGCAGACGGAATTGTATTTGCCCTGCAACCCATTAGTACCAGTGTAGGCAGTACCGGCGGCGGAATGGGATTCGAAGGGATTTCGCCCTCTGTTGGTATAACATTGGATACCTGGCAGAATATACAATATAATGATCCCGTTTACGACCATATAGATTTTCAATTTAATGGAAACCTCACTCATACCGGCGTTCCTCCCCCAATATCGGCAACCAGCGACAATGTAGAGGATTGCAACTGGCATACCTTAAGAATTACCTGGGACGCTGGTGCCAAAACATATACCGCTTATTTTGACGGACAACAAAGAATATCCACCGTTAACGATTTGGTAAGTACAACTTTTAAGGGAGACCCCATGGTATTTTGGGGTTTTACCGGTTCAACAGGAGGTTCATCCAATCTTCAACAATTTTGTACCGCCTTAAATCCAATTTTCAATTTATTACCCACACAAAAACGATGTATTGGCGAACCCATTCAATTTAAAGATTCTACCATATCTTTTGCGCCATTATTAAAAAGATACTGGGATTTTGGTGATAAATCTCCCATTGATTCTATCGATGTAAATCCCATTCATACTTATTTAATTGCAGGTGATTACAACGTACTTCAAACCGTTGTAGGTATTGATGGATGTACGGAAATAAATAAACAACTGGTTAGAATTGGCAGCAAACCCATCGCAGGTTTTACCATGAATAATGCCTGCGCAGATTCTGCTGTTAATTTTAAAGATACTTCCTTCGTTCAGGTAGGTACCATCAATAAATGGAATTGGGATTTAAATTTTGGCCTGCAACAAACGTTACAAAATCCTGTACAGACTTATCCCTTTTATGCTGGCATAGGTTTTCCTATCAAACTGTCTGTTTCAACCTTGGAGGGATGCAGCGCTGATACGGTCACCAACTATGTATCCATCTTTCCAAGACCCATTGCCAACTTTACAAATAATGCGCAAGCCTGCTTAAACGCCGGACTTTCCTTTCTGGATTCATCCTATCTGGATAAATCCGGCAATACATTTGGCGCTTCCATTAATGCCTGGAACTGGAATTTTGGTGATGGTCAATCCTCTTCTGCCAAAAATAATACCATCAATTTCGGAACCTCCGGTGACAAGCAGGTATCCTTAACCGTTAAAACCAATCAGGGCTGCAGCAGTTTACCGATTATAAAAACGATCCATATTTTAAACAAGCCTACCGCCTTTTTTACCAATAGCAGCATCTGCGAAAAATTTACTACCACTTTTACAGATTCCTCCTACACCGCTAATGGGAATAATATAAAAACATGGTGGTGGAACCTCGGCAATGGAGGTCAGGCTTTATCAACCAGTACCGTAAGTACAAACTATGCTAATTACGGCAATATTACTGTTCAGCTTGCAGTTAGTGACAGCAATAATTGTTTATCGGATACCCTGAAAAAAATACTAACGATTGGTTCTAAACCTGTTGCCAATTTTGGAACTGCATTACCAGTTTGTGAAGGCGCTAAAGTATCTTTTGCCGATTCGTCAACCAACGCAGTTGGAACTATTAAAAGTTGGTCATGGACTTTTGACAATGGCGAAAGTAGTACAGTTCAAAATAGCACAACTTCCTTTTCCAAAGGAAACCATGTAATACAACTGTCGGTTAAAAGTATAAATGGTTGCAGTAGTGATACAGCTAATAAAAATATATTTATCAACGCGGCTCCCGTACCCGGCTTTAATTTTGAATCCGTATGTAAAAATGTAGTAGCAAATTTTACGGGTTTAGATTTTTCAGGCGAAAGTATTACGGCATGGCATTGGAGTTTTGGAGATGGGAGTAATGACACTTCACAAAATAGCCGGCATGCATTTACTGCTACAGGTACCTATGCCATCAGGTTAACCGAAATATCAGCGATAGGTTGCAGCGCAGCAAAGGATAGCAGCATCACAATTTATGGCACCAATATTTTTGCAGGTAACGATACCATTGCTGCACCCAACCAGCCCATTCAATTGCAGGCCTCCTGTGGTTTACAATATCAATGGAGTCCGGCCTCCGGTTTAAATAATGATACCATTGCCAACCCGGTTGCTACAAATTCTACTGATCAAACTTACTATTTAAAGGCATCCACACCTATAGGTTGCGATAGTTATGATACCATCAATATTAAAATTTATGCTGGTCCGCAATTATATTTACCTACCGCTTTTTCGCCCAATGGAGATGGTTTAAATGATGTGTTTAAAGTTTTTCCCGTAGGCATCAACCATTTTGAATTGCTCACTATTTATGACCGCTACGGTAAAATTATTTTTGCTACAAAAAATGTCGCATCAGGATGGGATGGGACATTCAAAAATAATCCGCAAGCTTCCGGTACCTATATATGGACAGTTTCAGGAACAGATTATAAAGGAAATAAAATAGTTAGAAAAGGAACGGTTGTTTTGGTAAGATAAATGTAGGTA
The DNA here is from genome assembly GCA_043732685.1 of Ferruginibacter sp. Lineage (GTDB taxonomy): Bacteria > Bacteroidota > Bacteroidia > Chitinophagales > Chitinophagaceae > Ferruginibacter. The sequence continues at coordinate 6,076 of JAYTHI010000085.1, read as the reverse complement.
TACCATTGATGTCAGAAAGCTAAACAAGTATGAAATGGACAGCCAATTTAATAAGATCAAAATTTGACTGCATTTACCCTTCAATATATCAATAAAAAGGAACTCTTTTATTGTGGGTTGTTTAATTAATTAAAACCTCGGCAGGTAAAATACTTTTCTGCATCCGGGTTAAAAAGCGAAATAATTCACTCATAATTTTCACATCTTCCACCACCAAAATACCATTTTTACCTACCTGTTTAAGTTTGGCTTTATTGGTGCCTTTTTGTAAAAATTGTAATAATCCGGTAAAGGTTTCGCTTTGAAAATAAGGAGAGTCGGGATTGCTGACAAAGAAACATTTAAGGGTTTCGTTTTTCAGTAACATTTTTTCAAATCCCATGGCAATTCCTATTTTACGACATCTTACGGTGGTGAAAAGATCTTCTACCTGGGCAGGTATTGGACCAAAACGATCCAGCATTTCTTTATGAAATTCCTCCAGATCTTTTTCAGTTTCACAATTATCCAATCGGCTGTACAAGCTTAATCTTTCCGTGATGCTTTCAACATAACCATCCGGAATTAATATCTCTAAATCTGTATCGATGGTACAATCGCTCACAAAATCATCCTGTCTTTTAATTTCTTCTTTATATAAATCTTTAAAGGAAGTACGCTTTAATTCGCGGATAGCTTCATCCAGAATTTTCTGGTACATTTCAAATCCTATCTCCGCAATAAAGCCACTTTGTTCGCCCCCCAGCATATTGCCGGCACCCCTGATATCAAGATCACGCATGGCAATCTGAAAGCCACTACCCAGATCGCTGTATTGTTCTAAAGTACTTAATCTTTTGCGGCTATCAGGCGGCAGCGTACTCATGGGCGGTGCCAATAAATAACAGAAAGCTTTTTTGTTGCTTCTGCCAACCCTGCCCCTTAATTGGTGCAGATCGCTTAAACCAAACTGGTGCGCATTGTTTACGATGATGGTATTTACATTTGGAATATCCACACCACTTTCTACAATATTGGTACATACCAGTACATCATACTTTTTATCCATAAAATCAAGGATGGTTTCTTCCAACTGATCGCCGTCCATCTGGCCATGGGCAAAAGCAATGCTAATATCCGGACAAAGACCTTGTATCAATCCCTTCATCTCCTGTAAACCCTTCACCCTGTTGTGTATAAAGAAAACTTGTCCGCCCCTTTCCGTCTCGTAATAAATAATATCGCGAATAGCATCTTCATTAAATACCATTACTTCTGTCTGAATGGGTTGCCTGTTTGGAGGCGGTGTATTGATGATACTAAGATCACGCGCACCCATTAAACTAAACTGCAAAGTTCTTGGGATAGGCGTTGCCGTTAGTGTTAAGGAATCTACCGTAGTTCTTAATTGTTTTAATTTTTCTTTTGCTGCAACACCAAACTTCTGTTCCTCATCAATGATCATTACACCGAGGTCTTTAAACTTAACATCTTTACTTAACAAAGAGTGGGTACCAATAATAATATCTACTTTTCCTTCGGCAACTCTTTGCAGGGTTTCCTTTTTTTCTTTGGCAGATTTAAAGCGGTTTATATAATCTACTGTAACAGGAAAATCTTTTAATCTTTCGCCAAAAGTCTTAAAATGCTGATAAGCCAAAATTGTTGTAGGCACCAGTATGGCAGCCTGTTTACCATCGCAGCAACTTTTAAAAGCAGCACGTATGGCAATTTCTGTTTTACCAAAACCAACATCACCGCAAACCAATCTATCCATTGGCGAAGGCTTCTCCATATCTCGTTTTACATCTTCAGTAGCCTTGGCCTGGTCGGGGGTGTCTTCATAAATAAAGCTTGCTTCCAATTCGGTTTGCATGTAGTTATCCGGACTAAAAGCATAGCCTTCCTGACTTTTTCTTTCGGCGTATAATTTTATCAGGTCGGTCGCAATATCTTTTACCTGCTTTTTTGTTTTTTCTTTTAACTTATTCCAAACATCACTACCCAATTTATTCATCTTGGGTATGCTGCCTTCCTTGCCACTGTACTTGCCAATTTTGTGCAGGCTCGAAATATTTACATATAACAAATCGCCATCTTTATATTGAATGCGAACAGCTTCCTGCATTTTACCATTGGCCTCAATTTTTTGCAGGCCGCTGTATACGCCTACACCATGATCGATATGGGTTACATAATCGCCTGGCTGCAACTCGCGCAGCATTTTTAAAGTAAGTGCTTTGTTTTTACTAAAGGCTTGTTTTACCTTGTATTTATGGTAGCGTTGAAATATTTGGTGATCGGTATAACAAACCACTTTTAAATCATCATCAATAAAACCATGATGGATGGAAGTGGGTATAGGAATAACATTAATTTCTGCCTTAAGATCTGTAAAAATTACATGCAATCTTTCCAGTTGCTTTGGATTTTCTGCAAATAAATAAATATTGTATTTTTTGGCTTCGTACGCTATCAGATCTTTAATTAAAAGATCAAACTGGCGGTTAAATGCAGGCTGTTCTTTTATATTAAAAACAGTATTGTCTGTTGTATGCCCGATAGCAGGGGGCGTTGTAAAATATGATTTTTTGGAGAGCTCAATAATGTTTCTTGCCCTTATTTCTTCTTCAATAACAATGGCTTTTACAAAATCATGCTCATTAATATCTACCCGCTCATTAATTTCAGTATCCTCATCGGCCAATTGTTTTTTATCAGTTTTATTATCAGCGGCAACAGATAAAAATAAAGCAAGGTCTTCCTCCTGCTGTTCAATCCGCTCTTTTATAAACTGCCAGTCTTCTGTCCAGACAATGGTATTTTCCGGTAAAAATTCCAATAAGGACACGCGCTCACCGGTTTCAAATTGAGTTTCTACATTTGGGATAATATTTACCTGTAATAATTTTCGCTCGCTTAATTGCGTTTCAGGATCAAACAGGCGTATACTGTCCACTTCGTTACCAAATAATTCAATACGATAGGGCTTTTCGTTACCGAAAGAATAAATATCGAGTATGCCACCGCGCACTGCAAACTGACCAGGCTCGTATACAAAATCTGTACGCTCAAAACCGTGGTCTACAAATTTTGAAAGTATACTATTAACATCAATAGTTTCTCCTTGTTTAATGCTAATAATATTGGCCGATAATGTTTTTTGAAGCACCACTTTTTCAAACAAAGCTTCGGGGTGGGTAATGATTACCTTCTTATTAATACCTTGTGCGGCACCTGCAGTGGCTATTTTTGTTAACGCCTCGGTGCGCAACATTACATGGCTGCTATTGAGTAACCGGTAATTTTTTTTATTTTTAAAAGAAGATGGGAAATAAAAAATATCCAGTGCGCTGGTAAGGTTTTCGAGGGTATTGTGAAAATAAGCAGCCTCTTCTGCATCGCGTAAAATAACAAGGTGGTTTAACTGGCTGGCAGCAGGATTGTTAAAAACGGAGGCAAGTATAAATTCTGCTGCACTACCCTGTAAACCAGCCAGGTGAATGTGCTTGGGTTTAGAAATAGAAATTCCTGCCACTATTTGAAAACAGCGGGAATCATTTGCATATTCCTTCAATAACACTTCCAGGTTCATCCGTTTTGCAAAGATATGGCTTGCATAAATTCTTTACTACAAATGATACAATCTTTCGGTTAAAAAGGGCTGATAAATGCAATGACGTTAAAACAAAATGGTTTTAAAGGCTGAATTTTAAAACAATCCTGACTCTAATATTTTCAAATTAAATATATCGGTTCAGATTTAGTATTAAACTGTTTGCTGAAAAACCAACCCTAAGTGAAGTATGCGTTGAATTTATGTAAAATACCTATAATTTATCCTCCTTACTTCGCCCCCTTAAAAAACAAAAATTTTCACAAAATTTGATTGGGTATTTACAAGAAGTTCAACAGTTTTAAACAATTTTTTTTGCTGATGTGCTATTGTTGGTTTTGTACCGGCGCCTGCTATTTATGGGGTAAGGTGCAAAGAATTAGCGTATAGATTTGATGCATGCAGACAATTTAACGCATCATCCAAAAACGCTCCTGCTGCAGTTGAGCGGAGTATTGCATTAAACATTATATTAACGGTTAACCAATATAATTTGATAATAATGGTTTGGAAATTAAATTATTAATATAGCTGTTTCCTGCTGCAAATCATTTTTTTTCAATAGATTACGTAATAAATAATTATATTATTATTATGGCTAATAACACACACAGAAGAAATTTTTTAAAAAAGGCTGCAACCTCCGGTTTTGTATTATCCTTAGGCGGATTTGCTGCAGCAGCCAAAGCTATAACAGCAATTGACAGCAATGTAAAGGACCAAACTTATAAGGTAGATCATTTGGTAAGATCGGTGCCTAAAAATATGGTGTATGGTTATTATGGTGCAGATGTGCCACCGGTACTGAAAGTTAACAACGGATCGGTGGTAGAAATACAAACTATCAACACCACCGGCATTGATAAGAAAGATCCGGAAGCCTTTTTTATAAAAAACAATATGCCCCTTGATGAGCATGCTAAAGATGTTATTGATATTTTAAAAAATGTACAACCGGATCCAAAATTATATGGCCATATGCTTACGGGTCCTATTTATATTGATGGTGCAGAAATTGGTGACACGCTGGAAGTCCGCATTTTAGATGTGAAATTACGCAGCAATTATGGGGTAAATAGTGTTTGGCCAAAAGGGGGTGCTTTGCCCGAAGCGGTAAAAACACCCGAAAGTTTTGTATACCGTTACAATACTAAAAATAATACGGCCTCTTTTAAAGAAGGAATTGAAATTCCTATTAAACCGTTCATGGGCGTAATGGCCGTTTCGCCACCGGCAACGATGGGACGGGTTAGCTCAATACCTCCTGCCTTTTATGGTGGTAATCTCGATTTGAAGCACCTTGTAAAAGGCACAACCTTGTTTTTACCGGTATCTGTTAAAGGAGCTTTATTTACAACAGGCGATTGCCATGCAGCCGAAGGAAATGGCGAAGTTAGCGGTGTAGCTATTGAAGCTTCTTTAAGTTTGGTAGCGCAGTTTATAGTTAGGAAAGATAAACCAATACAACAGGTTTTTGCAGAAACGCCCACACATATAATCGCTATAGGTTTGGATACAGACCTTACCAAAGCCATGAAAAACGCCACCAGCAATGCTATAAAATACATACAGGATGAACTTGGCTTTACAATGAATGAAGCCCTGTCTATTACCAGTACAGGGGTAGACCTGGAGGTCACTCAGGTAGTTGACCAGGTACTTGGTGTGCACGCAATGATTCCAAAAGCAATTTTTACCAACAAAAAATTTAAATACTGGAGTTAGTAAATATGACTTGCTTATTTAAAATAGTTGCTTTAATGGTAAATATTTTATTACCCTGAAAATTTTTGAATTAAATGGCCTGTGTATTATCTTTTTAATATACAGGCCACTTTAGCAATATATATTGAGATTAGCCTGGTGTTTCCTTTATAATTATTATATAAATAAAATATTTTAGTCAAATAATAAGCACAATAAAAATACAGCGGTTGCTTATTACTATTTATTTATGTAGTTGCATTCCTTACCTCCCATATTAGTACAAATAAGTAAAAAATTAGTAATTTTAATATAGGTTTCGCGTTAGGTAATTTTTATTCTTGGCGATTTTATAATTTTTTCGATCCTATTTCATCTTCAGCCGTTGTAGTAAATAAATAAAATAATATGCGGTATAGTAATTTTTTAACCGCAGATCTATTTACACCAGTTCCATAATTTAATTAATTCTTTCATGAAAAATTTACACTGCTTCACAGGTCTTTTATTTTTTTTATTGATAGCTGGTCCAATTTTTAGCCAACAGAAAGAACAAGCAGTTCGGTTTGCAAATGGCAATTTCATTACAGGTAACAATATTCAAAAAAAGGCTTTTAAAAAGGAAGACATACAACCGGGTTTATACAGGGACCATTATTTTGTTTTGCTGCAATTTGACATTTTACCTGATAAAGAGGTAAAGGATAATTTAAAAGCAGCAGGTATTTTTTTAGAGCGTTATCTACCCGGGAATGCCTACCTGGCAAGCATTAAAAG
>JAYTHI010000084.1:0-1757 GCA_043732685.1 Ferruginibacter sp. | reverse complement strand
AAAAAAAGCTAAACATAGCAGCAATAAAAAGTTGTTTTTCCTTTTCATAATAAAATAAAAATGGGTAAAAATTAATTGCTATTAAAATCAGTGGTCGCAATAACCATTGATACATACCTTTTAATTTTTCGTTATTGAAATACCCGCACATAATCTACAAACATTCTTTGTGGAAAACCGGTAGTTCCATCCGGAGAACCAGGCCAATCACCGCCTACCGCAACATTAAATATAAAAAACGAAGGGTTATTAAAAGGATAATTAGGAGTAGCCGCCAACGCATTAGACATGGTAAAATACAAGATATCATCAACATAAAACTGTATGGAATCCGTTACCCATATAATACTGTACACATGAAATTTTTGAGAAAAATCTCCGGCGGATAAGGAATATCCTCCACCTTTGGAATCGTGTACACCTGCACCATTTGCATAATGGCAGGTTCCCTGAACTTTTTGTGGATTTAAACCAACCAATTCCATAATATCTGTTTCGCCGCACATAGGCCAGGGCGTTGTGCTAATATTGCTACCCAACATCCATAAAGCTGGCCACATGCCTTTTGTTACCGGAAGTTTGGCGCGGATATCGATACGGCCAAATTTAAAACTTCTTTTGCCCATGGTGGTCATTCTTGCAGAGCTATAATTGCTGCCGGCCATCAACTCGCTCCTGGCCTCAATAATTAAATTACCGTTGGATAAAAAAGCATTTTGTGGCCGCCCGGTATAATTTTCCAATTCATGATTTCCCCATCCACTATTTCCAGTTTCAAAATTCCAATCATTTGTATTGATGGAGGCTCCTGAAAATTCATCGCTCCAGGCAAGTGTATAATTAGGATAAGTTAAGGGAGTTGAATACCCCGCATTATCTGTAGGAAGGAAAGTAAGGTCTGCAGTGGCGATGGTTCCATTATAACTTGCTGCGGCAAGGCTGCAGTTTTTTGGTGTGTTTAATTGTACTTTAAAATTAAGATCCGGCTGCCGTAAACTATCTCCGGTAACGGGTACATCAAAAAAGCCTACTGTTTGTCCGGCTGCAATAGTTACTATTCCGGTAGTGGCAGTAATATCCCTGGGTGTTTGTGCAGTTCCGGCAACAACCGTATAATTAACAGAGGCATCAGAAGCGCTCACTTTATCGAGGGTTAAATAAAAACGTGCATTGCCCGCAACGGTCAATCTTTTTTGAACCACATCGGTACTTGACGCCACTGGTAAAGTAGTAGTTGGGGTTGTACTATTGTCGCCGCTTTTTTTGCAGGATTCGGCCATAATATATACCAGTAGCAATAGCGTGCTAAGGATAGTTAGTCTAATAATTTTCATATTACAATTTAGTATAAAATTATATAAACCAATAAAAATGGGTAGTGAAATTGCAATTCATTTCCTAAATAATCATCAATTTTTTTAATAAGATTAGTGTAGATTTCTATGGCGTAATACAATCTAATTTTTAGGTTACCCTGGTTATTAACGCAAGGCACTTAAAACACTACTCACAAATTTAAGCCTCCGGCCAGAGCTAAATACCCAAAACCTTCGCTTCAATACTACACTAAAAAGTTATTTATTTGCCGTAAATACCCTTGTACTTGCTACAGCCGTTGGTGAAAACACTCAACGGCGGCATTCAATTTTCATTACAACGTATCCCCTCTACCAACCCCGTCATTTATTCCCGATCAATGCTGCATAGTTTTGCGGCAATAGTTGATGGATCGTATTTATTTTATGGTCATTGATATT
>JAYTHI010000083.1:0-1758 GCA_043732685.1 Ferruginibacter sp. | reverse complement strand
CTTTTGCAATCGCTGCTTTTAATTCATCATCCAGCATATCGCTTTTACTGATGGCAATTACAAAATCTTTCTGCAACATTTCTGCATTGTATTGTTCCAGCTCATTTACTAAAATTTCAAATTCCTTTTTATGATCCAAACAATCTGCCGGAATTAAAAACAGTAATATCGAGTTGCGTTCAATATGTCGTAAAAAGCGATGACCTAAGCCTTTGCCTTCTGCAGCACCTTCAATAATACCGGGTAAATCAGCAATGCAAAAACTTTTACCATCGCGGTATTCCACCATGCCAAGTTGCGGCACCAGGGTAGTAAAAGCATAGTCAGCAATTTTTGGTTTAGCGGCAGTTACAACAGATAACAGCGTTGATTTACCGGCATTGGGAAAACCTACCAATCCCACATCGGCAAGCACCTTAAGTTCCAATAATTTCCATCCTTCAACGCCATCTTCACCCGGCTGCGCATACTCCGGAGCCTGGTTGGTAGAAGTTTTAAAATTACTGTTTCCCAGTCCGCCCCTGCCACCTTTTACCCAAATTACCTCCTGGCCATCTTCTAATATTTCAACTTCTTTTTTACCGGTAAGTTCATCTTTAGCAATGGTACCCAGCGGCACTTCTATAATAATATCTTTACCAAAACTGCCGGTACTATTGTTTTTGCTTCCGCTTTCCCCATCTTCGCCATGAACATTTTTGTAATACCGAAGGTGGAGGAGAGTCCATAATTGAGAACTGCCTCTTAATATGATGTGTGCACCGCGTCCGCCGTCCCCCCCGTCAGGGCCTGCCATGGCATTGTATTTGGTACGCATAAAGTGCCTGCTACCAGGGCCTCCGTGGCCACTACGGCAAAAAATTCTGATGTAATCTATAAAGTTTGATTTTTCCATTGCGTGTAAAGGTCTGTAAAGTTTTTTATGATTTACCTTTGTTGTCACAATTTAAACGGTATGAAAAAAACAGTTATACTAATCTGGGTTTTTCTTTCGGCCTGTTCCGGTCCTAAAAGGGCGGCATCTGATAATATGGATGGCATTCCGGCTTGTATCGCCCGGCAAATAACAATATTTAAAACTAAACCTGTACAATACCCTCCCCATAAGATTTATCAATATAAATATAATAATAAAATTGTATATTATATTCCTGCCATATGTTGTGACCAATTCAGTGATTTGTACGATAATAATTGTTTATTGTTAGGCCATCCGGATGGCGGCTTTTCCGGTAAAGGCGATTTGTTATTTCTTGATTTCTTATCAACTAAAACCGAGGAGAAATTAATTTGGGAAGATGAGCGCGGTCAATAATTTAGAGGGTGTAAATATCAACGTTTAGTTATTTATAATTTAAAGGCTAAACTTAAGGAAGGAAAGCTAAAAGATCTTTTGCTTCTGTTTGATAGCATAATGTTTTCATTTCTTAACAACATCTCTGCCCTGCCTTTATTTTTTGCACCCGCTATAAAACAGGGAAAACTTCCAAATACCATAATGCTGCCCACTAATGCAAGGGTTTCTCCTCCTGTATCAGGATTAAAAATATCTTGTGAAGCCTGACTGGTACCAATGGCAGTAATTAAAATTCCACCTGCTAATAAAGACCAGCCTGCTATTTTAAAACTTCGGCTCTTTTTAAGGTATTGAAGTCCAAGTTCTTTATCGCTTAATTTAAGTTCCTTTTTTGGCGGCAAGTCCTGTGCTTTCAATGTAAAAAAAGCAAGCGCCAATAATAAGAGGAGTACAGTCTTTTT
>JAYTHI010000082.1:0-17707 GCA_043732685.1 Ferruginibacter sp. | reverse complement strand
AACTTAGGGCCCGCCTATCACCATCCTCGCAAGCCGTCCAAAATTGGTTAAACGCGTCAATTAATGTGAAGGTATTTTCTGTCATTTTTATTTACTTTTCCTTTTTAAAATGATTTAATAAATCTGTTACTGTAAAAAATAGGATGGGGTAGAGGGGGATAAAAAGTAAGCAGCTCTACATTGTTCTAATAAAACTGCAATAAAATCATTGAAAGGTGAGGAGGGTATGGAATTTATAAAACATTTATTTATGAGGTACCAATTATGGTAGGCTTGATAAGTCTTAATTAATTTGCTTTCTATTTGAAGCCAATTATCTCCCATTTACCCTTATTTCATTTTCAAAATAGTACATAAAAGTAAGGAGCGGAGTCAATTAAAATTCCATGTGGCTAAATTATAGTCAGCTTAAAATTGTTTTCATAATTAAAGTTAGGCAACCGTAAATATTTAATACATAAAAGGGTTTAAATATACCCTTCATCTGCAAATGAAAAATATCCTTCACTGGTAATAATGATGTGGTCTAAAACTTTTATTTCAAGCAGTATACCGCATTGTTTAATTTTATTGGTAAGTTCTTCATCTGCTTTGCTGGGTTGAAGGTTGCCGGAGGGATGGTTGTGGCTTAAAATAATATTGCAAGCGTTAGATTTTAAAGCTGCTATAAAAATAAGTCTTGGGTCGGCTACTGTCCAGGAAACTCTTCCAGTGCTCATTACATAAATTCCTAAAACTTACTGACAGAGATCCCGAAAGGAAAGAGATTATAAACTTTTGTCACTAAATTCTTGTTTCGTTTATTTTACATCTTATCTTAAATTTCATATAAAAATGATATAATGTCATCTCCAGCATCTTTACCGCTTATTAGCGTAGTTATTCCCACATTCAATACAGCAAATTTTGTCAAAAGAGCCATTGATAGCGTATTGCATCAAACGTACAGTAATTTTGAAATACTTGTAATTGATGATGGTTCCACTGACGGTACAAGATTATTGTTACAAGAGTACAAAATAATAAAGTATTTTTATCAGCAAAATAGGGGCCTTTCTTCTGCAAGAAATTTAGGTATGCAAAAATCGACGGGAAAGTACCTTGTTTTTCTGGATGCAGATGACTGGTTGGAAAAAGATGCGCTGCAGCAAAATTTTTCAGTAATAAAAAATAAGCCTGGTATTGCTTTTGTTTCCGGTAATTATTACTTACTTCGGGCTAAGACGAATGAATTGGAAACCATAATGACAACCGTAATTGACAATCATTATATTCGCCTGTTACAAAGTAATTACATTGGAATGCATGCTGCAGTTATGTTTCAACGATGGGTATTTCAAAAATTTTGCTATGATGAAACTTTAAAAGCTTGTGAAGATTACGATTTGTATTTAGCAATAACAAGAAAATATCCAGTTATACATCATCAAAAATTTATTGCTACCTATTATTTCCATTCATTAGGCTTATCGCACAACCATCAACTAATGATTAATTCTATCAATATTGTAATTGAAAAGCAACGCCGTTTTTTACGGTCATCTGATGAAAAATCTGCTTATTTGGAAGGCTTACAACAATGGAAGCAATATTATAAATTAATGAAATAATTATCATAAACTATGAAAAAGGATTTGCAGCAACCTTCATTTTCACCCCGTATAACTACTTTAATGTATCACCGGGTAAATACCTCAGAAACTGATCCATGGGGTATTTGCGTTTCCATTAAACAGTTTGAGGAACAAATACAATTTTTAAAAAATAATTATCATGTAATAAGTTCGGGGGACTTAATTAAACAAGTATTAAACCATAATATTATTGAGGAGAGCATTTGCATTACGTTCGACGACGGCTATGCTGATAATTATACCCATGCAAAGCCAATACTTGATAAATACAATTGTCCTGCAACTTTTTTTATTTCAACTGTTTTTATCGGTTCACTAACAACTTTTTGGTGGGAGGAACTTGAAATAATATTGCTTCATTCCATTAAAATTCCCGGTAAACTGATATTGAAAATTGATGGAAAAAACTATCTATACACTTTTGATGAAAGTAAGCTAACAGAAAAGCAATTACAACAACATTCGAATTGGAAATGGCACGAATACCCACCTACAGACAGGTGTAAAATATTTTTAAAAATTTGGGAGCAGTTAAAGAGTTTATTAATCGATGCAATTGAAATTATTATTGATGCTTTAAAAAAGTGGGCCGGTTTAGTAAATATTGGTAATTCACGATTACCTATGAACGATAATCAGGTAAATGAACTTTCAATAAATCCCCTATTTACAATTGCAATGCATACCCATACTCATCCAGATTTAAAAGAAAAAGAAATGACTTTTCAACTTAATGAAATACTGTCTTGCAAAAATACCCTTGCAGCAAAATACAGTGTTAATAGTAATTGCCTGTCATATCCTTTTGGTCAATATGATTTTAATACAATTGAGGCAGTCAATATACTTGGAATTGATGCTTGCTTTACAACTTCTCCCACCGATGTTTATGGCTACTCAGACAGGAGGATATTAGGGAGATACCAAGTATTTAATGAAAGTAATACAACTTTGAAAAATCGACTAAAAATTTAGTATTCAGTTTTAGCTAAATAGGGTTCAAAATGTTAATCAATAATTATTTTATTATATAATTTTAAATAACTTAAATAAGTTATTAAACATAACTTTTATGACAAATGTAGATAGTACAGAATTACCATTAGTATCAGTAATAGTTCCGTTTTTTAATGACAGTAAATGGTTGATAGAAGCGCTTGAAAGTGTAATTAATCAAGATTATCCCGCATGGGAAGTTATAGTCGTTGACGACGGTTCAGAACTTGAGCATAGTAACATTGCAAAAGACTTTTGTTTCCGATATTCTACAAAAATTAAGTACACAAATCATGACAACCATATTAACAGGGGTGTAACTATTTCCCGAAATGTGGGTGTGGCTAAATCATCAGGTACATATCTCGCATTTTTAGACGCAGATGATAAATGGTTTTGCGATAAATTAAAAAATCAAATTCATTTATTTAAAAAATTTCCTGAAGCGCAAATGATATGTGAAGCATCGCAATTTTGGTATAGTTGGAATAACCCTGAAGCAGAAGATACAATTGTACCAATTGGTGTATTACCTGATACTTTATATCCTTGCAGGTCACTGATGAAAAATTTATATCCACTTGCAGACGGCGCATCGCCTTGTCCATCAGGAATTATTATAAGTAAATCAGCATTTGAAAGATCAGGTGGTTTTGAACCAGTTTTTTCAGGAATATACACATTGTATGAAGATCAGGCCTTTTTAGCAAAAATTTATTTAAATGAAATTATCTATATTTCTGGGTCAGCAAATAACCTGTATCGAAAAAGAGCCAATTCAATGTCTTCAGCAGTTAATAATAAAACGATTTATGAAAAGGTTAGAAAATTTTTCCTTAGTTGGTTGGAATTATATTTGGTTGATCAAAATATTAAAGATGTAGTGATAAGTACGCTTATAGCTTGTGCCTATAATAAAATGGATCGTAATATTAATCAGGTATAATTCTATAATTGTTTTTATATTTAAGCATCAGTAATAATACAAGCATTAATAATCCGCAAAGCAAACCTAATAATGGCGGGAAAATAATGTTGACACACCAACCTGTAATGTAAGATCCCAGCACATCACATAAATTAATTAAGGCCAGGTAAGTTGTAAATTGAGAGCCCTCTACCTTTTCCCAGCATAGGCCCATTAAAACTGGGAAAATTGTTACGCTTAAAAGCGGATCGGCTAAATTCCATAGGAGCAATGCAGCGCCGGAATATAATTTATAGTGCCATAAATTATAAGAAATATTTAAAGCAATTAGAAAAAGGCATATACTCCACATGCCAAATAATTGTAATTTTTTAGCACCAATTTTGTCTGAGGCAGCACCTGCAATAATGATTGCTGCTAAAGTAAGAATGCTTCCCCAACTTCCTTGCAAAAGAGAAACAGTTTTATCTGGCCATTGCAATACATTTATTAAATAATAGGTGTAGGATCGAATGAAAACGCTGGCACAAAAATATACAAATGCAACCAGCCCAAAATATTGTATGCTTTTATGATTTGTTATTGCTTTATAAACTCTTTTAAAAAGAATGGAGAGTTTAAGATTATTACTGATAATCGTATTTTGACTTTTTAAAGGTTTTGCCCATGGTAGTAAAGCATTATCATGTTCTAGTTTGGTAAAAAAGAAAACAACTGTAAATATCAAAAGGATAATAGTTTGAATTAAAGCAGCGCTCCTAAATCCAGCAGTATGAAGTACAACAGATAAACCAGCAGCCCCAAAAGCTGAACCTAATAAAAACCCTCCCCGCATATACCCATTTAATCTGCCTCTTTGATTTTTTGGCGCTATAGCAATAGCCATCGCATCTACACTAGCTACTTCTATAGAGGCAAAAATGCTGTAAAGAAAAAATAATAGATTTAATAAGAGAAATTCATTTAATGGGTTTTTAATTATTAATAAACCTAAGGAAGCCAATACTGCTAATAATTGTGAAACCAATACCCAAAGTTTGCGATGGCCAATAACAGAAAACTGATAGCGGTCTATAAGTGGGCCCCATATGAATTGAAAAATCCAGGGAAGTCCAAATACGGCAATAAATGTACCCACTTTTTGAGAGGCTAAATGTTGTCCTAATAAATAATTTGCAATTGTGGTAAGAGCGAACCCCGCAGGAATTCCTTGCATTACATACAAATAAAAAAAAGTTATATAGCGGAAACGAGGACTTCCTTTTAATGTAAGCATTCTTATTTATATTTAATAACAATTTAGTCTATTAAAAACATATATTTTAAAAAGATAATACTTTAAAATGTTTTACAAATTTCAGGTTTCAATGTTTACTTATTTATAGCTTATCTTGAAAACTTTTAAATCAGATAATTTTATATTTTTTAGATGTAACAACTTCGTAGGCTTGTAAATAATTTTTAAGATTCTATATTTTATCATTACTTGTAAAAAGTATGTTCACATTTAAATGTATAATTTAATAAAGCTCTAAGTGTATAAAATGAACTTCAACAAATTATATCAAGTAAAAATGAAATGCTTGTCGAGTGTTTTCGTCTTATTTTTAATATTTATGAGCATATCAACTTTAAATGCCCAAACTAACACTTTATTTAAAATACCTACACGCGGTATTACCAGTTCCTTGCCGGCTACTATTTGGGAAAATTCTTTAATAACTGGAAACGGCACCATGGGTGCTCTCGTAATGGGGCAACCATACAAAGAGACAGTAATTTTAAGTCACGCTAAGTTATACATACCATTAAATAAGCCCAAACGACTTATCAATCAAGCAAGCCGCTTAACAGAAATTCAGACTTTATTGCTAGAAGGTAGGTATATGGAAGCGGCGAAAATACCAGCCCAATTACGAGATGTTGAAGGTTTTAATATTGGTATAGATCCATACATTCCAGCTTTTGACATCCGGATTGAACAGCCAATTTTGCCTATTAAAAATTATTTACGTACTGTGAATTATGAAACTGGCGAGGCGAATGTAAATTGGGAAGATAGTAATGGTACTTTTAAAAGAACTGTTTTCGTGTCCAGGCCAGACAGTGTTATTGTGTTATCCATTAAAGGGACCGGCAAAATCAATTGCTCTATTCGGTTTGATCATCGTCCTATTGAAGCCAAGCAGGCGGAATTTGTAAGTCGGGGTATTGAGAATATGCAGGACAGCGCAAGTGGCCAATGGCTTACTTACCGAAGTGAATTCAAAAATAAATATACCGGAGGCTTAGAAGGTTACGAAGGTGTTGGAAAAATTGTATTAAAAGGAGGGAAGGCAAAAGTGGAGCAAGGAAAGCTTGTTATCTCTCAAGCCGACGAGGTTTTACTCTTGGTAAAAATTAATCCATCCTATAATTATAGTACTTCACAAATCCCATTATTAAAAGCTGAGTTATCGGCAAAATCAATTAATTACGATGAGTTGCTGGCTCGCCACGCGCAAATTCATGGTGAACTGTTTAATAGATCCAAGCTTAATTTGGGAGGTGCCGATTCGGATAGAGTGTTAAGTAGTGAGGCTTTACTTTCGAATGCAAAAAAGCAAGTTTCTTTTGCACTTATTGAAAAAGTATATGATGCTGGTAGGTATAATATTATCAGTGCGATGGGAACGAATCCACCAAACTTACAAGGAATTTGGAGCGGCACCTGGACAGCGCCATGGTCGTCAGGTTTCACTCATGACGGAAATGTACAAACTGCCATTTCCAGTGTTTTAAGTAGTAATATGCCCGAATTAATGATGGCTTATACCAATTATCATGAACGGAATTTAGCTGCCTACCGTGAGAATGCCCGCCTACTTTTCGGAACCAAGGGTATTCACGTGCCGGCGAGCACAAGTACTATAGGTATGGATACAGATTTCGGTGAAATATGGTGCCTTTCATTATGGACTGGAGGCGCTGGCTGGACAGCAAATAGTTTTTATGACTATTATCTGTACACGGGCGATCAAAAATTTTTAGCTGAACATGCTTATCCATTTATGAAAGAGTCTGCTCAATTTTATCAAGATTTTTTAAAACCGGGCAAGGATGGTAAACTTATATTTAATCCATCCTATTCTCCGGAAAATAATCCATCTAACGAAACATCGCAGGCAACAATTAATGCTACGATGGACGTAATGATAGCCCGGCAATTATTGCGGAATTGCATTACGGCTGCCGGAATTTTAAAGATAGATGAAGGGGAGATTGATATATGGAAGAAAATGCTTTTAAAACTTCCTAAATACAAAGTAGCACCAGACGGAACCTTGTGTGAATGGCTGTGGCCAGATTTGGAGCAGAATCACAAGCACCGACATTCCTCTCACTTATATGCCCTTTTTGATGCCCAGGATACAAATATTACCAATTATCGCCGTTTGGTAAATGCCGTAAATCGTACAATTGATGAAAAAATGAAATTCCGAATTGAAGAAGATGGAGGTGAAATGTCTTTCGGCTTGGTTCAGTTAGGTTTGGCTGCTGCCCATATTGGCGAAGGAGAAAAGGCAAATCAAATTGTAAAATGGTTGTCGAGCAAATATTGGTCTACCGGAATGGGTTCCTACCATAATGTGGGGAATCTATTTAACACAGATATTAGCGGTGGATTGCCAGCAGTCATTATTCAAATGTTGGCTTACTCAGAACGGGGTTTAGTTTCATTGATACCCGCATTACCAAAAGAATGGAGCAAAGGAACAATTGAAGGTTTATTGCTTCGTGGCCATATTCTCGTTAAAAGTTTAAGCTGGAATGGTAAGCATGTTGAAGTTGTATTAAAATCTGCTGTAGCGCAAAATATCGATTTAAAATTTCCAAGAAGTATTGAAAGTATTTCAGTTGAAAAGATTAAAAAAGTAGAGTATCCTGTTCATCCAGAAAGATATATGATATCGCTACCTGCTGAAAAAGAGGTAAAAGTGGTTGTAGATTTGGAATAAACTAAAGATGGATCTTTACGAAAGTTTAGTTTGGGGCATAATAATTTAAATTATGTAAAATCTACTGTAAAAACCTTATTCTAAACTGTTGAAATTTTAAATATAATATTTGGGTCTGGTATACATTTTTAGCTGGAATTATAAATTTTTTTTAAGAAATTATAACTATCTAATTCGAAAAATAAAATATATTTAATTTTATATGCAGCTTTAGCATATATTTTTCTTTGCAAACATGATTTTTGTACAGTTTTTCAGTAAAATTTCTGTAACTATTAAGTACCAAAAGTAGCGATTAAATGTAATGCGTTTAAAACGTTATTACCAGATTTGATGGTGGTGTCTAATACGGATCTTAGGATGGCGAATAAATTTGCGTTATCAAGTGACTTGAACTGACCTGATATTTTTTGTTTTACCTTAATATTTCTAATAGCCCTTTCTGATCCGTTATTATCGGACGGCACATTTGCTTTGGTTAAAAAATATAAGATACAGTCCTGTTTTGCCAATAATTTTTTTTAAGGTTTTTGACTTTTTGAACTGCTCTTCAACTGGAAAGCGTAAAGAGTGCTGTAGTTTTTCAAACAGGGCTTCCCGTTTTTTATTATGATAATAATAGTCGGGTATTGTAAGTTTTTTTTAGTTTGAGCGCTTCGAGCAACATTGCTTTGAAGTCTTTTGCCCAAGTGCATTTATCTTTATAAAGTTCATTAATATAATTGAGATCCCGTAGTAAATGAGCACAGCATATTTGATGCGTTTTTGCGAACATTTTAAAATGGCAGGGCCATCTGTCGTGCATCAGTACTGCGTTGGGTAAACCGTTGCTGAATACATCTTCTAATGTTTGAGAGCCCCTGCCTGCCGCACATACAATGTAAGTAAGTTTAGCGTTTTGCCATGTCCATGCCCAACGGTTCTTACCATTTATGTTTACGCCTGTTTCATCTGCGCCTACATAACTGGCCTGTTCTATTTTAGCTTTAATTTGATCGTACATTGGGGTTGCTTTTTTGGCCATACGCTGTAATATATTGTATATTCCTCCAGTGCTTATTGGTAACCCCATTACGTCTTTTAAAAATTCCTGCATCCGGTTGTAAGGCGGGTATTGTCTGGCGTGTAAATAGCTTACCAGCGTTTCTACATTTGGACCATATTGAACCGGGCTGGCTACATGCTGAAGAAAACTGCCCTGCATGTTATGTCCGTAGGTACACTGCTTTTTATACAACTGGTGCTCTATACATTTCATTACTATGGGAGGGATATCAAGCAAGTGCCTGCTGCTTATCAATACTTCCGGATGATCACTTAAATCATTACCACAATTGCTACATTTATCAGGAACATGTTTGATGATTTCATCCACTTTAAGACTGCATTGTAGGGGTGAACCTTCATGACCTGGCTGGCCTCCGACTTTCTTACCAGATGATACCCGAAGGCTTTAATTTGTTTTAGGTTGGTTTTAATCTTGTGATGGAGGTATGTGTTGTCCTGAAATAGCTTGTCACTAAAACAAACAGGATGCAAAAAGTATTAAATAAAAAGGGAAAACCCAGCGCATTAAGCCGTGTCCCTTACAAACGCCGTAAGGAATCTGAGATGATAAAAATTATCACAGAAATTAATAGTGGTTTAATTTGTAAGCGTGCAGCTTGACTAAAATATGGACTCAACAGAAATACACTAGCCCGCTTTTTAAGACAGTATGCCTTACGTAACTTAAGTAATGAAATTTCTACCCAAACTTTTGCAATAATGACTGACGATAAGAAATTGATTTTATTGGAAAATAAGGTAAAAGAACTTACAAAATTATTAGCTTATGCCAACTTGAAACATGACAGTTTACAAATAATGATAAAGGTTGCAGAGGAGGATCTTAATATTAAAATTAGAAAAAAGCGTGGTACCAAACAGTCAAAAGAATGAGGCTAAGTCATCCTACAGAAAAACTGGAAAGGCTTTGCGCACTGTTTGGTGTTACGCGTCAGGCGTATTATGAAGCACAGCTTCAGGAAACAAAAACTAGTATCGCTCACATGATCGTTTTAACACTGTTAATAATTCTTTTTGTATTATTCTACATGAATACGTTTGTCAATGAGATATTGATACCTGCATTTTTAAAGAAGAATTTTGGAACAGAGATGGTTATTAGATTTTTAATTGCAGCTTTAGAAGGTGTTCTTTTGATATTGTTTGTTCATCAATTAAATAAGCGTTATTTTTTACAAGCAAAGTCAGGAAATATTGTTACATGGACAGTAGTTATTGAAATAGCAATTATCATCATAGTTTGCGCAATTATGTTTTACCAGATTTATCAACATGATAAATGAGAAGCAAAAATGAATAACAACAAAGCCCCGAGAGGGGCTTTTGTATTTTATTTAGCGAAAGCTTTTTTTGCTTTGTGATGTGAAAGTACCATATCAATAAAATAATACACTTTGTCTTTTTCTTCTGTTGGCAGTGCTTCAATACCTTCTGCTATACCTTTCTTAAAATAAACAATGGCACTATCTGGCCAAGTAGAAAAAGCAGTGGCGTGGTTAATCCAGTTACTGTAATCTTTAGCTGTCCTAAATGGCTGTATTACTGTACCACTGCCGGCTTGAGCGATGATCAAGGGACCACTTCCAAATTGAGTACAGGGTATACGATTGTCTTTCTGTTTTACCCTTCTACCTCCATATTCAGTTGCCATTTGAATATATCATAGCTCAAGCGATCATTCTTACTTAGGTTTTCCCTGCTGAATTTTGAAAGAGCAGTTAAATTGCGTGAATAATAGTCATGATAAAACGTTAGTTGTTATTTGAACCTTTGTTTTTTAATGTGTTGTCCTGAAATAGCTTGTCACTAAAACAATCAGGATGCAAAAAGTATTAAATAAAAAGGGAAAACCCAGCGCATTAAGCTGTGTCCCTTACAAACGCCGTAAAGAATCTGAGATGATAAAAATTATCACAGAAATTAATAGTGGTTTAACCCACATTGCAGTTAATCCGAAAATAACTCGGGCATAGCACGCCTTTCCGTTTTTTTGACTTCCGGCGGGGGGGACTACAGATTTTTTGCGGGTGAATGGTTTGTGTTTGTATTTTAGAGCTGTATAAATCTTGCTTACCTGCTCTGTTGGTTCACTGCATTGGCGGATTACGATTTGTTGATCATAATCGTTGTCCATTGTTGTGGTGACAATTTTCTGGGTGTTCATTATCCTTACAATGTCGCTCCATTCGTTTTTGATATCTTTTTGTTTGAGTTGATGGCGGATGGTATTTACCACCCAATACGCCAGCAGTTTTAGGTGAAGATGTGCCATCCAAGTCTTATCCGCCTTATGGTAAATCGGGCGAAGATCAAGATCTGCTTTCAAGGTTCGGAAGGTAGTCTCTATTTATCTTATCATATTATAAATAGTCCATTTTGTTTTTTCATCTTTTTGATTTGGGGTAGTACGTAGCAGGTAATAGGCTTCGTTTTTTTCAACCGGTTTTTGCTTCCATGTAATATTAGTTACAACTCCCTTCTTATCTACCTCAGACGCTATTTCATAATATTTATGCATATTAGCGTGCTTGGCTTTCAGCCTGCCGATTCGCTCCCATACTTTATCCTGCTTTTTAACCACCTTTTTCTTGGTCAGACTTTCTTTTATTAGGGTCAATTCCTCTTCAAAACGTTGAGAAAAACGGCTGTTCATCCCCGACTCTTTAAGTGCCTTGGCTTCACTATGAACCCGTAGACAGTTGTCTGTGCTATCCGCTACCGTAACTTTTTGAAGTACCAGCGGCTGCCCTTTTTTATCGCATATCTTTATGGGTTGGCTAGTGGTATCAACAATGTATTGTTTCATGCCCGATCGCGATACGCACATATAATTAAACTTCTTTCCCTTTAATAGTGCTAAGTTATCCTCTGTTGCAATTCCAGCATCCAATACAACTGTGGGATGATGCTCTGCCGAAGAAGTACGCTCCGACAGCTCATCGATTATCTTTTCGAGTGTGCTGCAGTCAGCAATATTGCTTTCAAATATCTGTGAATATTTTAAAAACCCTTCGGTATTTACCACCACGGCCAACACCACCAAACGGGCATCTGATCGCTTTTCCTTGCATCGTCCAAATTTAGCGATCTTACTTCCGCGCACAGCACCTTCAAAGTACGTATTGGTCAGGTCATTAAGAATAATCTTATCATCCAAATCAAAGAGTTCATAGGTGCGTTTACTCAGATGCTTTTCCAGTTCCGCTTTCACTACGTAGAGGCAAAGACTGATGTCGTAAAGTTTGTCCTTGGTTATCTTTTCTACCGGATAACCTGTAAGCTCGCAAACGGCTGAATTTTCTTTGATCCATTGGCTGGTACGCAGACCGCTTGCAGGATTGGCAGCACGGCTGATGATTTGGGTAAGTGCTAACCGAATCTTTTCAGATGACCATTGTTTACTTGCTAAAAAACCGGAGATACCCAATTGGTCAAGTGCCTGCATATAAAGCCACTCGGTACCCGTTTCCTTAATATCTTTGTTTTCGATGCTGTCCGTATCCACACGCTGGAAATCTTTTCCAGCAGCTATATCCAGTCGCTGCTTTTCTTGTATGACTGCAAAAAACTTTTGAGCAAAGGCTTCAATTACTACATCGGATGAACCAAACAAACTTTGCTTTCCGGTATAACTAAGCTTCACTAATTCATCGATACGTTGGGCAAGTGCTTTTTTTGTTCTGTTTCGGGCAACTCTTCAAACGTGCCCAAGTGCAGGATAGTTTGATGGCGGACAGTATCATCAATACGATAGCTCTCACACAAGCGATAGTGCATTTTTCGCTCACCGGTAGTTTTTAGCGTCTTGAAAATAACCTTCAGAAACATGTCCAAAGCTATTGGTACTTCAACCAACAAAAGCCAGGACCGAAGTGGTCTACATTAGCTTTTTAAAAAACGACAAATGAACTATCAGGTAATTACAACATTTAAAATTGCTAAAAATACTTATTTTAACAGTTTTAGTTGCAAAATTTAACATTTGAGGTTGCGGAGGCTGCAATGTGGGTTGAAAAAATAGGCAAAAGGGGTTGGATTTTAATACTCTCTACCCGATAAGAGGAAACGTTTTTAGAGTTCCCTTTTTTATTTTTGAGAACCGTACATTAATTAAAATGCAGGAATTGAATGACAAAATACTACTGCTTTCTTGCAATCTGATTTTCCACATGCCGCGAAAGCGTTAAAACGGATATTCACCGCATCATTTTCGGCTTTTGTCGAATAATTTGGGTCAATTGGGTTAGGGTAGTTATTTTTATAATTCAAAACCTCTCGTTTATCAAGGGTGGTATTTTCTAACCAACACATTGCTTTATGCCTGCCATACTATCTCATTCCTGGAAAATTATTCTTATTGCTTTATTGCTTTTTTACCCGCTTGGTCATTCCATTGCACAGGATAACAATTCTATTGTAAGAGTTGCCAATCAAAATGGACCTGTATTGGGTTATTCTGCCTCGTCGGGTTTAAAGCTCCTGACGGTCAATGGCCTGTTCTTCAAAGACCTTAACCGGGATAATAAACTTGATAAATATGAAGACTGGAGATTGAGTGTTGACGAACGTGCTAAAGACCTGGCTTCAAAAATGACTATAGAACAGATCGCAGGGCTTATGCTTTACAGTGGCCATCAGGCCGTGCCGGCCAGCCCGAGGGGATTTGGTGCCGCCACGTACAACGGTAAACCTTTCGCTGAAAGCGGCGCGAAAGCCTCTGATTTAACCGACCAACAAAGAAAATTCCTGACCGATGATAACCTGCGGCATGTATTGGTAACGCGGGTACAAACACCTGAAATAGCGGCGCAATGGAATAATAATGTACAGACATTGCTGGAAGGGTTGGGCTTGGGTATTCCATCTAATAATAGTTCTGATCCTAGGAACAGTGTGGTAGCCAGTACCGAATATAATTATGGTGCGGGTGGGATAATTTCTATGTGGCCCGAAGAAATAGGTATGGCAGCAACATTTGATCCTTCCCTTGTGCAGCAATTCGGATCGATTGCTGCACAAGAATACCGCGCCCTTGGAATATCAACCGCACTTTCACCCCAGATAGATCTAAGTACAGAACCTCGCTGGATCCGCCTTGTCGGGACCTTTGGAGAGGATCCGCAACTGGCTGCTGATATGGCCAGGGCGTACGTCGACGGATTTCAGACATCCACGGGTAAGGATGAAATTAGTAACGGATGGGGCTATGCAAGTGTCAACGCTATGGTAAAACACTGGCCGGGTGGCGGACCGGAAGAAGGCGGTCGTGACGGGCACTACGCCTATGGAAAATTTGCCGTATACCCGGGAAATAATTTCCAGGCACACCTCATACCATTTGTGGATGGCGCATTTAAATTATCGGGGAAGACAAAAAAGGCTTCTGCGGTAATGCCATATTATACCATTTCATTTGGCCAGGACACGAAGTATAACGAGAACGTAGGCAACGGATTCAGTAAATTTATTATTACTGATCTGCTTCGAAAAAAATATGACTATGATGGGGTGGTATGTACAGACTGGCGCATCACAGCCGATGAAGGTAAAACACCAGATATTTTTGCCGGCAAGTCATGGGGGGTTGAGAAACTTTCTGTTGCCGTGCGGCATTATAAGGCATTGATGGCAGGAGTGGACCAGTTCGGTGGAAACGATGCTTCAGGTCCCGTAATAGAAGCTTACCAGATGGGCGTAAAGGAATACGGCGAAGCCGCCATGCGCGAACGTTTCGAACAGTCTGCCACACGCCTGTTGCGTAATATTTTCCAGATAGGTTTGTTTGAGAATCCCTATGTAGATCCGGCTGCCTCATCGCAAATTGTGGGTAAGGCCGCATTCATGCAGGCTGGTTACGAAACACAACTGAAATCAATCGTGCTCCTGAAAAACAAATCTGCCGCACTTCCCGTACAGAAAAATAAAATAGTATACATACCAAAACGTTTGACACCGGCTGGCAGAGATTTTTTTGGAAACACCACGCCTGAAAAATTAGACTACCCAATTAATATGGAACTCGTAAAAAAATATTTTACTGTTACAGAAGATCCGTCAAAAGCCGATGTGGCGCTTGTATTTGTAAAAGGGCCTTACGGAGGTTCAGGATATGACAAAAACGACAAGAACACAGGAGGTAATGGCTATGTTCCTATTACGCTTCAATACGGACCTTATACCGCATCATACGCCCGTGAAAAAAGCATGGCTGCAGGCGACCCTGTTATTGATCCGGCGAATACAAACCGGTCTTATAAAAGCAAAACCATCACGGCGGCCAACAATTCAGACCTGAAAACAATACTTGATACAAAAGCAGCTATGAAGGGTAAACCGGTAATTGTTTCCCTTGAACTTACGAACCCCGCTGTGGTGCTGGAATTTGAAAAAGAGGTATCAGGAATCATCGCTTCCTTTGGGGTGCAAGATCAGGCGCTGCTCGATATCATTTCGGGGGCAAAGTCTCCCTCAGGTCTTTTGCCAATGCAGATGCCGGCTGACATGCGGACAGTAGAAGAGCAAAAGGAAGATGTGCCGCGTGACATGAAATGCCATGTGGATACAGAAGGCAATACATATGATTTCGCTTTCGGTCTAAACTGGAGTGGTGTAATCAAAGATAGCAGGACATTGAAATATGGAAAACGGCCTAAATTATAACTGTCATGCGATTTCTAATGATTGTAAAAATGTGATAGAAGACATTAACGGGTCAATTTTAATCTCCTCGGTTCAACATGAGGGGATTCTAAATTATTGCTAATTGCCCTAAATCTGAAAGAAAATGGTTCGGGAAAGATAAATCACATGGCACCACTTACTTTTTCTAATTCGATATAAGTCAATTTTTAATAGCATTTTTTAGTTTAAAGAGGTACAGTATAGATACACAAATGTCAATAAATGGCACTTTTTGGACTGCCGTATGAAAACAACCTGATTAAAACCGCTATTGAAGAGCCAGGTGTGCTGAGGCTCATCTAAATTATAATATTCAAAAACATTCCAATTAACTGGAACAAGAATATTAGATACCATGTATATACCCTCTCTACCAACCCCATCAACTTCTACCGCAAAACTATGCTGCATTGATTGCGAAAAAATGACGGGGTTGGTAAAGGGGATACGAATAGGTCTTGTAAAACTGCCTGAACAATTTTAGATTTGTTTCTGCCATGCCTTTTATTGGTTAGGATTTTAAATGATCCGAAGGCATTTCTATAACTTGTTTGCCATATATAGCGAGGACTTCACCTTTTTATTCGTGTTCAACAATATGCCATCCTATAATCTAATTTCGAAGTGTCATTGCTACATTAATCTGCTTTTGTATTTTAAGAATAACAAAATCATTTGTATTCTCAATTGCCTTTATTAAAGATTTAAAATTATTAATAGAATCCATAAATTTTTTCAAGTGATTAAAAAGATAATTTATAATCCAGGTCTGGTATCCCATATACTTTTGATCATGTGTGCCTTTTGAACCTGATCTGCTTTGATATATCTCCTGAATGCTTTTTCTGTTTTATGCCCACTGATAGCCATTATTAGGGTAGTAGGAGTACCTTCTAAAAATTCATTTGTACAAAAAGATCTTCTGCAGGTGTGCGACATAATCCATGAATATTTTGGTTTGATTTCTTCAATTATTTGGTTGCCTCTTTTATGTGTGATTTTTATATTTTCATCAATACCAGCTAGCTGAACAACCTCCTTAATGTATAAATTAAATTTAGGATTACTTACTTGTGGCATTTTCATATTGTATTTATCTATTAAAATTTTTTTGCGTCACGTCGAAGTGGAACTACAACTATAGCTGATGTTTTATTTTGATTAAAGTATAACATCCCATTTCGAACGTCTTCAGGTTTGATGTCAGAATAGTCACTGAATCTAAAGCCAGTAAGATAACCTAAGACAAATAGATCCCGATACTTTTCCAGGTGTTGATTTGCAGAAAGGTCAAGATGATATATCAATGAAATTGCCATTCAATGCATTGGTACGCCATATTAAATGAATATGGTTAGGCATAATCACAAAAGCAAACACATCGATTAACCTGCTTTCACTCAAGGTGCGCAACGATTCAATGATGACTTCTTTGAAAGCAGCAGTTCTTAATAAATGATTCCAATTATTAATAGTGGCAGTCCAGAAAAATATGTCTCCAATTTCCATGTAGGATTTTCTACTACCTGATTATTGATCTTTATCCATCCTTTAAAATACAGTTTTTTGGGGTATTAACAATGGAAATGGGATTTATGACAATGATGTTTTGTGAAGACATGAACCATGGCGGACATGATGTTTCGTGAAGACATGAACCATGGCGCAGGGGTTGCACAAAACTAACTTTCAAAAAAATATTTTCATGCCTGTGCTACCCCGTTGGGGTTGGTCGTTTAATTATTTGTACTCCGAGTTTATCACCCGGGGCTACTGTTGTTTAAACCCTGCCGGGCTGGTTTTATAATAATTTTTTTTAGCACCCTGGTCTCCAAAACTCGCAAACCCTACTCTTCAAACCTGGAATTTCTCAGGCGAGTGGCTACCTGAATTTCTCATCTTATACCAATTTAATCCTGGTTATTTTAAAGTTTTGTTGATAGCCCAATGCCTAATAATGACCTTATCTGGGTTCTTGGTGCATTTAAATTTGGCCCAAACTGCCTGATATTGTCATCATAAATAATATCCAGATTATAGGTTACATTTATCCATTTATTTACCTCCATTACTAAGGCATTAGTAAAATATACCTGAATATTAGTCGGGTTATGCCGATAATTTGAGAACAGGTCCAGCCTGATTATCAGGTTTATATTTTTAAAAATTTCTTTGTTAAGGTTGGCAGATAAAAAGGAGCCGAACTGTATATCAAACTTTCGGATAGTATCAACACCATATCCTGTTGCAAGGGGTATTTCCGGTTTTCCGTCAGGCTTTATTCCATTGTTGAAAACATAACTAGGTATTCACCAACTATTTTATGCTTGTAATAATTAATTAAAATACTGGCTTCTTCTTTTGTGTATCGTACAAAAATTATTGTCATTCAATAAAAACTA
>JAYTHI010000081.1:0-6158 GCA_043732685.1 Ferruginibacter sp. | reverse complement strand
ATAATAACTATTCTAAAAATTATTTCGATGGCATAAACCCTACCCGAAGTAACTATGTAGCGGGCGTTTCAATGGCATGGAACATTATGAGTATTGCCAAAATTAAACACCAGACGGAAGCACAACAATTTATTTCCAAAGGCTTGCAAAATGAATATGATCTTATCGCAACCCAATTAAATGACCAGCTAATTCTGGCAGATCAAAGAATTGAAAATAGTATACAAAGTTGGCAGGAGACGCCCATTCAATATAAGGCAGCTGCTGATGCCTACGGACAAAAATCGGTATTGTACAAAAATGGACTAACAAATATTATAGACCTTCAACAGGCTTTGTACCTCTTGAGCAGGGCCGAAACGGATAGGAGCGTGGCTTTTGTAAATGTATGGCAATCCCTGTTGCAAAAAGCCGCTGCATCGGGAGATTTTGACTTGTTTTTAAAACAAACCAGGTAATTTTTTGGTAAATCGTTTTAAAAATGGGGTGTCATTTTTACTGCAACAATTAAGTTTAAAAAGAAGCTCCTTTACAAATAAAAATTATGAATTTAATAAGAACCGCTTTAAGAAAACCCATTACTATAATGGTATTGGTTGCTGCCTTATTTTTCTTTGGAATAAACGCCATTCGCACCATCAAGATCGATATTTTTCCCGATATGAATATGCCGGTCATATATTTATCCCATCCATACGGAGGTTATACGCCCGACCAGATGGAATCGTATTTTGGTAAAAATTATGTTAACCTCATGTTGTATGTAGCAGGGGTTAAAAGTATCGAGACAAAAAATATTTCCGGACTTACTTTAATGAAATTTACCTTTTATGAAGGTACCAATATGGCACAGGCTGCAGCAGAGGTTTCTGCATTCAGCAATCGGGCACAAGCTATTTTCCCGCCGGGTTCTCAACCGCCCTTTATTTTACGTTTTGATGCCTCTACTTTACCGGTTGGACAATTGGTGGTAAGCAGTCCAATTCGTACAAATAATGAATTGCTCGATTTTGCAAGTGTATATATTCGTGGATCCTTTTCTTCCATACCCGGCCTGGTTACGCCTGCCCCATTTGGTGGTAACCAACGAACTGTAGTTATAAAGGTAGATCCCGAATTGCTTCGTTCCCATAACCTTACTTCCGATCAGATAGTGGAGGCTTTACGTGTAAATAACCAAACCTCTCCGGCAGGCAATGTACGCATCGGTGATAAAAATTATTTAACCCCCGTTAATACCACCATCAAAACTGTAAAAGATTTTGAAAATATCCCGCTATTTAAAGGCAGTGTGCAAAATTTGTATTTACGCGATGTGGCAACAGTAGAAGATGGTGCAGATATTACGAGTAGTTTTGCCTTAATAAATGGTAAGCGCTCCGTGTATCTTGCCATAACTAAATCTGCCGATGCAAGCACCTGGGATGTGGTGCAGAATTTAAAAAAAGCCTTACCCCGTTTTCAGGCACTGCTACCACCGGATGTGAAATTATCGTATGAATTTGACCAGTCGGGTTATGTGATAAATGCCGTTAAAAGTTTATTAAGTGAAGGTGCTATCGGCGCAATATTAACCGGCCTGATGGTGTTGCTATTTTTGGGCGATCCAAGAGGCGCGCTTATCGTTATATTAACCATTCCAATCTCCATTATAGCAGGTATACTATTTCTTTCCTTATTCCATCAAACCATCAATATAATGACGCTGAGCGGCCTTTCGCTGGCCATAGGTATATTGGTCGATGAGTCTACCGTGACCATCGAAAATATTCACCAGCACCTCGATATGCATAAACCAAAGGCACTGGCCATTTGGGATGCCTGTAAAGAAATTGCGTTTCCAAAATTGCTGATCCTGTTATGTATTTTAGCAGTTTTTGCGCCTGCTTTTACCATGAAGGGAATACCCGGAGCTTTATTTTTACCGCTGGCATTATCGATTGCGTTTTCCATGATCGTATCCTATTTTATGGCGCAAACATTTGTACCCATCTTAGCCAATTGGTTAATGAAAGAACATCATCCTAAAGGTTCACCCGTAAGTAAATTATCCGATGAAGAAGCCTTTAAAATATCCGGCTTAACTGTTGAGGGAGAACGCAACACCTGGGATCAAAAAAAGCTGCTCGTAGATAATCCATCACATTCAGGCAATATTAAATTAACACCATTTGATAAATTTAGAAATCGATTTTTAAAATCTTTAGACCGCCTGTTTCCTTTTTCAAAACTATTGGTGGTCGTTTATATTATATTAATTTCAGGACTGGCATATTTATTATTGCAAAATATTGGTCGCGATGTTTTACCAAAAGTAAACGCCAAACAATTTCAGGTTAGGCTGCGTGCACCTGATGGTACAAGGGTAGAAAATACCGAATTGTATGTAGTTAAAACATTGGCAGTTTTAGATACCCTTGTTGGTAAAGAAAATATTGATATTACCTCTGCATTTGTTGGGCAGCACCCGGGTTTATTTTCTACCAGTCCTATTTATTTGTTTATGGCGGGTCCGCAGGAAGCTGTTTTGCAAGTACAACTAAAGGAAGATTTTAAAACAAATCTGGAGGAATTGCAGGATAAGTTCAGGCAAAAGATGAAGCAGGCCTTGCCGGATGTAAAATTATCTTTTGAACCCATTCAATTAACCGATAAAATATTAAGCCAGGGCGCACCTACTCCTATTGAAGTAAAAATTGCGGGTAAAAATAAAATTCTAAATGAAGAATACGCCAATAAGTTGATGGAGAAATTGAACAGGATTCCTTATTTGAGGGATGTTCAAATTGGTCAGGCAACAAAATATCCTGCCATTAATATTGAAATTGATCGCGTAAAGGCAGCTCAGCTAGGGGTAGATGTATCGGATATTTCCAGGTCTTTAACGGCCTCCACCTCCTCCAGCCGGTACACCGAAAAAAATGTATGGATTGACCAGAAGGCAGGATTAAGTTATAATGTTCAGGTAGAAATACCGGAAAATAAAATGAAGAGCACCAACGATATTTTGGAGATACCAGTTTTAAAAAATCAGGCCCGGCCGGTTATCGGCGATCTGGCAACACTAACCAATGGCACAACACACGGCGAAAATGATAATATCGGGGTTATTCCTGTATTATCCGTAACGGCTAATTTGTATAAAAAAGATCTTGGTCATGCTACTAAAGATGTAGATGATGCTATCGCTTCGCTTGGCCCCATGCCCCGTGGATTAACCATGTACCCACGCGGCTTAAGCGATGTACTAACCGATACTTTGGATAGTTTACAAGGTGGGTTAATAGTAGCCATTGTTGTTATCTTTTTAATGCTGGCCGCCAACTTTCAATCTTTTAAAGTATCGCTGGTAGTATTGGCAACCCTACCCGCTGTAATATTGGGTTCGCTGGCATTACTGATGCTTACCGGCTCTACCTTAAACCTGCAATCTTATATGGGTATGATTATGTCAGTAGGCGTTTCTATCTCAAACTCCGTAATGCTTATTACCAATGCAGAGCAATTGCGTTTGAACAACGGTGATGCATTAAAATCTGCCAAAGAGGCTGTGGCATTGCGTATGCGACCCATACTTATGACAAGTGTTGCCATGGTTGCCGGAATGATTCCTATGGCAGCTGGTCTTGGCGAAGGAGGTGACCAGGCATCCCCTTTAGGTCGTGCCGTTATTGGCGGACTGGTAGCATCAACCTTTGCAGCACTATTTATTTTACCTTTAGTTTTTGCCTGGGTGCAAGGCAAAACCTCAACACAATCTGTTTCACTGGATCCTGAAGACAAAGAAAGCATACACTATATACCATCTTTATATGAACAAAAATAAAATGAAAATTTCTCTGTTGTTACCCTGTTGCATACTGTTGTATGCAGGTATTCAAGGCTGCTCTTCTGCTGAGGTAAAAAAAGTAAATGATAAAGATGCTGTTGTGGTTGTTGCTGTGCCAAAACCCAGCTTTGTATTACAAAAGGGATTGCTCTCTGCCACCCTGATTATTCCCGGTGAACTGACTTCATTTCAACAAGTAAATCTATATGCAAAAGTGAGTAGTTTTGTAAAAAAAATGTATGCAGATGTAGGCTCTCAAGTTAGTGAAGGGCAATTGTTAGCTGTAATGGAAGCGCCTGAATTAAGTGCACAATTAGCAGGCGCACAATCAAAATTACAATCCATTGAGGCATTGTACCAGGGTAGTAAAGCTACTTATAACAGGCTTTTGGAAACCAGTAAAACGCCCGGCACCATCTCGCCCAACGAATTGGAATTGGCTTTGGCAAAACAAAATAGCGATCTGGCACAATTAAATGCAGCTAAAGCGGCCAATCGAGAAATAAATGATACTAAAAACTATCTCGGGATCAGGGCCCCGTTTAGTGGTATAATTAGTGCCAGAAATGTAAGTGCAGGTGCCTATGTTGGTCCATCCGGAAAGGGATCTGATATGCCCATGTTTTCTTTACAGCAACAAAATAAATTGCGTTTAATAGCTGCGATACCGGCTGCCTATACAGCTTATCTACAACAAAATGCTACTGTAAATTTTACGGTGAATTCAATTTTAGGCACCAGGTTTACAGCTAAAATTGCTCGTCTTGCCGGATCTTTGGATAGCCGCCTAAAAGCAGAGAGTATTGAAATGGATGTAGACAATTCTGCTAAAAAATTATTACCCGGAATGATAGCCGAGATCAGCTTTAATTTACCGGCAACGGATAGCTGTTTTCTAGTTCCAAAAACAGCTGTTGTAAATTCAACAGAAAAAATATTTGTTGTAAAAAAAGCAGCAGGAAAAGCCAAATGGGTAACTGTAAAAAAGGGTAGGGAGGCAGATGGGAAAGTTGAAATATTTGGTGAATTAAATGTGGGTGACACCCTTATTACCACTAGTAGTGAAGAAGTGCGTGATGGTAGTAGTCTTAAATAAATAGTTTTAGGTTTTAAATACTAAAGGGCTGCACTTATTGGTGCGGCCCTTTCTGTTTTATACTGCATTACGCCAATAGAATAATTAACTATTGGGGAAAATATAGCTCTGTTTAATAACCACATATAAAAGGTAAAAATTCATACGCGGCTTCTGCTAAAAATACAAACCAAAATTTAAAATAAATTATCACCATTTAGCTATCTCTATTTTAATTATGAATAAGCGATATCTTTTCCGAAAGGCCAATAAAATACTATTAAAAAAAATACTTCTCCTGAAATATACCAATCGGTATTATTTATTATGCATTTTATGGTTAAATTATTAGTGATGCATAAAAACGGTTTGTTGTACAAATTTTAATAAGGCAATCTATCGGTTACCAGTCAAATTTTAATGGTATGGCGCAAAGGATATTTTGTCAAAAAAAGATGATTAGCTGGTGATTTATTGGATAGATGAAATATGGAATAAAAACATTTACAAATAATAAATTTGCCTTTTTAATGACCAAATTTTAAGGAATAGCGGTGGTTAGTCAGCTTTATTTTTTTTATTCCGGAAAGCTTTACTTTATTTTTTTGAAAAGGTAGAAATCATTGCAAATAAATTAGATCCCTCAGCTACAGGTAAAGTACCGTTGCTTCAGTTAGCATATTTACCGGAGTAGTTTATTTACCATCATTCTTATCTGCACAGGTAGGGTTAAGTCAATCTTTTACTTTTATCCATACTCAAATCTCAAACCGCTTATAATTCTTTTGGATTAGGTAGATAAGTCGCAAAAGCAGGATAGCCAGAGCTGTATAACTTTTAGATAATATAAAAGTGTACTTCAGGCGTTTTGATTCGCAGACTTATTTGTGTTTAGTTTTTACATTTTATCAATACAGATTTTACAATTTCAATAAATAATGCCCTTCGCAGTATGCCTTTTAAAACACCAGTAATTGCATAAGCCGCCTCATTGGGTTCGGTCTGCCATGGGGCGGATTTAATAAAAAATGCGCAGCTTATTTTTTTTAAAAGAAGTCAATGGGCGGCGTTGCAGTTACGCAGCCCGCCGGCTGTGGAGGCGAAGGGTATAAAGAAAAAAGGGATGCAGAATTAAAAAAAGTACCGCTTTCAAATTATACCGCTTAAAAAATAGTCGCGTTTTTTAAGGTTAACCAAGGTTACTTAATGACCGTAATATTTTTTAATCCGCTTAATTTAAAAAGGTAAAAAACA
>JAYTHI010000080.1:0-17725 GCA_043732685.1 Ferruginibacter sp. | reverse complement strand
TTTATTTTCACCATAATATTTGTACCAGTTACGCTCAATGCACAGCAGCAGCCTAACGGTAAATATAAAAGTGCGGATTCTGTTAAAACAGGCGAAATTTTAAAATATAGAAAGCAACGGGATTTAATTGATATTGCCCTAATAATTTTAAAAAAAGATATTAATAATAGAATTGACAGCACCCATACTAGAAGTAAAAAATTAAAAATTTCTGCATCCCCAATTTTAGAATATACCGTATCAACAGGGCTAACTAGTGGAATTGGTGCCAATGGGGCATTTTATACCAGTATTAAAGAACTAACAAATACCTCCTCTTTTTTAGGCGCAATTAAATACACACAAAAAAAACAGTTTTTACTTCCCATTCAAACAACAATTTGGACACCAGGTAATAAATATAATTTTTTGGGTGACTGGCGTTATTTAAATTTTCCTCAGGATACTTATGGAATTGGCGGTTTAACTACCACAGCGAATCAATACACTGTAAATTATAAATACCTGAGATTTTATGAGATTGCATTAAAAAATATAATCAAAAATTTCTACCTGGGGATGGGTTACCAGCTTGATCACCATTGGAGTATTACTGAGCTGCCCCCACCATCCGGGAATGTTACTGATTTTAAATTATATGGTTATAATCAACAATCTACTTCATCAGGCATTACTATAAATATAGTATATGATTCCAGAAAAAATTCAATAAATCCCGAAGGTGGCAGTGTTTATGGTGGCATACAACTGTTACAAAACAGCCGTTTGCTGGGCAGCAACAGCAATTGGAATTCGGTATTAATTGACTTAAGAAAATATTTAAAAGTAGGACATAATAATGTATTGGCTTTTTGGTTTTACAGCGTACTTACTTTAAGTGGTAATCCGCCCTATCTCGATTTGCCGGGAACAGGTACTGATACGTATAATAATACCGGCAGGGGGTATGAATTTGGCAGGTTTATTGGAAAAAAGTATATGGATATTGAGGCTGAATATCGCTTTGCTATTACAAACAATGGATTAATTGGTGGCGTTGTTTTTTGCAATGCAGGATCTGTATCCGGGTTTACAAATAATAAATTTGAAAAAATATATCCCGGCATTGGGGGCGGTTTTAGAATAAAATTTAATAAATTTTCAAATACCAACACCTGTCTGGATTTTGGATTCGGTCAAAAAAAATCCAGAGGATTCTCCGGTAATTTAGGGGAGGTATTTTGATAAGGTATTTAAAAAAAAAATTATACCTAATTTAGTTACAAATCATCATTATTATAATTATATAATTGGAAAAAATATTTCATTTATTACTCGAATTCAGATACCTGATTTTATTTCCCCTTGCCATTATAGAAGGCCCGATAATAGCAGTTATAGCAGGGTTTTTATGCATGGGCGGAATATTCAACTTTTTTATAGTACTGCCTATTTTGGTGGTAGGAGATATGATAGGTGATTCGTTTTGTTATATGCTTGGGAGACGGGGCGTACCGGAATTTATAAAAAATATTTTGAAGAAATTTGGATTAAATGTTGAAAAAGTAAACAGGGTAAGAGTTTATTTTGATGCTAACCCAACAAGAACAATTTCTTTATCAAAAGTTACACCAGGCATAGGTGTTGCAGGAATTTATTTGGCTGGTCATGCTAAAATACCTTACGATAAATTTTTGAAAATATGCATTATTACCTCCATCGCCCAATTTATAGTTTACCTGTGTATTGGATTATTATTTGGTAAGGCATATATAAAAATAAGTCATTACCTCGATTTGGCGGCTACTACCATTATTCTATCTGTTCTCGTTATAATAGTTTTTCTTTTTATTAAATCAATGCTAAAAAAAATATGAAAATACTTTTTGTATCAGATACTTATTATCCCCATTTAAATGGGGTATATTATTTTGTTTGCAGAATTGCTCCGCTTTTACAGGAAAGAGGACATGAAGTGGCTGTAATTGCGCCATCCGAAACCATGTATGCAACCTTAAATAAAATTGATAATATTGATGTGTACGGTATACCATCTTTACCTATTTTATTATATCCAAAGGTTAGGCTTCCCATTACGCTATTGTTGGCAACAAGGTTAAAGAAGATAATACAGGATTTTAAGCCTGATATCATACACCTACAGGATCATTTTTCAATTACAGCAGCCATTGTAGCTGCAAATAAAGGCACCGGCATTCCAATAATTGGAACCAATCACTTTATGCCAGAGAATGTTACTGCTCTTTTCAGATCAGAAAAAATAAAAGTAACCATTGCCAACTATATGTGGCGGAGGTTTACCAGGGTTTACAACCAATTATTATTGGTAACAACGCCATCTGAAACAGCGGCAAATTTAATTAGACCAAAATTAAAAGTTGATATACTCTCCATTTCCAGCGGTATTGATCTAACACAGTTTAACCCTAATGGCAACGCTGATTTTGTGAGAGATAAATATAATATTCCCAACAAACCAATCTTACTTTATGCTGGTCGGGTTGATCCTGAAAAAAAATTAGAAGAAGTGGTAAGGGCTGTTGCACTGGCTGTAAAAAAAGTAGATTTTGTTTTTGTAATTGTTGGAAAAGGAAAAAGCAGACCTGCATTGGAATTACTTGCGCAGCAATTGGGCATTACAGAAAATATAATTTTCACCGGCTTTGTGCCGGAAGAAGACTTGCCTTTTTTTTATAAATTAAGCCACTGTTTTATTATAGCAAGTACGGCCGAATTATTAAGCCTTGTTTCTTTGCAGGCCATGGCATCTGGATTACCATTAATTGCAGTAAATGCAGGTGCTCTTGGAGAACTGGTAAATAATAAGGTTAACGGTTTTTTATTTGAGAGCGGGGATATAAACGCGATTGATCAGGCTATTTGTACAATAATTTCTGAGGATGAACTAAGGATTAGGATGGCTAAAAAAAGTCTGGAATATATCCGTAAACACGATATAAAAAATACCCTTGATTCTTTTGAAAATATTTATAATATACATGCAAAATTAACTATTCCAACTGTTGTAGGTATCGCAAGAAAATCCTTAAATAATATTCATTAATAGTGTTTGATTTCCGCATATAAAAGCACTTTGCAATGGCTTTCAAAATAAGGTCTTTTATGCGGCATAATTATTTAAAAAAAATCGTCTATTTACCAGTTATGCCATTACGGGTATAAGTTTTATCTCAGTAAACAGTACCATTTGAAGGGTATATTTTTTTTAATAAAGTTAAGAAGTGCTATACCAGTTTTTTGGGAAATCAGATGGGGTGGCAAAAAATTTTATTTATATTTTTAAATTTCCCTTTTATTTGGAATATAAAAAAACTTCAACTCAGGCGGCATAACTTATTATTATTATGTAATTATTAACCATTAGCAAGTATATTCATGTATAATATTAAACTATTTTGAAAAATTACATACATAATGAAAAAAGGAATAATTTTTAGCCTATTATTCGGTTGTTGGGTTGTTGCTTATGCACAATCCGAAAAAAGCCTGCCTGCAAAATACACAAGTGCCCAGTTAAGTAAGACTATTGCCATAAATGCTGCGGCATTTAATGCAGCCGAAACTAAAATTTTAGTAAGTAGTAACGAAAGCGGTATTGTTAATGTTTACGAAATTACTGTAGCCGATAAAAAAAGCGTAGCACTAACCAATAGTAAAGATGATGCGATGTATGCGGTAGATTATTTAAAGGGCAGCAATACTTTTATATATGCCGCTGATAAAGGTGGCAATGAGGATCAACATTTGTTTATAACCACCCCGGGAGGCAAAGAGATAAAAGATATAACACCCTGGCCTAAAAGTAAGAATAATTTTTTTGGCTGGAGTAAAGATGATAAATCAATTTACATTACCAGTAATAAAAGAGATGCAAGATTTTTTGATTTGCTGAAGTTAGATACTGCCACCTGGACAGAAACTTTGCTGTTTCAGAATGATTCTGCATACACCCCGTCAACCATCAGCAAAGATGAAAAATACATAACACTTGGTAAAGAAATTACAACAGATAAAAATGAATTGTATCTTTTTAATCTTGAAACAAAAAGTATTACACGATTAAGCAATGACAACGAGGCCACCTGGGCCGGAATGGCATTTGACAGTAAGGATAAGGTTCTTTATTATACAAGCAATGACGGCAGCGAGTTTCAATACCTTGTAGAATATACAATTGCTACAAAAAAAATAGTAAAATTATACCAACCTAAATGGGACATTACTGACCTTACCTTAAGTAAAAATGATACATATGGAACGGTTACTATTAATGAGGATGGTAAAAATAAAGTCTTGCTTTTTAGTATGAATAAATTTAAGCCAGTTCTCTTTCCGGATTTAAAAGATGCAGATATAATAAGTGTAAAAATAGCAGACAATGAAAATAATTTATTGCTGACAGTAGGCAGCAGTACAAGTTCACCAAATTTATATGTGTATAATATTGGCAATAAAAAACTATCAAAATTAACGAGTACGCTAAATCCGGAAATTAACGAAGCTGATCTGGTAAAAGCAGAAGTTGTTCGTATAAAAAGCTTTGATGGATTAGAAATTCCCTGTATTTATTATAAACCATTACAAGCAAATAAAAATAATAAAGTTGGTGCCTTAGTATGGGTACATGGCGGGCCCGGCGGACAAAGTCGCGTAGGTTTTAGCATCAGCATTCAGTATTTGATAAACCATGGTTATGCCGTACTTGCAATTAACAACAGAGGCAGTAGTGGTTACGGAAAAACATTTTATAAATTAGATAATAAAGACCATGGCTATGGCGATTTAAAGGATTGTTTATGGGCTAAAAAATGGTTAAGTCAGCAAAATTATATTGATAGCAATGCCATAGGTATAGAAGGCGGAAGCTATGGCGGTAATATGGTATTAAATGCCTTAGCCATGCATCCGAATGAATTTAAAGCAGGTGTAGATTTATTTGGTGTCACCAACTGGATGCGCACCTTAAAAAGTATTCCGCCTTATTGGGAATCTTTTAGAAAAGCTTTATACATTGAAATGGGCGATCCATATACCAGTGATAGCGTATTGTTGAAAAAAACCTCTCCGCTGTTTAATTATCAATCTATAAATAAACCATTAATTGTTTTTCAGGGAGAAAATGATGTAAGAGTTTTAAAAGTTGAAAGTGATGAAATTGTAGAAGGAGTAAAAAAGAATGGGGTTCCGGTGGAGTATATCGTTTACCCCGGCGAGGGACATGGGTTTACAAAAAAAGAAAACCTTATCACAACAGATGAAAAAACCTTAACATTTTTAGAAAAGTATTTAAAACCCGGATTAAAATAATATATCTGCTGTAAATTAATTTGCCCATTAAATTAATTTATGGTTTTAAGCAACCATAAAGTTTTATACTAAGCCATTTTTAATAATACAACGCGCTTTAAAAGTTTTAAAACTTATGGGCGAGTCTTTTATTGTTAGCCTTAAAGTAAAAAAATCTGAAATTTCCAGTAACTATTTTTCAGTACATTACCCTTTTTGTAAAAAAATATGAAAAAAATACCGGTCCTGAATTTGTATTAGTTTTTCCTCCCTTTACGTTAAGGTCATTTCTAAACAATTTATCGCCGGCTGCCCATCTTTTACACTTCTGATGGAGGAATCCCTATAACTTTTATTACTATGCACAGAGTGGTTTACCAAAAACATATCAAGGTCGCCATCATGATCATAATCGAAAAAGACAGCCTGTGTATTAAAGCCTTCAATATCGAGCCCGTATTCTTTAGCACGTTCGGTAAACGTAATTGTTCCCTTACCATCTTTAGATAAACCATTGTTTATAAATAATTCATTCCGACCATGAAAATTTTTATATCCGCCAACTTCCGAAACATAAATATCTAATAAGCCATCACCATTAACATCTGCTATAGTTACACCGGTTTTCCAATTACCTTTTCCCTCAACACCTGCTTTAGCGGTAATATCTTCAAACTTAAAATTACCTTTATTAAGATAAAGTTTATTGCTGCCCTGGTTGCTTGTAAAATAAATATCCGGTAAACCATCATTATTAAAATCGCCAATTGCAACGCCGCCGCCATTGTAATAATACAAGTAATCCAGAATACTAAGGGTATCAGAATCTGTTATTTTATTTTCAAAATAAATACCGGTTTCTTGAGCAGGAATTTTTGAGAACAGTGGCGCAATTTTATTTTTACAGCCGTAAAAAAGAGGGAATAAAAATAAAAAATATGGTAAGCTTTTGAGTTTCATTTAATTTAATTAGCTAATTCTCTTACCCAAATATTGCGATAACTTATGGGTTCACTCTTGTCGCCATGTGCTTGTAATTTAATGGGGGCTGCCCCATGTTTACGATAGGCAGGCTTACCAATATAAGGCGTATCACCAACAAGCGTGTAATTATTTTGTACCAATACGCCATTATGAAAAACCGTTACCCGGGCAGCAGATTTTAAGGTACTGTCTTCATTAAATTTTGGTGCCGTCCACACAACATCATAGGACTGCCATTCGCCTAGTTTTCGGCTGGCATTTGCCAATGGAACCGCTTGTTTGTAAATACTTCCAACTTGTCCGTTTACGTAGGTTGAGTTATTATAATTATCAAGTACCTGCAATTCGTATCCGCCCGCACCCCAGGGAAGAGCTGCTAAAAATATTCCACTATTTCCACGTGCTTGTCCGCTGCCGGTAATGTTTGCAGGTATACGGTATTCAATGTGCAATTGATAATCTGTAAATAATTGTTTGGTCTGTATATCTCCAGCACCCTTCACCACGGTAATTGTATTATCAGAAACAGTCCATTTATTTTGGGAATTGGTATCTTTTGTGGCTACCCATTTATCAAGATTTTTACCATCAAATAAAACGATGGCATCAGATGGTGGCTGTCCAATTATATTTGCAGGGGTAACAATTTTTGGGACAGGTGTATAAAATTCCGTGTCTTCAGGTTTTGGTGTCTGCGCATTTGCGGCCATAGTAATTACTGCACCTACTACAGCGTTGAAAAAATATT
Organism: Ferruginibacter sp.; assembly: GCA_043732685.1. GTDB lineage: Bacteria > Bacteroidota > Bacteroidia > Chitinophagales > Chitinophagaceae > Ferruginibacter. The sequence continues at coordinate 10,686 of JAYTHI010000080.1, read as the reverse complement.
TTTTCATAATTTTTAATGTTTTAGTTGATCTAAATTTTTAAATGAAATTTTTATGTATAAGAGGCTATTGATTACCAATTATTTTTATTTACCTTAATACCCAATAACAATTAAATATTTCCTTTTTTAAGTTCTTCTACAGCAAAAGCCGCAGCACGTGCAGTTAAAGCCATATAAGTAAGCGAAGGGTTTTGGCAGGCACTCGAAGTCATGCAGGCTCCATCGGTTACAAAAACATTCAATGCATCCCAAACCTGGTTGTGCGGGTTAAGCACAGAAGTTTTTGGATCCTTACCCATTCTTGCACTCCCCATTTCATGAATGCCCTGGCCAATATTATAATCCTTATCCCAGGTAGTGATATTTTTTACGCCGGATATTTCAAACATCGCCACTAATTCTTTGATGATATCTTTACGCATTTTTAATTCATTTTCCTTTAATCCGGCATCCATGGTAAGTACAGGTAATCCCCATTTATCTTTAACCGTTTTATTAAGGCTGATCTTATTATCATGGTAGGGTAAAATCTCACCAAAACTGGTGGCACCGATGCTCCAGGCACCAGGTTCTGTTAGTGCTTCTTTAAAATTTGCACCAATATTAAGTTCTGCTACTTCCCTGATCCAACCTTCGCGACTGGCGCTTCCCTGATAACCGTAACCCCGCAAAAAATCGCGTTTATCACCATATAAATTTGCAAAGCGGGTGATATAAAAACCATTTGCTCTTCGGCCATAAGTAGTTTTATCTTCAAAACCTTCAATAGTTCCCTGTGCCCCAAGCATGTAATGATGATCCATTATATTATGCCCCAATTCTCCACTGGCACTTCCCAATCCATCCTGCCAAACATCCGTGGCAGAATTCATTAATACCCAGGCACTGTTAAGTGTAGAAGCATTAAGGAAAAGAATTTTAGCATGAAACTCAAAGGTCTTATTAGTCTCTGCATCCAGCACTTCAACCCCTGTTGCTTTTTTTGTATTTTTATCATACATTTTTTTGGTAACAATACTCCAGGGGCGCACCGTTAAATTGCCTGTGGCAACAGCGGGAGGTAAAGTAGATGATTGTGTACTAAAATAGCCACCGAAGGGACAACCTTCCCAACAGCGGTTTCTAAACTGGCATTGAGTTCTTCCGGCAATTGCCGCTGTTAAATTTGCAACACGCCCTATTATCATGTGGCGTTTATTATTATAACTTGCTTTTATGCGGGCAGCAACATCTTTTTCAACAATATTTAAATCCATCGGAGGTAAAAAATGACCATCAGGCAAATGTTCCAGAACCTATAAAAATTAACTCATTTATGCTTGCAGTAGCAATGGTGTAAGTACCCATAGAATCTACTTTTACTTATATAACTACAGTATCAATTTCGTTTAGCACGCTGGCTTTATTATAGGTGCCAGTAATAATTGCTGCAGTGCAGGTACCGGCGCCACCAGCAAAAGAATAGGTAGCAGTACCGCCATTTAAGCCAGGCATGTTGATAATTTCATCTCCTGCCGTAAGTTCTTTTTGGCAGGCAGTAAAACATAAAGTGGCAAGGCATAAATATATTAATTCCAGCAGAAGTTTTTTATCCAGTTATTTTAATGCAATTTTTATCTATTTTAATTTATTTAACCGGCACGTTAAATATGCCTTCAGTAATTACTTTTCTGCCAGCGTTTCGACCAAAGTTTTCCTGGAGCGTGCCTTTAAATGTACCAACGCAGCGTGTTGTAGTAATGCTTGTAATTGTTATTAAAAGAGCCGGATTAATGTTTGTTGAAAACGGCGAATTTGAAATTGAAGCCCAATGAAGGCCGGTAGCATTAACATCCAAAACAAGTTGTGCATCTAAGTTTGTCAAGCTGGTTAAAAAAGTATTTTCAGTATAATTTGTGGCAGCGATATTACCACCATCTTTTTTGGTTACAAATACATTAAATACATCCGAAGGAGTGCCAAAAGGAAGTATCCGCCCCGTAATAGTTAAAAAAGTTTCGGTAGTTCCAAAAAGATTAAATGAAAGTTCACCTATTCCATCAGTACTAAAATCAGTAAAAACACCATCTATCTTACAAGTTAAAATGCCGGATGCTACAGGACCCGGCAATGTAGTGGTTACGTTAAAGCTACAACCGCCAATTGCTGTTGGAAAAGTAAAAGAATTTGTACCAGCGGCAATCGGAGTGCCTTGACCAGACAAATGTAAATTATAGGTGCCGGCTGCTGGAAAATTACCAGCCCCGCCAAAAGTAATGCCGTTGGCAGTTGTTGTGCTTATATTAAAAGTACCCGCAGTTGTAACTTCCGCTACAACAGTAATAACATTTGAAGCAGATAAAGTTTGCCCAACTACATATGTTCCATCAACAATTACATTAGAACATGTACCGCCCGAACTTTGCAGGCTAAATACCGCAGGCCCTGCACCGGCAGTTACAGCAATTAAAAAAGAACAGCCATTGGAGCCAGGTGTAAAATTAAAGTTTCCGGCAGCTACCGGTGTGCCGCTACCTGTAAAAATTATGGTTTGTAAACCAGTGGCAGCAAAATTACCAGCAGCTGTAAAACTAAACCCATTACTAACCGCTGTAGAAATACTGTAAGAACCAATGGTGGCAACATTAACCTGGATGGATACTGTATTAGTTGAGGCAAGTGCTGTACCTACAACGTAAGTTCCTTTAACAGTAATAGGAGCACAGGTATTTGGTGAAGATGGAAAGGTAAAAGTTGCCGGAGGCGCCGCTGCCACCACAGTTATTGGAAACGAACACCCATTATTGGATGGCGTATAATTGAAAGAGCCCACGGCTAATGGTTTTCCTGATCCCGTAAGGGTAAGGGTTTGATTGCCCAAAGCCGTAAAACTGCCGGACGCCGCAAAACTGATACCATTTGTTTTAATGGTAGAAATACTATAATTACCAACAGTAGTGACTATTACAGAAATTTTAACAGTGTTGCCTGAAGTTAAAGGTACCCCTACCATATAAGTACCACTTACATCGAATGGGTTACAGGCGTTAGGTGCTAATGGATAGGTAAAAACAGCTGTATTAAAAGTACCCACCGGTAAAACCGTAATGGAAAATGAACAACCATTAAAACCCGGGCTATATGGGAATGACCCTTTTGTAACGGGCGTGCCTACTGCAGTTAAAATAATTGTTTGTGCGCCAGCGCTGATAAATGTACTGTAAGCAGAAAAAGTTAAGCCATTTATTGTGGCTGTAGAAATAGTATAAGTCCCAATTTTGGTAACAGTAACCTTTAATTCTACTGTATTAGCAGCTGTAGCCGTAGTATTTACTGTATAAGTGCTGTTTATTACCGGAGCGGTACAATCTCCGGTTCCGCCTGCAAAAGTGTACACGCTGGTACCGGTACTGGAGCCGCTGCCCGTGCTTTTTTCAACGCTTAATTCTTTTTGGCAAGATGCAAATATGGATAGAATAGCAAACAAAGAAAAAAACGACTTTAATTTTGTTTTCATTGGAATAATGTTAATTGAATGGTTTATGCAAGGCAAATATATACTGTTAATAAAACATGGAAAATAATCTTCTAACATGCGTAATTATGTAACTGAAAATAGTTATAACAATTTGATAAGTAATTTATTATTATAACTTGAAATATAATTTTATTTACTACTATTTTTTACTACGAACGACAATTTAAGAGGAATAAATATAATCTTATTTTTTCTTTACCAATATTTATTATCTGGTTTGGTACAAGTTTATATTCGCTAAAACCGGGGCTATAACGAAAAAGGTTATTATTAAGAGACCATGATATTCGTTGGGTAATTATGCAAACTTTTATCAAAAAAATAATGATAATTACTAAACCAATTTATAAATTCATTTACAGAACTTAATTTTTGTTCTAAATTATTGTCAAAAGGTTTACCAGGTGGACTTATATCTTGTTTATGTTCGTCAACTCACAACTTTGTCCGTAGCTTCCTTCACATTTAATCTCACGATTAACACCCTTGCTTTGGACTAACAGTTCCCGTTAGATGGCCTGTGAAAGACTTTAACCTTTAACAACAATGGCATGCATGGCGCACAAAAAAAATGGAGCTGCTATTTGCAACTCCACTTTTACTATTTTAAAATTTGAAATATTTAAAGAATCCAAAAATTAAGGAAGATTTAGATTGATTAATATCTTACTCACCCGACAAAAAAAATTACCGGATCTTAAAAATTTATGCTAAATCAAAACGACCAAGATTCATTACTTTGGTCCATGCTGCAATAAAATCGCGCACAAACTTTTCCTGTGAATCTGAACAACCATAAACCTCGGCGGTAGCACGTAATTCTGAGTTAGAACCGAAGATAAGATCTACACGTGTGCCTGTCCACCTTGGTTCACCTGTTTTACGTTCGCTGCCCACAAATAAATTTTGAGCATTTGATGTAGCTACCCAAGTGGTGGTCATGTCTAATAAATTAACAAAATAGTCATTTGTCAATGTTTCCGGACGATGAGTAAATACACCATGTTTTGAATGATCAAAATTGGCATTTAAAACACGCATTCCACCTATCAATACTGTTAACTGAGGTATTGTTAAAGTTAATAACTGCGCTTTATCAATCAACATATCTTCAGCTGCAGAGGTATGTTTTGCGTTAAGATAATTACAAAATCCATCAGCACCCGGCTCTAATGCATCAAAAGATTTTACATCTGTCTGAGCTTGAGTAGCGTCAGCACGACCAGCTGTAAACGGCACGGTAACAGTGTGACCGGCATTTTTAGCTGCCTGCTCAATAGCGGCACATCCACCCAAAACTATTAAATCGGCAATGGAAATCTTTGTACCCGAAGCACCGTTATTAAACTCATTTTGGATAACTTCCAATGTTTTCAATACTTTATTTAACTGTACCGGATTGTTTGATTGCCAATTATTTTGAGGTGCAAGGCGAAGACGACCACCATTGGTACCACCACGTTTATCAGAATTGCGATAGGTTGAAGCGGAAGCCCATGCAGTAGATACCAATTGAGACACAGATAAACCTGAAGCAAGAATTTTACCTTTTAAAGCAACAATATCCTGATCGGTTACCAATTTATAATCAATGGCAGGAATAGGATCTTGCCAAAGTAATTCTTCAGCCGGTACTTCCGGACCAAGATAACGTTCAACAGGTCCCATATCGCGATGGGTTAATTTAAACCAGGCACGACCAAATGCGTCTGCAAATTCTTCCGGATGTTCATGAAAGCGTCTTGAGATTTTTTCATACGCAGGATCAACTCTCATCGATAAATCGGTGGTTAACATAAATGGTGCATGCTTTACCGCAGGGTTATGTGCATCAGGCACAGTTCCGGCTCCACCATTATTTACTGGTTTCCACTGGTGTGCTCCACCCGGGCTTTTAGTTAATTCCCATTCAAAACCAAATAGGTTATCAAAGTATTCGTTACCCCATTTTGTTGGTGTTGTTGTCCATGCTCCTTCTAAACCGCTGGTAATGGTATCAGCACCATTACCTGTACCGAATGAATTTTTCCAACCTTTAGCTTGCTCTTCAATAGTAGCACCTGCGGGTTCCGAACCAACGTATACTGTTGGATCTGCTGCACCATGTGTTTTACCAAATGTGTGACCACCGGCAATAAGCGCAACTGTTTCTTCATCATTCATAGCCATACGACCAAATGTTTCGCGAATATCTGTTGCTGAAGCAAGAGGATCAGGAATACCTTTTGATCCTTCAGGATTTACATAAATAAGTCCCATGTGAGAAGCGCCAAGAGGTTGCTCTAATTTGCGTTCGTTAGGGTTAGGATATCGGATTTCATCGCCCATCCATTTTGTTTCTGAACCCCAATAAATATCTTCCTGAGGCTCCCAAATATCTTCACGACCAGCACCAAATCCAAAGGTTTTAAAACCCATTGATTCCAATGCACAGTTACCGGTAAGAATCATAAGATCTGCCCAGCTAAGTTTCTTACCATATTTTTGTTTGATAGGCCATAATAATAAACGGGCTTTATCTAAGTTTGCATTATCGGGCCAACTGTTAAGCGGCGCAAAACGTTGTGAACCGGCGCCACTTCCACCTCTGCCATCGCCAATACGATATGTACCTGCACTATGCCATGCCATCCGTATAAAGAATGGACCATAATGACCATAATCAGCAGGCCACCAATCTTGGGATGTAGTCATTAAATCAACGATGTCTTTCTTTAATTCAGAAAAATCAATTGTTTTAAATTCGGTTGCGTAATTGAATTGCTTATCCATTGGATCTGAAAGAGAAGAATGTTGACGCAGGATGTTCAACTTTAATTGCTTTGGCCACCAATCCTGGTTTCTTGGACCACCACCGGCACTTTTGTTTAGCTCTCCATTTAAAAAGGGACATTTGCTTACGGTATTAACTTTGCTGTCGTCGTTAACGTCCAACACCGGAGAATCCGTACTTGATTTATTTTCCATATTCATTAGCTTTAAAAGTTTAATATGCAAACTTAGCTATTATTTAGGATAGTTATTATCTATTATCTTTATGAGCATATAGATAAAAGCTATAATTATAAATTGTTAAATTAACTTGTCAAACTGCTTTTTTTTATTGAATTAAAAATACAAATGGTGTTTTTTAATGGTAAATACAGTTTTGTACATATTGTAAAAATAATTTATAAATCAGGTAAGGTAACAGGACTTCATTTTAGAAATCAAATAATGAAAAGTTTCTTCTAAAAAAAATATTGCAGGCACCGTTAATCCAACTTTTTTTAACCAAAATTATTTTATCCTGGATTTTTAAATTAGAGATTAATTTTTAGACCCGCTCTTATCCCAAACGTATTTGGAAATGATTTTACGGTGCTATTTTTATTTACAGCACTTAATGCAAGTGCTGTTGAAGGCATTACTGTAAGGGCTACTTTATGATTTAGGCTATAACTAAAATCGATACCCACATTGGTGTTAATATACATAGATTTAACGCCATTAATATTTGTACTATGTTGTTTTTGCGAACCAGCCGCATCAGTAATACCTGTAGAAATACCTTGTTTTACTAAAAAGTTTATGGTAGTACCAATAATTGGACTGATTTGAAATCTCCCCTTTTTAAGGTGATAGCTTAAATTTACCGGGATACCAACATACATTAATTTATTACTGGTTGCAGTTGCCGTTGCACTATCTCCAATAACAATTGCAGTACCAATTTTGGGATTGATAAAGCTTGAACCAAAAGCACAATTGTATTTATATTTTATTGTACCATCATTATCCATTTCTGCAAAAACTTTTTTAGGGTCTGTCTCGGAGCTTTTGTTTACAATACTAATACCTGATTGAATACTAAAATTATTTTTCAGTGCGTAATCAATTAAAATACCTGCACTAAAAGATCCGGTACGATGCTCTTCATCTTTAATTTTTGACCGATTATCTGGTGGTCGGTTGATGGCTGCAGGTGCCATGTAATTGTGAAGCTGATCATCCTCCAGCCGATCAAAAGCAGTTTCAGGTGAAGCATACATTATAACTGTAAATCTATTGGTTAGCTTTTGCTTTTTCATTCTACTATTATTTGCAGCCAAATTAGATAAGCCGGCAATGGAACCCATCGCAAGATTTAATAACCGGGATGAAACAATTGCCTTTAATTTTAATAATTCCAAATTTGCAATTAGTTTTTCAGGAACATAATTATCAACAAATCGGGTTGTACTATTCGTATTATTTTTCGTTTTAACATCATGTTCAGTATAGCTTTCCCATGAAATTGCTTCTTCTTTATTATAATCATTTACCGAAGTTTTTATCGGTTTATTTTGGCGCTGATATTTTGCGTGAAGTACATTTTTTTCTTTGTTATCGAAGGCAATTCCTTTTAATGAATTGGTGCTTTTATCAGGATTATTTTTACCTGATTTAATTTTTATTAAGTTATGATCTGTTCCAATATCTGCAACATTCGCTTTGATAGGGAAGCTTGTATTTGGAGTAACATTAATTCCGGGTTCCTTTTTTAAAGAAACAACATCCTTATAACTTTTCTTATCAGTTAGTTTTATTTTAATAGCAGCTGCATTATCCGTTATTTTTTTACCAGCATTTTTTATACCTATTTTATCGTTTCCATTAAATATCCGGTAGCCTGCTTTTTTACTAAAAGTATAATAATAGCAGGTAGAGCCAAGCAGCAACAATAAAAGCAGCACAGCATATTTTTTAAGTGTGGCATATTTTATTTTTAAAGAAAACAGGTTTTTTTCATTGAGGGATTTCTCAATGTTTTCCCAAACATTTTTTGAGGGCATTTCTTCATAATCATCAATAGATTTTTTAAAGAGATCATCAATATCTTGTAAATTTTTACTCATAAGTAATTAATATTAGGAATTGCCGTAGATACATTTAAAGCAATTAATTTTTTTAATATTTTTCTGGCATCCCATAAATTGGATTTTGAAGTACTTTCAGAAATTCCAAGCAATTCAGCTATTTCGGCATGCTTAAGTCCTTCAAAAACATATAAATTAAATACCATTTTATAAGCCGGAGATAATTTTTGAATGAGGCCTATCAATTCTTTTGCCCCTAATAAACTGGTAATTTCTTCATTAGAAATAATGTCAGTATCCTCAATATCATTATGTGGGATAGCGTATAATACCGGTTTGTTTCTAAACTTTTGCAGGGCGCAATTAACCATAATTTTTCTAACCCAGCCTTCAAAAGAGTTCATTGATTTAAGTTGGTCAATGCAGGTAAAAACTTTTAAAAAGCCTTCCTGCAAACTTTCTTCCGCTTCTTCACGCGAACGACTATAACGCATACACACCACAAACATTTTGGGTGCCAATAAAGTATATACCTGCCCTTGCGCAGAACGATCTTGCCTGATACAGGCTGCAATTAGGTGCGATACACTCAATAGTTTGTTATTTATTTTATTAGATGGACAATCTTTCAAAAAGGTTGGGTAAAGATTTTTAAAGCCTAACGATTATAATCTGTCAGCCATATTAAAACCTGCATTTAAAATTAAAATTACTTAAAAATAGCAACCCTTTATAATACACATTACTGTTTTTAATAATACGTTATGATTTTAATTTAATTACAGCAATTTCTACCATCCGGGTCTCGTTTTACAGGTACAATCTACAACAGGTGCAACTTGTTATTTACCCTTTTCAGTGCACCTCAAAATGACACTGATAATGAAGGAACCTGCAACTGCTTTGCATGAAACAGCCATCATTTTAGTGCAGGAATTACTATTGCCACACAAGCTGGAAGACAAACGAGGCAAATAACCGGCTGAAGTAATGGGTACGAACCTTAAATAATCCTTCAATTTGTATCAAATGAATAATTATATACTGCAAATAAAAGCATAATAAGCACCATCTATTTGGAGCTGTTTAAAGCGTTGAAACACCATAAACATTCCGAAATTTTGTTTATATTAAAACTTATTTCAGACAGATGCCACTAAAAACCGCTACACATTTTTCAGCATTATAATACCTTCCAATTGAAGTTTCATAAACAAACACCATTTAGAAGGCATGCAGACAGATTGTTGTTTACCAAAGGATTAGAAACGCAAATGCTACACCTATGCTTCATTTTTTTATTAATTCCAGCCCTGGCAGCTTTCATTTAGAGGTTGAAAAAAGGTATTTATTATTGTTCTTTTTACAAAATACAGGTTTTTAAAATATAGGAATGAACATTGTACAACTCTTTAAAAATCCATTAAGAGACTTAAAAAAATACCTCATTTTTAATAAATAATTTACAGTTATAGATAATTGTAAATTTTTTAACGGAATTTATTGTCACTTATATTTTAACATTTAACGCCAATTGAACAACTTTTAGTTAAATGAACAAAAAAACACCCGGCATGTTAAAATTTTTAAATCTAGCTGCAACATTTCAATCTGCAGCTTTCCTAAAGAAAGAAGTAATTTTAAAAACTGATCATCTAACAGACTATTTTTAAAATAGAACAGTAGGGCAACTGAATAAAAACGAAATGATTAAGAATCTATAAAATTTAAATATGAACAACAGTTATTACAATTCGGCTGATCTTAAAAAATTTGGGAACATAGCCGATTTTCAAAAAGTATTGGGCGAAAAGTTTTTTGATTATTATGGTGAAGTATTTAAGGATAGTGAACTGACAGCCAGAGAAAAATCCCTGATCGCATTGGCTGTTGCTCATGCAGTACAATGCCCATACTGCATTGATGCTTACAGCAGTGATGCCTTTGAAAAAGGCTGGAGTGAAGGACAAATGATGGAAGCGGTACATGTTGCCTGCGCAATTCGCGGTGGCGCCTCTTTGGTACATGGTGTACAGATGATGAATAAGGTAAAAGAAATTGGGATGTAATTTATGAAGTCACTTAAAGCGCAACACAGTCTGTTAGCAGATGCCAGAGAACAAATTGAAATTTTGGAGCATGGAGATACGGATAATTTTTCATTGGTTCCTTTTCAGCAAAAATTAGAAACAAATAATTTGTATCCATTAATAGCTACCGGTGTAACTGTTTTTCAGGTTAACCTGGGTAAAATGTGCAACCAGGTTTGTAAACATTGCCATGTAGATGCCGGTCCGGATAGAAAAGAAATAATGACCCGCGAAACGATGT
>JAYTHI010000079.1:0-17730 GCA_043732685.1 Ferruginibacter sp. | reverse complement strand
TACTGGTGTTTTAAAAGGCATACTGCGAAGGGCATTATTTATTGAAAATGTAAAATTTGAATTGATAAAATATAAAAAATAAACACAAATAAGTCTGCGAATCAAAACGCTTGAAGTACACTTTTAAATTATCTAAAAGTTATACAGCTCTGGCTACTTTGCTTCTGCGGATGAGCTACCTAATCCAATTCAATTTATATAGTTACTTAAAATCTCCGATGGAAAGTACGGTATCGCAGAAATCATATTCCTGCAAATCATTACTGCTTATTAAAACCAGCTTATTTGTGGTGTAATTTTTTATAAGAAACTGGTATAAAGCAATACCTTCTGCATCTAAATTAGTGGTTGGTTCGTCCAATAATAAAATGGGAGCAGCTGTAAAAAAGGCTTGCGCTAATTTTAAGCGCTGTTTCATACCACTGCTATAATACCGTATTTGTTTGTTTACGGCTTTTTGTAAACCAACCAGTTCCAGTATTTCTTTCTGTGGCAGGGTAAGCAACTTAAATTTTTTATGGAAGGTCAGGAATTCGGCGGCGGTCATTTCTTCTATCAGCTCCAGGTAGGGGGCTGCCATGGCAATATGCTTAAAATTATGTTCTTCTTCAATTATACTATCTGCTGATATAAAATGAACTTTTCCTTCATTATGGCTTAATGAGCCGGATAATACTTGCAGGAGGGTAGATTTACCTGATCCGTTAGAACCAGTGATGGCATACTTTTTACCCGTAACAAACTCATAACTCAGGTGTCGGAAAATCCAGTCCCGGTTATATCTTTTGCCTACATTATTTAATGTGATTTGCATGGTGTTTTAAAGCAGGGTGCTTTGGGAATGATCATTACATAAAACGGCATAAAATAATGCAAAAAATGTACTTAAAAATTATTTAAAATAAAAGTCAGCGTTTTGTTGTTTTTGCTCCAATGCCTACTATTTGCAGGATTATTAAGCATATCATTTACCTCCAAATTTATTCATCCTCCAGACTGCCTTTTGTAAATCGCTTAATAATTCCACGGCCACTTTCTCTGATAAAAGTTACAATTTCATCTCTTTCGTCTGTTGCAGGTAATTCTTCTTCAATGAAATTTAGTGCCTGAGAGGTATTCATAGATTTATTGTAGATGATGCGGTAAATATCTAAAATATGGTTGATACGATCAACAGAAAAACCTTTTCTTTTTAACCCAACCGAGTTTACACCTGCATAACTTAATGGTGTTCGGCCAGCTTTAATATAGGGAGGTACATCTTTACTAACAAGTGAACCACCACTAATAAAAGCATGCTGTCCTATCTGCACAAACTGGTGTATGGCACACATACCTGCCAAAATAGAATTGTCGCCCATAGTTACATGGCCGGCCATTTGAGTACTGTTACTCATAATACAGTTGTTACCAACTATACAATCATGTGCAATATGACTGTAAGCCATTATCAAACAGTTGTTGCCAACCTTTGTTGTCCACCTGTCTTTACTGCCGCGGTTAACGGTAACAAATTCACGGATCGTTGTATTGTCGCCAATTTCAACCGTGGTTTTTTCACCTTCAAATTTTAAATCCTGTGGAATGGCAGCAATTACAGCACCCGGAAATATTTTGCAATTTTTACCAATTCTGGCACCTTCCATGATGGTAACATTACTGCCAATCCAGGTGCCTTCACCAATTTCTACATTATCATGTATCACACTAAAAGGATCAATTTTTACATTGACAGCCAATTTTGCGTTTGGGTGTATGGAGGTATGGGGGTGATTCTTGTCCAATTGAAAAGTTTAGAAATTTTAAATAATGCCTGGGTTCGATGAATCTTTTTAAGACCAATTTTATTTATTGTAATCAGCTAACCTAAATACAAAAAATAAAAAGCAAGGTAATCAGTAAGTCCGTTTAATTTCTTTTAACTAATTGAGCCGTAAGGTCTCCTTCGGTACATAATTTATTGCCTACAAAAACACTGCCTCTCATAACGCAAATACCACGTCTGATTGGTTCTATAAGTTCCATCTTTAAAATCATTGTATCTCCCGGAACCACCTTTTGTTTAAATTTGCAGTTTTCTATTTTTATAAAATAGGTATCATATTGTCCTTCAGGCATGGCATTAATACAAAGAATACCACCGGTTTGAGCCAGGGCCTCTACTTGTAATACACCGGGCATTACAGGGTTTCCCGGAAAATGACCCTGAAAAAAATACTCATTGAAAGTAACATTTTTAATACCTACAATGTGTTTGTCTGTAAGTTCTATAATTTTATCAACCAATAAAAAAGGATACCTGTGCGGCAAGGTTTTTTCTATTTGTTGCAAAGTATACACTGCAGGTTGGTTAGGGTCGTAGGTTGGTACGTCTTTGGTGTATTTATTTTTTTTTATGTACTTTTTTATTTTTTTAGCAAATTCAACATTGCTGCTATGGCCGGGTCTGTTGGCAATGATATGCCCTTTTACCGGGTAACCAATAAGTGCCAGATCGCCCACTACATCAAGTAATTTATGCCGCGCGGGTTCGTTGGGGAACCTTAACTCTAAATTGTTAAGATAGCCTTCACTTTTTACTTCTATTTTATCTCTGCCAAAGGCTTTTGCAAGCCGGTTCATTTCATCCTCAGTTACGGGTTTATCTACCACCACTATGGCATTGTTAATATCGCCACCTTTAATAAGGTTATTATCCAGCAGGGCCTCCAGTTCATGTAAAAAGCAAAAAGTGCGGCAAGGTGCAATTTCTGCCTTAAAATCCTGCATAGATTTCAGACTGGCATGTTGTGTACCCAGTACTGGAGAGTTAAAGTCGATAAGGGTGGTTATTTTATAATCTGTAGAAGGTAATAAGGTCATTTCTACTCTCTTTACCTCGTCGTAATAGGTAATATTACTATCAATTGAATACCAGGCCTTGGTAGCCTCCTGTTCCAGTACACCTGCGGCTGCAATTATTTCTACAAATGGCTCACTGCTTCCGTCTATAATTGGTATTTCGGGTCCGTTTATTTCGATTAAGCAATTATCAATACCCATTCCAACAAGGGCTGCAAGAATATGTTCTACGGTACTTACTTTAGCGTCACCCTGTTCAAGCGTTGTGCCTCTTGAAGTATCCGTTACCAAATCGCAATCGGCCTTTATAATCGGCATTCCGGGTAAGTCTATGCGTTGAAACTGAAAACCAAAACCTGCGTGTGCGGGTTTAAGCGTCATATCCACATTAATACCTGTATGTAAACCGGTTCCCGAAATGCTAACTGCTGCTACCAGCGTATGTTGTTTATCGGGGTTAAAATTTTCGTCCATACTTGTTGTTTTATAAATAGCCGGCAAAGATATTTTATTTTTAGTCACATTACCACCTATCGCTTTGGGTTAAACCATAATCTAGGTTAATTTGATATATGATTTTGCCTGCCCAATTCTATCTATTTGTTTGTTTTATGCAATAAAACCTGCCACAGCAAGCCAGCCACTTCTTTTTACGCTGTTAATTTACAATGTAATTAACGCAAATCAGTTGTTTTAAAAAAGTTAATGGTCTTGATTTGTAAGGGAAATTTTGAGTTGTGTTGCCACTTGGTGATAATCAGGCAGGTTTATAGCCTAAATATATTTAGTATAAGTTATAAAAAAATATAGGATAAAAATTGTAAGCTTAAATAGGCATATAGTATTATGGAAATATATAATATATAAAAAGTTAAATTTTCGTATAAAAATGCAGCAGGGGTAAATGAGAAATTACAGCATATTGTTTATCAAATTTTGAACTTATTTATTTAGGTATTAACATTTCTTTTACTAATTTTTCTAATTCTTTAATTCTTTTTTCCATCGAAGGGAGGCTTCTCGCCAATGCCTGGCTTTTTAAAGACGCGGTATAATCATAAGCCGGAGAACCGGTTACATTGGTATTTGGCTTTTTAATAGACTTACTTACCCCGCTTTGGGCATTTATTTTACTGCCATCCGCAATTTGTAAATGTCCCACAATACCAACTTGTCCGCCAATCATAACATTGTTACCAATTTTTGTACTGCCGCTAATACCTGCCTGGGCTGCAATAACCGCATTATTACCAATTTCTACATTGTGTGCTATTTGTAAAAGGTTATCTAACTTGGCTCCGCTTTTTATCAGCGTACTTCCAATAGTTCCTCTGTCAATGGTTGTGTTTGCGCCAATTTCCACGCCATCTTCAATTATAACGTTTCCAATTTGCGGTACCTTTTTTAAAGACCCGTCTGGTTGGGGTGCAAAACCAAAGCCATCTGCACCAATAATGGTTCCGGCATGAATAACTACATTATTACCAATAATGCAATGGTGATAAATTTTAACACCGGGGTGAAGTATGGTATTTACGCCAACGGTAACATTATTTCCAATATAAACTCCGGGAAACAGTTTTGCGCCATCGGCGATTAGGCTATTTTCACCAATATAGGCAAAAGCGCCAATATAAACCTGGTCACCAATTTTTGCACTTGCATCAATATATACCGGTTGTTGGATACCGGTTAACTGTTGTGTTTGAATTTTTTGGTACGCATCCAGCAAGGTTGCAAAGGCACTGTAGGCATCCGGTACGCGTATAAGTGTTGCCTCAATAGTAGTTTTTAATTCCTGCGTGTTGCTTATAATAATAATGGAGGCGCAGGTGGTATATAAATATTCTTCGTATTTTGGGTTGGCTAAAAAAGCAAGCTGGCCTGATGTTGCTTCTTCAATTTTACCAAATGTACCCACGGTTACATCGGCATTACCTTGAACTTTGCCGTTAATGATGGTGGCTATTTGCGCTGCGGAAAATTGCATATTTTATTTAGATGAATTTTTATTGGGTAAGTGTAATGGAAGATTTTAACTTAAACACTAATTAATTTGCATAACAAATGTAATATTTTTTAACCTTGGTCTGCATGTTTTGATTGATGAGTGCGTTATCAACTGCCGAAATATCCCTCACCGTTCCGTCTTTAAATAATATGTGGATGTGTTCATCCTCAAAATTATAGGTATTACTTACAGCCTCGCCTGTAAATACTAACCAGTCCAGTTCTGCACCGTAAATTTTAAATTTATCCATGACTGCAAGTTTTTTTTGTTCCACCAGTTCAGGGTTTACCGGTTCACCAAAAAATTTAATTTTAAATAATTTCCGGTCAATAATGCCTTCGCAAAGAATCGATAATATTTTGTCTTCGTGGGAGCACCATTCTTTTATGGCAGCAATTACATCGTAATCATCCAGTTTGCAAAATTGATCCAGGGTTACATTTTTAATATCTCCATTTATAAACTTATTTAAAGGGGTGCCTGTAAAGGCTTTTATATGTTTTGCTCTCTTTATAATTAACTGTAGCATTTGTTCGGCACACAGCACCGTTTTATGCAGGTAAACCTGCCAATACATGAGTCGGCGGGCAACTAAAAATTTTTCAATAGAGTAGATGCCTTTTTCTTCTACCATTAATTGCCCCTCGTGAACAGTGAGCATTTTTATAATCCTGTCGTAGCCAATAACGCCCTCGCTTACACCGCTAAAAAAACTATCCCTTGTTAAATAATCCATACGGTCCACATCAAGCTGTCCGCTTACCAACTGGTGCAAAAACTTTTTAGGATAAATATTGGTAAAAATATCCAACGCCATTTGCAGAGCGCCATTAAACTGCTTATTAAGGTCGTTCATCAGTAATAAAGAAATTGCCTCATGGTGCATGCCTTCTATCAATACATTTTCAAGGGCATGGCTAAAGGGACCGTGCCCGATATCGTGTAATAAAATAGCCACCTTGGCAGCTTGTTCCTCTTCTTTGGTGATATCAATTCCTTTATTTTTAAGCTCACTTAATGCATTGCACATTAAATGGTAGGCTCCCAAAGAATGATGCAACCTGGTATGTACCGCGCCCGGATAAACAAGATGGGCCATGGCCATTTGGGTAATACGCCTTAAACGTTGATAGTATGGGTGGGCAATAATTTTAAACACCAGTTCATCATCAATTGTAATGAAACCATATACAGGATCGTTAATTATTTTTTTTATCTGCATTTATTTTGGATGGTTGATAGTATTTTGTTAAAACTCGTTTTTGATAAAGCGCAAAGCTACAAATCGTACCCGTGAAACCAGTATATTTGCTACACACCTTATGGTAGTTTATTTCGCTTGCCATCGGATAAAATTTATTACCTTAAGTTTAAGCGGCGAAATATTTTAATAGTATATCCGATAATTATATCTCCAAACTAAACAGCTTTTTTTTAATATCCTTCTTAACCACAAAACAGCATAATCATAAATTTATTAAAAAGATTAATAGGAATCTAAACTTAAGCATCAGCATAAAAACAATTAAATATGAGCGTAGCAAAAATACTTTGGGTAGATGATGAGATCGACAGCCTTACCTCGCAGATAATGTTTTTAGAAAATAAAGGATACCAGGTGCACACAAAAACCAACGGTTTTGATGCCATTGAATTTGTAAAGGAAAATATTGTAGATGTTGTTTTGCTGGATGAAACCATGCCCGGTATCACAGGGCTGCAAACTCTGCAGCAAATTAAGGAAGTAAATAGTAATTTACCCGTAGTATTAATAACGAAAAATGAGGCTGAAAATTTGATGGATGAGGCTATCGGCAGTCAGATAAGTGATTACCTTATAAAGCCGGTAAACCCTAACCAGGTTTGGTTAAGCCTAAAAAAGTTAATCGATAATAAAAGATTGGTGGCCGAAAAAACGACGGCTGCTTACCAACAGCAATTTCGCAGTTTGTTTATGGCATTAAACGATAATCCCGACCACAATGGCTGGATGGAAATTTATAAAAAATTAGTGTATTGGGAGTTGGAAATGAAAAAAAGTGACAGTCCGGAAATGCAGGAAGTTTTTCAAACACAAAAGACAGAGGCCAACACTGAATTTTTTAAATTTATTTCCCGCAATTACGCAAGCTGGTTAAAACCCAAATGCGATGATGTGCCCATAATGAGTCATAATTTAATTAAATATAAAGTGCTGCCGCATCTTCAAAAGGGAACGCCTTTATTTTTTGTATTAATTGATAATTTACGCTTCGATCAGTGGAAAACTATTCAACCAATATTTGCAGAAAGTTTTCGCATACAGGAAGAGGAAACGTTTTATTCTATTTTACCTACCGCAACACAATATGCCCGAAATGCCATTTTTGCAGGAATGTTGCCGATTGATATTGAAAGGCAATTTAAAAATTTATGGAAAAATGACGAAGAGGAAGGTGGGAAAAATATGCATGAGGAAGATTTTTTTAAGGCACAACTAAAAAAGAATGGTAAAGGAGACCTTAAATATTCCTACACCAAAATTACCAATAACCACGACGGGCAAAAATTGGTCGAGAATATTCACAACATGATGCAAAACGATATTAATGTAATTGTGTACAATTTTATTGATATGCTAAGCCATGCCCGTACCGAAATGGAGGTTTTAAAAGAATTGGCCGGAGATGAAACAAGTTACCGAAGCATTACCGAAAGCTGGTTTACGCACTCTCCTTTACACCAGGCCTTAAAAAAAGTGGCTGATAAAAAAGTTACTGTAATTGTTGCTACGGACCATGGGACTGTTAGGGTAAAAACACCGGCAAAAGTTATTGGCGATAAACAGACTACCGCTAACCTTAGGTACAAACATGGTCGAAATTTAAATTATGAAGCCAAGGATGTATTAGTTTTTCGCGACCCAAGTGAAGTGGGTTTACCGGTGCCCAATATAAATTCCTCCTTTATTTTTGCAAAAGGCGATATTTTTCTTTGCTACCCTAATAATTATAACCACTTTGTAAATTATTACCGCAATACCTTTCAACATGGCGGCGTTAGTCTGGAAGAAATGATTGTACCTGTAATACGAATGACAAATAAATAAATTGTACACCCGGTTATTTAAACCGTACCTGCTGCTATACTTCCATTAAAAATATAGAGCAGGATAAATAAAGATTTTACTTTAAAAAAGGATTTTCTACAACTTACAATTTGAAGAAAATCATATATAATTATATTTTAGTATATAAATTTCTGCTATTAATACCTTGTCTTTTGTTGAAAGCATCCGCTCTATCATGCATTTTACAGACTGCTGCCTAATTATATTTAAAAAAAGGGGTAAAATATTTCGATAAATTACTTTGTCATTTAAACAGAATAAAATTTATTGACCCGTAAACTTAATTTGTATAAATTTTAGCGAATGCAACAAGTCATTTAACCGACTTTCTCTTCCAGCGCGGGTTTTTACTTTAAAAGTATTGGTTGACCTCTTAATTAAATTTTTGTGATTTTACATTAAGGTTTTATCTTACGTATGTATAAGTTTCTCCAGTTAATGCCTATTATTAAAAGAGTAATGAAAATCCGTACTTCATATTTATACCTCCTGTTTCTTTTTATTATTAAAAGTTGCCTGATGTTACCTTGTAAAATAACCTAATCCATGAATTTGATAGAACTGCAACATTTAAAAAAATATTTTGCAACCCAAAGGGCTGTAGATGATATTAGTTTCAATATAGAAAAAGGCAGCATTTTTGGATTACTGGGACCAAATGGTGCAGGAAAAACAACCTTACTCAGAATGATTACCGGTATTTTTTATCCTGATAGTGGCAATATTCTTTTTAACGGCCAACAATTTGACCCTATAAAAGATGTGGGTAAAATTGGTTACATGCCTGAAGAGCGTGGCCTGTATAAAAAAATGAAAATTGGAGAACAGGCACTTTACTTAGCTCAGTTAAAAGGATTAAGCAGGGCAGATGCTATGCAAAAGATCAAAGCCTGGTTTATTAAATTTGAAATGGAAAGCTGGTGGAACAAAAAGGTAGAAGATTTAAGTAAAGGGATGAGTCAGAAATTACAATTTGTTACCACAGTTTTGCATGAGCCTGAATTAATTATTTTGGATGAGCCTTTTAGTGGTCTGGATCCTGTAAATGCCAACCTCATTAAAGATGAGATTTTTAATCTTGCTAAAAAAGGAAGTACCATTATTTTTAGCACACACCGGATGGAGCAGGTTGAAGAAATTTGCGACCACATCGTATTGGTAAATAAGGGTGTTAAAATATTAGATGGAACGGTACAGGATATTAAAAATCAATTTAAAGAAAATGTATACCGACTGGGAGCAACTACAGCTGCTCACCAATTAATGACCTATATTTTTGAGGTAATAAAACACCAGCCCAAAGAATTATTAATAAAATTACAACATGACAGTACAACCAATGAGGTGTTGAAATTTTTTATAAATCAGGATATACCCATTTATTCCTTTAATGAAGTACTACCAACCATTAATGAAATTTTTATAAAATTAATTGAAGGTTCACCCAAACTGGTACCTTTTGAAACAAATAATTAATAGCCTACTTAGCAGGATTAAACCAACAATATGAACAAAACCTGGCTTATAATTAAACGGGAATACTTAACAAGGGTTCGCAATAAAACATTTTTGTTGTCAACTTTTTTATTGCCTATTGCAATGATGCTTTTTATTTTTGGCAGCACTTTCTTTGCTATGTCAGCTAAAGAAAAACTTAAAAAAATTGCCGTAATTAACGACCCCGGTATGTTTAAATCTACTTTAAAAGGAGACAGCTTAAGATTGATTTTTAACTTCACAAACAATATAGACAGTAACAATTTTACAGCCAATGGTTACGACGCTGTTTTAAACCTTCAGCATGATTCCACCGCAAGAAAGTTTATCATATACTCTAAAAAACAGTTGGGTATGGATGGCCAAAGCATGATAGAAAATAAGTTGGATAAGGCACTTGAATACAACCAGCTTCAAAAAAAGGGTATCCGCAAAGAAGATTTGGACAGCATAAACAAGCAAAGTAATGGTGCTTTTTCAATTGAAAATAGATTAATGGCAATTAAAGGGAAGTCGGAAGAAGTGAATGCGCAACAAAATTATGCCATAGGTTTTGGTAGTGGAATTTTGATATATATAACCATGTTTATTTTTGGCGCAATGGTAATGCGCGGCGTAATGGAAGAAAAAACAAATCGCATTGCTGAGGTTATGGTTAGCAGTGTAAAACCTTTTCAATTAATGATGGGTAAAATTTTAGGTATCGCTGCGGTAGGCTTAACGCAATTTTTTTTGTGGATACTTTTGATATTTGTATTGCTTAATACAATCAGTTTATTTATTCCGCACGAGCTTTTACAGCAGGCGGGTGAAATAAATAAAAATATGCCTGGCAGCAGTAATGCAATGGCTGCTAAATTTATGGATTTAAAACAATCGGCAAGTCATATTAATTGGTTCGCCATTATTAGTTTTTTTATATTTTATTTTTTAGGGGGCTATTTATTTTATGCTTCTTTATTTGCTGCTATTGGCAGTGTAATTAATGAAGATCCACAAGAGGCGCAATCGTTGATGTTACCCATTACCATGCCTATTATATTTGCCTTCATTATTATGAGCAGCAATTTAAATACGCCGGACAGTTCTATTATGGTTTGGGCCAGCATGATACCTTTTACATCGCCCATCGTTATGATGGCCAGAATTCCGAGTGGTGTACCCTGGTATCAGCTTTTAATTTCAATGTTACTTTTAATTGCCGGCTTTTGGTGCACCACCTGGACGGCAGCTAAAATTTATCGCACGGGTATTTTAATGTACGGTAAAAAGGCCAGCTGGAAAGAAATGATGAAATGGGCTTTTAAAAAATCATAAAGCAAGATCTGTTTCATCATTTTCACCAAAGCTTTTTTTCATTTCAGCTTTTGCAAAAGTAAACAGTAAACCGCTGATTAATAAGAGTGCGCAAAGAATACTACCTGCCAAAAAACCAATAATGGCATAGGTTTTTGGAGAGGAGGCAGTAATTGTAAAAGGTGCTGTAGGGGTATCCAAAACAGATATAATCGGGGTTGCTTTTTGCAAACGCCAAATAGCTTCCTCTTTGTTATTGATAGACATATCTTTTTGCTTTTGAATATGTAGTTTTTCGTTATTTAAATTTTCTCTTGGAATGGTATATTCTAATTTATCCTCCGGAATAAAATAGGTACTGTTTTGCATCTTTATTGCCCGATTATCAACTGTATTTATTATGGCCTGAATAGAGTCTAATTTCTTAATCGTAAAATTATAATCAGCCAGGGCCTTTGTTATTTTCAGGTCAATATAAAATTGAGATAATTTATCTATTATAATATTTGATATAGGAGTAATTATTGTCTGGTCGGCACTACTGAAAGAAAGCTCCAATAAACCATTTTTACTCATTTTAGCCTCAATATTACTCTTTAGTAATTCTGAGCCTAAGGTCGCAACGGATTCACTGTCGGCAGGTAAAGTTATTTTAGTATTTGAGAAGAAATTTTGATGTTTATTTAAATCATCAATTAATACTTCTGTAACTGTTTTATTACCAAATTCGGGCATTCGTGCAATGGCAACTCTTTTTCGTAAATTACGGCTTAGGGTTAATTCAATAATATTAATAGCGGCTTCGCTACTAAAACTTTTTGATGGTGTTTCAATACCTAAAATATTGCTGATAGCACTACTGGAAGCTGAATTGTCTGTTGATCCCGTTAAAGGGAAAATAGTAGCTTTTGCCGTGTATATTGGTCGGTGGCTTTTTGCATTTATATATAAAACTGTCCCTAATAATAACCCTACCGCAACTATAACGATTTTATATTTCTTAAGTTTTTTAAAAACCTTCGTCGTTAATTCTTTATTAGTCATTTTTATTTAATCTTAAATATAATATAGGTAATAAGTAGTGGAACTATGGTAGAGGTAGTTTGCGCCAGTATACTGGTAAGTTGTATAGACTCCGGTCTTTCCGGCACTGTAATCAAGGAGCCTTCTGAAACCTTTGGATAAAAATGTATAAAGAATAAGTTTTTTGTTCTTTTACTTCTGCCATTGGCATAGGTTACAAAAATTCTTTTACGCCATGGCTTAATTCCTAAACCTCCAGCTTTATCTATATAGTACATCAGGTTGGAGTGATTTTTATCGAAGGTTATTTTTAATGGAGATTGTACCCTTCCTTGTATGGTTACAAACGGGTTGATTTCCGGTACAAAAACAATATCGTTTTCCTGCAAAATTATATCTTGTTCCGAATTTTTATTTTTCATTGCCCTATAAAGATCTATACTAACAGGCTCATTTAATTTAGTCAGACTGCTATCATTATTTACCTTTGAGGCAGAATCTGATTTTTGTCTGGCAACGATTTTTTCTCTGAACAAACCTGTTTTGGAGCGATACAGTATTGCGCCCCCGATATTGGCATTTTCCATAATACCGCCGGCTCTCTCAATAAAAGAGGATAATCGCTCGTGCTTATTTAATCGGGGATAAAGACCTGCGTATTTAACCAGACCCAATACCTGTACATTTTGTTGTAAAGCAAATGTTGGATTTTTTCGTACAAAAATTTGATCGTATGGTTTTAATACAATTGTTGCAGCAACAGAATCCAATTCCAGGTTAGGTTGTATTGCAAAGGTTCTAATTATATTTTGGGTAGGTTTTAGGCCTTGTTGCGCAGAATCAATATCCACTACACTCGAAATTTCCAACCTGCCATATTCTGCCGATTGTTTTAAACCACCCGATAAATAAAGAAGATCCTGCAAGGTCATACCTCCATATTTTCTTAATCTTCCTTCTTTACGTACTTCACCAAAAATATCTACATATTGCTGGTCACCAAAGTCGCTGTTTGCAAATAATTGAATAAGATCATTTGGTAACAAGACAATATTATTTAAATTGGTTTCATTATTTTTTTCTTGAATATCAGTTAAATCTACTTTTAATTTATCTGATTTAATATTTGTAGAATCACCTGCCCCTCTAAATATATATGCCCTGGTTAAGAACGTATTTTTGGTAATACCTCCCGCCCTGTTAATAACATCAAAAAGCCGGTCATTTTTTCTGATCTCATATATCCCTTCATATTTTACCGGCCCCCTCAGTTCTACCTTATTTATTATACCGGCTTTAATAAGATCTGCTTTAATAATATCGCCATCTTTAAGCGGATAGTCCTGATCTTTTAATTTAATAATGGCTGTTGCATTTACATCATGAATTACCTGGTTTTCATTTTCGGTTCTTATAACTTTTAAATCAGAAGTAAATGCGTCTGAGTTAAAACCTCCCGAAAAGCCAATTAATGCTTTTATACCCTCGTTCTTTTTTAATTGATAATACATGGGCCTTTTAAACTGGCCGGTTGCAAATACTTTTATCACTTCATTATTAACAAATACAAAGTCGTTATTTTGTAAATAAACCTTACTGCCCATATCACCCGAGGTGAGGTATTTGTACACATCGATGGTTTCGATTACTTTACCGTTTCTTTTAATTTGAATATCCCTTAAATTGCCAAAATCGGTAATGCCACCTGCTAAGCCTATTACATTGTAAGCATTTGAAAAAGCAGAGATTGTTACAGGGCCGGGGTCCTCAACCTCGCCACCTACATTTACATTAATGGTTCTTGGCTGGCCAAGTGTTACTTGAATATTGGTACTTGCAGGAACTACGCTTTTAAAACGCGCATAAATTAAGGAGCGGGCTACATCAAATGTTAATCCCTGTACGGTAATTTTACCGAGGCTATTTGGAAAAATGGCACCGTCGCGGGCAACCACATAATCTTCCTGATATTCGCCACCGCCCCATAAAGCAACAATGATATGATCTCCTACTCCAATGGGATAATCAAGGGGAGGTGTTGATAATTCTGCTATATTAAAACTTGCTGCATTTTGAAATACATTAACGCCATAGGTTTGTGTGGCATTATAACCTTTTTTAATATTATCGTTTTGCGTACTATCCTTGTCTAAAGATTTATTGTCAAGTTTTTTTGCAATGGCAGGGTTATCTTTAGTTCTGTCGTTGCCTGCTTTACTTTGGTTATTATCTTTAAAATAGGTATCAAAATTTGCCTTGGTCATTTGGGTAGGATCTACATTAGGCAAAATTTCCTTCAAACCCGGCTGGTCTGTTAAAGGATTTTGGCTATAAACAGTACCAATAAGAATCAACAAACTCACATATAAAAAAATGATATGCTTTTTCACAAAAAACTTTAAAATACAGTGCATACTTAATTATTTTTTCATTTAATAGGAGTGCGCAAATATATATTAATTTATGGGCATTGCTAATAGCTTTTCAAATTCATCCCACACCTCTTCAATGATAGCCGCAGCTGGTAAAATGTTTTTAATTGATGCACTAACCTGACCAATTTCCAACTCGCCACTTTCCAAATTGCCTTCGAACATTCCCTTTTTTGCCCGCCCTTTGCCTAATAAAAATTGTAATTCTTCTGTTGACGATCCTTTCAATCCTGCTATTTCAATTTCCGCATAAAATTCATTTTTTAACAATCTAACAGGGGTAAGTTCTTTTAGTGTTAATTTGGTATCACCCTCTGTTGCATTTATAATGGCATTTTTAAAATTAATATGTGCAGATGATTCCAGACTGGTTACAAAGCGACTGCCAATTTGAACTCCTTTTGCGCCAAGTACCATACCTGCCAGCATTTGCCTTCCTGATGCAATGCCCCCGGCAGCAATTACAGGTATCGATACTGCATTGCAAACAGCGGGTATTAAAACCATGGTGGTTGTTTCGTCTTTGCCATTGTGGCCCCCTGCTTCAAAACCCTCGGCTACTATTGCATCGCAACCGGCCTGCTGGGCTTTTATTGCAAATTTGGTGCTGCTTACTACATGGATTACAATAATGCCCTTTTCTTTTAATATGGAAGTAAACTTTGCCGGACTGCCTGCGGAAGTAAAAACTATGGGTACTTTCTCTGCAATAATAATTTCGATATGTTCCTCAATAGCGGGATATAATAATGGGAGGTTTACCGCAAAAGGATTTTGGGTAGCAAGCCTGCATTTTTGTATATGTACTCTTAATACTTCAGGCCGCATGCTGCCGCTGCCAATAATACCTAAGCCCCCTGCATTGCTGACAGCACTGGCAAGTTTCCAGCCGCTTACCCATATCATTCCTGCCTGAATAATAGGATATTTTATATTCAAAAGCCTGGTTATTTCATTGGAAAAATGCTGCATATGTGTAATGTTTTTGAGTTTACACAGCGAACGGAGGAAGGTATTTTAGCCAAGATCAATATCAGTATTATCGCCGATATTTAATGACCTTGTTTCGCCTTTAATACCGGTGTCATTTCCAATTAAGGAATCATCCAGCACAACATCATATAATTTAGAGAAAGACCCGATGATGGAATCTTTTACAATGGTATAATTTAGTAAGGTACTATCGCCAATACTAACATTTGGACCAATAACAGAATTTTTTATGTCGCAATTTTCGCCAATACTTACCGGAGGTATAATAATGGTGTTTTCAAATTTTTGCTGATCGGCAATTTTGCCACCAAATTTTTTTAATAAGGTAGCGTTCGATTGCAACAAGGTCTCTTTTTTACCGCAGTCAAACCAATTCTGCACTTTAAAGGCTTTAATTTTTGCACCACTCTGTATCATACATTCCAAAGCATCGGTAAGGCTAAGCTCATGCAAGGTTCGGTCGCCTTTTTCAATAATTTTTTTAAGGCAGGTAAATAAAAAATCGGTTTCTTTTATTTTGTAAATACCTACAAGCGCCATATTACTTTTAGGAATGGCAGGTTTTTCTACCACACGGCTTATAAAACCATCGTCCTCAATTTCTGCAACGCCAAAATTACGCGGATCATCTACTCTTTTTACCCCCAGCATTGAATAGGGATTGCCGATCATTTGCTGTACATCATATTCAGCAATAGTATCTCCCAGAACAATAAATACTTCTTCATTGCCAACAATTTCTTTTGTAAGATCAATGGCATGCCCGGTTCCATACCGTTCGTTTTGGTAAACATAATGGCAATTTAAATGAGGGTATTTTGACTTTACATAGTCCTGTATCTTTTCACCCAGATAACCAACAATAAAAATAAAATCATTGATACCTGCTTCGTGCAACTGGTCAACTATAATGCTTAAAATAGTTTTACCCGCCAATGGTATCAATGCCTTTGGCTGCGTGTAAGTATGTGGACGCAATTTTGTGCCTGCGCCTGCTACGGGAATGATCGCCTTCATGATTAAGCCTTAAACTGCAAAATGCGGCTATTTGTTTATAAAAATGGTGACTGTAAATAAAACAAGTTGTGAAAGTAATGATTTTTGTGTAAACAATACATGATAAAAAAACACATTATTATTAATCCCTCTGCTAAAGTAAACAGGGCTTTGTATATTTGCAGCCTCAATAATAATACATGCAAAGAGATACGGTAGTTTTTGATTTAATAAAGCAGGAAATGGAGCGCCAACGACATGGCATTGAACTAATTGCTTCCGAAAACTTTACTTCCCTGCAGGTTATGCAAGCCTCCGGCTGCGTTATGACAAATAAGTATGCCGAGGGTTACCCTGGCCGTCGTTACTATGCCGGTTGCGAAATTGTAGACCAGACAGAGCAATTGGCCATTGACAGAATTAAACAAATTTTTAATTGCGAATATGCAAATGTTCAGCCGCACAGTGGTGCGCAGGCAAACGCTGCAGTAGCACTTGCTGTATTGCAACCGGGCGATAAAATTTTAGGATTAGACCTTAGCATGGGCGGTCATTTAACCCATGGCTCTCCTGTAAACTACTCCGGGAAAACCTACGAAGCACATTTTTATGGTGTTGTAAAAGAAACCGGTTTAATTGATTACGATACGCTTGAAAAGCAAGCCAGAGCAGTTAAACCTAAGCTAATATTTTGTGGAGCCTCTGCCTATAGCCGCGATTGGGATTATGCAAGAATTAGAAAAGTTGCCGACGAGGTGGGTGCTTTCGTTCAATGTGA
Source organism: Ferruginibacter sp. (assembly GCA_043732685.1). GTDB lineage: Bacteria > Bacteroidota > Bacteroidia > Chitinophagales > Chitinophagaceae > Ferruginibacter. The sequence continues at coordinate 754 of JAYTHI010000079.1, read as the reverse complement.
TATGGCGCATCCTGCCGGTTTAATTGCCAAAGGATTATTAAATTCTCCCTTTGAGCATTGCCATTTTGTAACTTCCACCACGCATAAAACATTGCGTGGACCAAGAGGCGGCATCATTTTAATGCACAAAGATTTTGAAAATCCTTTTGGTATGAAAGATATCAAAGGCAATGTACGGATGATGAGTAACCTCATGGACATGGCCGTATTCCCGGGTATTCAGGGCGGGCCGCTGCAACATATAATTGCTGCAAAAGCAATTGCCTTCGGCGAAATTTTAACCGATGAATTTACAGCTTACGCAAAGCAAGTGGTAGTAAATGCGCAGGTAATGGCAAAAGCATTTGTAGATAAGGGATATAAATTAATTAGTGATGGTACCGACAACCATTTAATGCTGATTGACCTGCGCAACAAAAATATTAGTGGTAAAAAAGCCGAGCAAACCCTTGTAAAGGCAGATATTACCCTCAATAAAAACATGGTTCCTTTTGATGACAAAAGCGCCTTTGTAACTTCCGGTATCCGGGTTGGCACAGCCGCCATTACCACAAGAGGAATGAAGGAGGAGCATATGATGTTTGTGGTAGATGCAATGGACAAAGCCCTTACCAACGCAAATGACGAAAATGCTATCAGCGCCATCAGGGGCGATGTGAATGAGTTTATGAAACAATTTGTTTTATATCCTGAACTGGGATAAGTATAAATTTAATGGTATGATACAGCGTATTCAATCTTTATGGTTTTTATT
>JAYTHI010000078.1:0-6165 GCA_043732685.1 Ferruginibacter sp. | reverse complement strand
GGCAATGAAATATTTTAAAAACAATAGTTGCTTATTCTTTAAAAATAATTACATAATACAGAGAAATGAAATTTCAGACAAAAAATTAAATTCAAACGTCTATGACTGAAAGGCAATACTATGGCAGCCATTACTAATATAGATTAAAGAAAAAATAAGGTATAAAATTACATGGGAGTTTTATCAACTTCTAAAAGTTGTCTTAAAACGTAAGATGTCATCTTTTACAAACACCAGAGTCTTCAAAATCATTTCCATCACTTTTCAATCCTACGAATTTCCCAGGCAAGTGGCTGCGTGAAATTGATAGCTCCAGCCCTTAGCACTTGCTGCCAGTAAGTGTATGCTCCACGTATTTAATAGCGGTTTTTTTTGAAGGCTCCATACAGTCTTGCAAATTATAGTCATTAACTACCATGCCATTTATAAAATTCGGGTAATACATAACGCCGCTGCATACAAACGATTTTCGTTATGTTCCCTGCTGCATAGGTGGTGAGACTGCAATTTTTCCTAACACAAATAGTTTTGTAATTTAAGCAGCGTATCGCCTGGGAAGTTAGGGTACATGAATTGGAGATTCTGACGGAAAGTAATTACAAATAACAAATACGGCTATTTTTAATTAAAAATAAAAATACCAATCGGTATAATATGATACAAGTAAAATTTTCTAATTATAATTATGCAGCCATCGATTTAACCTGGTTACGGCTTAAGCTAAAAAAACATACCTCTTTTCAAACCAAATTTTATAGGGTATAATTAATAAAAACTGGTTCCGTACAACATGGGACTTTATCATTGGCATTGCGGGCTCGATGAAGTTTTATTTGTTGTGTGCTGTTTTATTTCTCATCGCTTTCAATCAGTCGTCTATGGTAATTTATTTGACCTAAATGATAGGTTAGATGAGTTGTCAAATGCACTAATAAATATTCTGTTGAAGTCATATGCTCAAATACTAAAATTGGGAATTCAGTTTCCAAAATATCTTCATTTAAATTATCCAAAGTTTGGGTAATAATTTCTATAGTGTTTTCAACTCTCTTGATTAGTTCTTGTCTTGGAATATTCTTTGATGAAAATTCCAACGCTCTATTTCTTTTATAATTTGTCTTACCTAATTCTTTTCCAATGTATGTTTTTAAATTACCTACTACATGCAAACAAAGATTCCCCGCAGAATTATTTATTTGTCCTTTAATTTTCCAAATATCAACTTCATTATTGTATTCTTCAATTTCTTTTATTACTCGCTTTAAATCTCTGATGAATAATATTTTTAAAGTTTCTATAAGCATAATTACAAAATAAATTGTCCTTCTAATACGGTTACAGCTTCCCCCAAAATATAAACTTTATCCTGTAAAAGTTCTGTACTCATTGTTCCTGTTCTTAATGAAGATTGGTAAGCATTCAATGTTGTTTTGTTCAATTTTGTCGACCAATATTTTGTCAAAAAAGTTTGAACACCACCTGTAACCAGGTCTTCATTTGTTCCTGCCCAAGGCCAAAAATATCTGTATTTAAAATCAAAATTTTCACTATCAGAAATTGCAGTTACTAACACACCATTTATTCCTGTATATGAATTTATCAATGCCGTAAAATCAGGTTCTAAATTTTGTAATTCAATGGCACTTTTAATTTCAATTAAGATTATTTTATTATTGGGGCTGTATCTTTTGTTTAAAATTTCAGAAATTCCAAGTGCATCTAACATTTTTTTTGGTACTTCAATTGCTTCAGTATCATAAACAGGAAATTGCATTTTAATTTTATTTTCTACTTTTTCAATAAGTAGTTCAACATTATTATAGTTAATAAATTTAATAGTGTTAAATGCGGTTGTATCGAAAATAATTTTTGATGAAGCCAATGTGGCATGTCCGCATAATGGGATTTCAATCTTTGGGGTAAAAAATCTTATGCTATAATTGTTGTCTGTAATTTGTTTTATAAATGCAGTTTCAGAGAATCCTATTTCTGTTGCAATCCTCTGCATAATTGTACTGTCCAAATCGCTTTCGTCAATGCAAACTGCCGCAGGATTTCCTTTAAATTTTTCATTCGTAAAAGAGTCAACAAAATATGTTTTCATTTTTTAATTTTCTAGTGAGTTTAAAGTTGTGGAAAAAAAGTACACAACAAACAAGACTTCATCGTTGGCATTGGCTGCCCGACGAAGTCTTGTTTGTAAGCTGCAGTTTTACTTTGTAAAACTTAATGAGTCCACCAATGACTGTTTTGACATAGTTATAAGTCTATCGATATTACTCTTATATGCTGTGTCTGACTCCTCGTTATACACCTGTTTTAGCAAATTGTATCCCTTAGTGTCTTGATCAAGAAGTATCAACGCAATCCCTTTGTTTATTGTAAATACTTCTCTTAATACTTTATCTGTTTTTATAGTGTCGAGAATTTTGTTGTAATGTAAGATTGCTCCGTCTAAATAATTTTGGGATAAAGTAGAGTCGCCGATTTTTTTACTTATGATTCCTGCATAAAAATAAAAGTCAGGTAAGTCTGGACGAAGCTCAATTAGTTTTTTTAAAGTCTTTAGAAATTCAGGTAAGTCAGCAGACTTACTTAACCCTAAAAAAGCGAATTTGCTATTGTATGCTGAAAAATAATTGCTGTCAATTTGAATTGCCTGATTCAAAAGGGTTATTGCTTTCGGATAATCCATATTATGCACTACCAAATCAACAGCACTGTCATGTAATCTTTTTGCGTCAGGACTAATTGAGTGTTTCGCTTTTCTTTGACTACAAGAAAAAAAGGTGATCGCAAGAATTAATATTAGGAATCGCATGTGTCTTAAATAATGCAGGTAACGAGCAGGGCTTGGTGTTGTTGGGGAATTTAAAAAACGTCCGCCCGGAACCGCTACTGATGCTTTGCTGATGTACAAGATAAGACAAAATGCTCACCGATGTTTGTCCTGCCCGAACAACTGCTGCCATGTTGCTGATGAGGAAGTTTACAACGTCCTACCCCAAATTCCATAGTTTATAATTATTTAAAGACCTAATCCGTGCAACATGTCACTTCATCGTTGGCATTGCATGCCCGACAAAGTCTTGTTTGTTGGCAGTAGGCGTTTTAGTTATTTGTCGAAAGTTCATAAAAGTTGTCCATAATACGTTTAATGATTTCCCTTGTCCTTTCTATTACATCTTTTGCTTCAACTGGATTTAGTTCTTTCCATCGCCGAAATAGATTTGAGGCGTCTTGTCCCCAAAATTCTATTTCATTATTGAACCACCTTTTCATAGCTTCTCTGTTGTCGGCAATACCGTTAATGTTGTGTATAAAAACACGCTTTGTATATTTCGATAGATTGTCCCAAAAAAGGTCAGTTTCATTAAGGTTTTGAAGGAACTCCTTAACAATATTTTCTGGTCTTAAAGTCCCAGGTAAAAATACAACGTTATTAGTCTGTGTTTGGTTGAATGTAGATTTAAAGTCACCGTCAAGTACAACAACGCTTCTAAAAAACTCCTCAAAACCTTTATCAATTAATGTTTTGTATGTCCCGCAACTTATACTTAGGTTCTTATAAGAGTTTTCGCAACCATAATCTATTCCTTCAATGATGTTTTTATAGAAACAAAATGCTTCAAAGTCTTCAAAATAAAAGTTTACTTTTTTAGGTCTTATTGTTCTAACTGCTTCGTGATTTAGGTCGGCCAGTAAATTTTTTAGCTCTTGAAATCCTTGTCGTGAAGATACAGAACCCAAAGAATTAGAAAGACTTACGAAATTTGTTGAGTTTTTAAATTGTGATGCATTTCTTGAAGAAAGAAAATTTAATAAGTCAGAAGAGTGAGTTGTAAAAACAATTTGTAAGTTTATTTCTCTTCCAATTCTCAACATTACCTTCATCAGGTTTTTTTGGGCTGCGGGATATAATGTTGCATCTAATTCATCAATTAGCAAAAGTCCGTCCACTGAATTTGGGTCGTCCAACTTTAATTTTTTAAATGAAAGCAAGGCAAGAATAATATGTCCGATATTGTCTTGGCCCGCTGATATGCCGTGTGAGTCGAAATTTGAAGTTGTTGGGGAATAGGAATTTTTGTTATTGGATTTTGTATGGACTGGATTTATAATCTCCGTTGTTGAAAATACTTCGTTGTAAATTTCGCTGTATTCAGTTGCTAATTCAGGGGTCAATGTTTGAAGTCCAAGTTTAATGTTTCTTTCATTCTCTTGTGCTAACGGTAAAAGTCTTTTCAGACTAAGGAAAATAACTGGTTTTGATAATTTACCTCCTCCTCTAACCCTACCACCAACATCAATACGATGTCGAACTTTTCCATTTTCAGTTGTAATTCTTAACGCTGCATTTTTATTAGTATCATTTTCAAATACCAATTGATATGAATAAATTCCTTCTATGTCGTGAGTGTCGGAAAAACGAAATACAGCAGAGTATTTTGTTTCAAAACGGTGGTTAAATAAATTGTTGTGAAGATTACTATACTTAAATATATGTCCAATAATTCCAAGCATTGATGTCTTGCCTGTCCCGTTGCCACCTGCGATAACTGTCAAAATGGAACCGAAGTCAAAATTTAGGTTACTTAAATGTCTGAAGTTTGTTATTTCAAGTCTTTTAATTTTCATACTTATTTAAATGTTAGTTCGAGGTGATGTCGGTGCCAACGTTCTGCATTGCAGAAGTTGGAATATTTGGAAAACGTCTGCCCGGCGGAAATGCTGTTTAGAAATATTATGATTAAAATTACCGAAAAGATTCTTAGAAAGAGTCAAGCCTCAAACTATAGCTGATAGCGAATTACAGCCGAAGTTACAACGTCATGCCCCAATTTTGGCAATGCAATGTTGTACTAAACCTACGGTAGTTTATCCGCAGACTCCGGCGTTAACTGGTGTTAGTTTTGCATATCATTAAAACATTTTTTATGCAAACAAAACCAACCACCGGACTGCTCACTGCAGCTACCGATTATGTAACTGTTGTACAGCAAGCCTGTAATAAAATTACTGGATTTCCCTTGCTTTACAAAGCGATGGAAGAAGGGAAATTTTAATTTTTTAAAAGATTTAAGCAAACAAGTTTAGATTTCTAAGGCGTAAATTATAAAACGCTTTGCGCCAATATAAGCCGCAGGACTCGCCGCTGGGTAGGGTATCCTTCAGCCTTGTTATTTTTTCAATACCCCACATTATTCGTTGATAAAAAAATAAGTAATTGGGCAAATAAAATCATTTGAGATCGAAGAGGATTTTAACTACAAGCGGCGAGTCCTACGGCTTAGGATAAAAGCTAAAGCCAAAAATTCATGCTGAGGATGCAGGACTCGCCTGAGAATTTTTAAATTCGAAGAGGGGGCGTTTGTAATTTTAGAGACTCGGATGCTAAGCAAATACTTTTGTATGCCGTACTTTGTCAATAATTTGATTTTGTATTTAATTGCCGAAACCTTTTTAAATACTTTTTTTTAGTCAATATCATAACTATTATTCCACTCAATCCAGAAGAACCATAGATTGCTGTCGTTTTTGGGTCGTTACCGCTTAGGATGGTAATTTGCTTAATATAATCTTTAGTAAAAAGTTGTGTCAAGTCAACGATTTTATTTTTTTCTGTCCTGTTGTCAATAAAAATTGAATATTCACCGATAACAAAGGCTGGTTTGCCATCGCCATAAACTCTATTACCAATTTGGTCAACGACCTTAATTCCATCGGGATAAAATTGTCTAACAAAAACATTTGTGTCGGCAAGAAGTCTTTCTTTTATCGTTATTAGTTGTTTGTCAAGCGCTAATGTTTTTAAACTGTCAATCCATTTGTTATTTTGCTCGTAACTCAGAATTAATTTTTGTTCCTGTCCAAAGGCTGTTGAAAATGTTACACAAATCAGAAGAAAAAGTCTTAGAATAATTGTCATGTTTAGAAGTTTTGTCAATATAGCATACAACGATAAGTATTTGCTAAGAACGGGCATTGAAAAACGTCAGCCCATAACCGCAGCTACATTGATGAACTAAAAGTATAAATTAAATTCTAAAGCTAAATAGATAATTGTCTGCCAGAACTGAAGCTGCTACTTTGCTGAACCCGAAGTAACAACTGTCTACCCGTTTTTTGCAAATACTGCTTGTTGTGCTTTCGTACTTACTTAGT
>JAYTHI010000077.1:0-6170 GCA_043732685.1 Ferruginibacter sp. | reverse complement strand
CCGTGTGATTTTTCCATGATGCAGGGAATACCATCAATTTCGAAGTGACCATCTTTATCAGCAGGGGCATCAAAACCTAAAATATAGGTCATTCCACTGCAACCACCACCTTTAACCCCAACTCTTAAAACCTGCCTGGTATCAAAATCAACCTCATTCATAAGGCGTTTAATTTCGATGATGGCATTTGCGGTAAAAGCAACCGGAACAGAAATAGATAAAGTGGCGTCCATGTTTATTTGTTTTTACAAAGTTATTGTTTTTTAAAAAAAGCTAAACCTTTACACTTTTCGAAAACAGGAAATATTTAGTGCAGTATTCCTGTATTTTTGTAAAAACTTAAATATGATCCTATTAGAAATAACATTGCAGGACCTTCAAACCATTTGTATTGTATTGGGAATTTTATTGGTGTTGGTGTTGGGAATGATGTTTTTTATTTTGACAGAATTTAAAGCGCTAAAAAGCGAAGTAAATCTAAAAAGACCTGCAGAAGCGGATAACAGCTTGCTACGCTTACAAGCTTATGAAAGGTTAACGCTGCTTACAGACAGGATTTCATTAAAAAATTTAGTAACAAGATTGCACGATACCAATTTTTCGGCGATGGAATTGGCTGCAGGATTAATACAAACCATCCGGACCGAATATGAACACAATATTACCCAGCAAAATTATGTTAACCCGGAAGTTTGGAAAGCCGTAACCAATTTAAAAGAACAAAATATTTACATAATTAACGAGCTTACCGCCACCCTTCCCTTTCAGGCTACAGCACTGGACTGCAGTCGTACTATTTTGGAATATACCGCCACGGCGAACGCCGAGCTGAGCGCCATTGTGCTAAGTGCCATTCAATACGAGGTAAAAAAATTAATTTAACAAGGACTGCACCTTTGCTAGTTTTAATTGTAAAGTAATTATGCCAACAGAAAAGAAGATCTATACTGATTCAGGTATTGAAATAAAAGATATATACCAGCAAAAAGATTCAACAATAGTTGCGGAGAAACCGGGTGAATTCCCGTTTACCCGTGGTGTACAATCTGATATGTACCGCGGCAAACTTTGGACCATGCGGCAGTATGCGGGTTTTAGTACTGCAGAAGAAAGCAATAAGCGCTATCATTATTTATTATCCCAAGGGGTAAGCGGATTAAGTGTAGCTTTTGATTTACCCACCCAAATCGGATATGACAGCGATCATGAGCTGGCAGATGGTGAAGTGGGTAAGGTTGGCGTTGCCATTGATTCCATAGAAGATATAGAAATACTTTTTAAAGGAATAAAGGTGGAAGACATTACCACCTCCATGACCATCAATGCAACCGGTTTTATTTTACTGGCATTTTATGTTGCCCTGGCAAAAAAGCAGGGTGCCGATCTTAAAAAAATTTCCGGCACCATACAGAATGATATTTTAAAGGAATATGCGGCAAGAGGAACCTATATCTATCCGCCTAAACCGAGCATGCGCATCATTACTGATATTTTTGAATGGTGTACAAAAGAGGTACCGAAGTGGAATACCATTTCCATTTCAGGCTATCATATTCGCGAAGCCGGCAGTACAGCTGTGCAGGAAATTGCGTTTACCTTAAGCAATGGAAAGGCCTATGTTGAGGCGGCCATTAATAAGGGTTTAGACATAAATGTTTTTGGAAAAAGACTTTCTTTTTTCTTTAATGCACACAATAATTTATTTGAAGAAGTAGCCAAGTTCAGGGCTGCCAGAAGAATGTGGGCGGTAATAATGAAGGGGCTCGGAGCCACCGATCCCAAGGCTATGATGTTGCGTTTTCATACCCAAACCGGCGGGGCAACTTTAACTGCACAACAACCGCTAAACAATGTAACCAGGGTAGCGCTGCAAACATTGGCAGCAGTACTTGGAGGTACCCAAAGCTTGCACACCAATGGTTACGATGAAGCATTAAGTCTGCCTACCGAGCAGGCGGCCAGTATCGCATTGCGCACCCAACAAATTGTAGCTTTTGAAAGTGGGGTACCTGAAACTGTTGATCCCCTGGCAGGAAGTTTTTTTGTAGAAAACCTTACCAATGAAGTAGAAACTGCAGCATGGGAACTTATTGCAAAAATTGATGCCATGGGAGGCAGCGTAAATGCCATCGAGGAAGGATTTATGCAAAATGAAATTGCAAGATCTGCCTACGAATACCAACGCCTTATTGAAACAGGTGATAAAATTATTGTAGGGGTAAATAAATTTAAGAGTGCCGATAATATAAAAGTACCCGGTTTTAAAATTGATGACAGCATCAGAGAGGTGCAATGCGCCAAATTAAAAAATCTTAAAGCCAATAGAGATAATGATAAAGTAAAACAGTGTTTATTGCTGATAAGTAATGCGGCAAAAGGCACTGCCAACCTAATGCCCCTTGTAGTTGATGCAGTTGAAAACTATTGCACCCTGGGCGAAATTTCGGATGAGCTGAGAAAAGTTTTCGGGGAATACAAGCAATAATAGGTGTGATCAGCTAAGGTTCGTTCATTCATCGTAGTCATTAAGGGTTTTTCATTATACTTGCTTCATACCTAATTCCTTGGGGGGGGTGCCCACCATTAAGAAATGTAGTTATTTCAGGACAAAAAATCCAAGTCCTGAAGGGACGACATCCATTAGCATGGGGCAACGCCCTATGTAAAAACGATGCAAATAATTTTTCAATTTTCGGATCATTTTTTTTAAAATACATAGTATATGCCTGATTAAAACCCCTATAAAATTTACGATGTTTTCCAATTGCTCGTTGGGCGTTACCCACCATTAAGAAATGTAGTTCTTTCAGGACTAAAATTCCAAGTCCTGAAGGGACGACATCCATTAGCATGGGGCAACGCCCTATGTAAAAATTACCTTAGGTTAAAAAACATGGTGAAGAAAGAGTCAACAGCAATAGTTAAATTTCGGATGAATTAAAAAAGGTTTTTGGAGCGTACAAACAATAATTTGTATTAACCTTAAAAATATTAATGATCAATAATACCAATTGGTATTTAAAATTAGATATTTTGGAGGATGGAAACTTAGCAATCAGGTATTTGATAAATAATACCGATTGGTATTTTATTTAAGGTAAATTAAAAGGATTACATTTTCAATGCTGCAGCTGCATTTATTTTATCCATTGCCAACTGATTTTTTAAGCCTTCCAGACCATTAAATTTAACTTCTTCGCGCAAAAACTTTTTAAGGGTAATGGTTAAGGTTTCTCCATAAATATCCTTATCAAAATCAAAAATATTTACTTCAATAGTCCTTGCAGTACCTTCTAAAGTTGGTCGGATTCCAATATTCATCATCCCACTTACATTATTGATACCGGCTTTTGCGCAATTTATTAATACCGCATATACACCATTACCGGGTACTAATTTATGTTCTCCTTCAATTAATAAATTGGCAGTAGGATAGCCAATTGTTCGCCCCAATTTATTGCCGGTAATTACGGTCCCCCTAAAAAAATAATCGTATCCTAAAAATTGTTGCGCTGTTGGCAGGTCGCCCCGCAACAGGGCTTCCCTAATTTTGGTACTGCTAATGGTGGATTGGGCAAGCATATGTACCGGAATTTCTTTGACTACATAATTAAAAACGTCCTGTTTGGCCTCTAAAAGGGTATAATCGCCGCTTCTGTTTTTTCCAAAACGGTGGTCGTATCCAATAATTATGGTGTGCGGATGAAAGGTATTTACCAAAAAATCTTCAATATAATCTTCGGCAGACTGGTTGGAAAATTCTGTAGTAAACGGCACTACTACCAGGTGATCAATATTGGCCTTCTCCAGCAAAGCAATTTTTTCATCCAGGGTATTTATCAAAAAAAGTGGTGTACGTTCTTTGGCTACAACCTTGCGCGGGTGCGGGTCAAAGGTAATAATTACGGTTTCGCCATCTATTTTGGCAGCCTCAATTTGCATGAGTTCAATAATTTTATGGTGTCCGTTGTGCAGGCCATCAAATGTACCAATAGTAATCACTGCATGGTGAAAGGCGGGTAGCTGTTGTATGTTGTAGTGAACTTTCATTTTTAGTGATGCAAAACTACCTGAAAATTATTAATGGTTAATTGGTAATTGAAATTTAGTTTTGCGCTTCAATTATTTATATGAGCCTTTACGATAAAAGAGGGGTAAGTGCCCAAAAAGAAGAAGTACACGCAGCAACCAAACACCTTGACCAGGGATTATTTCCCAATGCATTTTGTAAAATTTACCCTGATTATTTGGGCGGAGACGACAATTATGTAAGCGTAATGCATGCAGATGGTGCGGGAACAAAAAGCATACTGGCCTATTTATATTGGAAAGAAACCGGAGATATCTCTGTTTGGAAAGGCATTGCACAGGATGCTATTGTAATGAATTTGGATGATTTATTATGTGTTGGCGTGTACGACAATATTGTTTTTAACAGTACCATCGACAGAAATAAAACGATAATAAACGGCGAAATATTAGGACAGGTAATCAACGGCTCGCAGGAGTTTTTTGATGAATTAAAAACATATGGTGTAAATATTCATTACCTGGGAGGCGAAACGGCCGATGTTGGCGATGTGGTGCGCACCATTGCGGTTAACGGCACCATGACCTGCCGCTTTCCTAAAACTAAGGTAATCAGCAACGATAAAATAAAAGCCGGTGATGTAATTGTTGGACTGGCTAGTTATGGCCAGTCAACTTACGAAACCGCTTACAACAGCGGCATTGGCAGTAACGGACTAACCTCTGCAAGGCATGATGTACTGAGTAAATATTATGCAGATAATTATAAAGAAAGTTACAATACCAGCTTGCCTGAAGAAGTGGTGTATATCGGCGAACATAAAATAAGCGATGAAATTAGCTTTGATGTGGACGGCACTTCGTTTACAACAACTATTGGCAAACTTATTTTAGCTCCTACCCGCACCTACGCACCCGTTTTAAAAGTTTTGTTAGAGAATCAGTTTGATAAAATTCATGGGCTGATACATTGCAGTGGCGGCGGACAAACAAAGTGCCTGAAATATTTGCCCGATAATTTCAGAATAGTAAAAGATAATTTATTCACCCCTCCGGAGATTTTTAATATTATACAAAAAAGCAGTAACAGCAATAATAAAGAGATGTACGAAGTGTTTAACATGGGTTGCAGACTGGAAATTTATTGTGCTGCTGAAGATGCAGAAATGATGATTAGCACGGCTAACACTTTTAATATAGCTGCGCAGATAATTGGCAGGGTTGAGGCGAATGATAAAAAAGAATTGGTAATAAAATTGAAGGGAGAAGAAATAAACTATTAATAAAAATGATAAAGTTTACATCCTTTTACAAGGTGTAAACTTTATCAAATTACTGTTCTAATTATCGGCTACTGCAAATGTTATTGGCTGTTTTCGGTAAGCTGTTACCGGCCGTCCATTTTGCACCGCGGGCAGCCATTTAGGACCTTTTGAAATTAGATCTATACAAGACTTCGCCATTGCTGAACCTTGATAATTATCGGTGGTAACATTATAAATACTTCCATCTTTTTTTACAACAAAGCTGATGATTACCTGGTAAGATCCTGCTTTCATGCCTTCTTTAATTGGAATGGTAGGATCTAAATTTTTTGTAAGATAATTTCTCCAGCCAATATTTCCTTCCGGAAAACTTGCTTCAGTTTCTACTTTGGTAAAAACTTTATCATCGGGGATGGTATCGGTTTTATTTGCCCATTCCATTCTTACCGCTTCTTTTCTCAACTTTTTATTTTTTGAATGGGAGGTAGTAATTTCAACAGCCCCCGCATCCCCATGGAATCCATATTTTTTTATTGCATCCATTTTATTCAGGCTAATTACATTCATATAAGATTTTGGCTGATCTTTAAATTTATCTGCTACCAATTTATCTATTTGATGAGTACCATAATTATCCGATCCAATAATTTTTCCATCAAGAATATATAATGCATCATCCCCTATTTTATTTTTTACAAATGGAACAGTAGAAACAGCGGCAACCCCTATAGTATCTTTCAAAACATTTACAACTTCGGTGTCTTTTATTTCATCTTTATTTTGAACCGCATACTTACCAATGGCCGCCAATACATTTTTTGCGATAGTTTGTTTTGCAGCATCGCTTTCTAAATATTGCAGGTCGTTTTTATTGGT
>JAYTHI010000076.1:0-1782 GCA_043732685.1 Ferruginibacter sp. | reverse complement strand
ATCAACAGAAGTGTTGATCTGTTAAGTGCAAATTAAAAAATAAGTTTATAAAATATTGGTAAAACGCCCGTCATTATTATGTGACGGGCGTTTTGTTTTTTTCAAAATTTATTAATCTTTGCTATAATTTATTTATGTCATTTTATTTTTGTACCGCATTTACAGGGTACTAAAATTTTAGGAAAGGGCCGGTAATTTAAATATCGCTGCTTCCAGGTATTTCATTTCTTTGGTATGAAAAATTTCTTCAAAACCCTCTTCTAAAAAAAGGGATGCATAAATTGGGTTGGCATAAATAACATAAATATCCCGGGGAAACTCCTTTGCCGATTCCATAATATTATACACTACGGCGCCCATTACTACAATATCAAAAGGATTAAATAAAAAGATGCGGTCTGCATCGGCAGGTATTTCATAATTCATCGCATCCTTAATAATTACATTGAATTGCAGGGATGGATATTTTTTTTTTGTACACTCAAGATTGGCTATCGCATCGGCACACAGGTCTTTCGAAAAATCAATACCGGTAATTTTATTATACCCCAGGTGGGCTGCTACACAAAGCGCCCTTCCTTTTCCGCATCCGATGTCTAAAAAATGCGCAGCTGGATTTAAAGGTAGCTGTTTAAAAATGGTATGAAGTAGTACATAACTAATGGGCATATAAATTGTGGCATGCGAAGTATCGATACCCCATTTTTCAAGACTATCCAATTCATCTGCTCCGGTTGTGTTTATGCCATACTTTTTTTCTCCCTTAATTTCCTGGCTGATAATGGTTGCAGCTATGCGCCAGTTCCAATTAATGCCAAGGTAAAAAAAATAGCGTAAAAAAGATAAAAATTTCAATTCAATACAATATTAGGATGAATGATTTGTTGGTGAAGATAATCTAAGGTCGATTATTTTTAATTGTATACTGGTTGTTCCATTCCAAATATTTTCATCAAGGGTAAAAACCAAATCCACGGGTTGGTTAGCTGCCAGTAAACTAAATTTAGCTGCAAGGTTAAATCCTATGCCGGTGATGGTTTTATTGTTGGCTTGTTTTACAACGAACCTTATATGCAGGTCTTTTACAATTTTAGAGTAGCCAGTGTCGGTAACATTGCGGGCAATAAAAACAGGCCGCATATTTTCCGGACCAAATGGTTCCATCCGGCATATAATTTTGTAAAATGTTTCATTGATATCCTCAAACGAAATTTGCGTATCAATTATAATTTCGGGTATTAATAAATGGGCTGCAATGGAAGCTGCTACTACTTCTTCAAACTTAGTTGCAAAAGCAGGTACATTTTCCGGTAATAACGACATACCTGCAGCGGCAAAATGGCCTCCATAACCCAATAAATATTCTTTGCAGGCATGTACAGCTTCATATAAATTATAACCTACCACACTTCTTGCACTCCCGGCAACAATGTCTCCGCTTCGGGTAAGTACAATTGTTGGCCGGTAAAATTTTTCTGTAAGCCTGCTGGCCACAATACCTACAACGCCTTTATGCCAATGTTCTCTATAAACAACAGTCGTTTTTTTGTTGATCAAAATACTATCTTCCTCAATTATTGCGATCGCTTCAGCGGTAATTGCGCCATCGGCTTCTTTACGATCAAAGTTATCGCCATGCAATTCTTCTGCTAATTCTATTGCTTTAGTTTCATCTTTTTCAATAAATAATTTAACAGCCTTTTTTGCATCATCCATTCTGCCGGCGGCATTAATACGTGGAGCAATTACAAAAACAACATCGTTGATGGTCAAAATCTTTTG
>JAYTHI010000075.1:0-1788 GCA_043732685.1 Ferruginibacter sp. | reverse complement strand
GTGCTTTATTAATGTTGCAATAAATATAAGACCAAACTTCCTGTACCGCAACAGCAAACGAGCTTTATCTTACAGCAGGTTTGTTAGTCTACTGCATTCCAATTAATTTTGAGGTATGAAATTATTTTGTTTTATACCTATCCTGCTAATTTTTTTTACATCCTGTAACAGTAAAAATAAAACTAACAACATTGATATAAGAACGACTGCCTCCGATTTGCCCGCCTTAAAAAAAGATTCTTTTTTCCCTGTTACTTCCTTTATAAAAGGGCAAATAAGGCAATTGGATTCGCTTCCTGTAACCCCGTTGCATATCACCACTATTAATAATAAAATTGATTCTCAATGGATAAAAAAAGAACAGCTAAAAAAAGAATTGGCAACATTTTTATTACCTGAAATAAAGGAAACTAATTTGGTAAATTATTTTAAAGAAACTTCCTTTAATGATCAAACACTAAACGCAATAACTTTTACCTACGATCCGTTAAAACCGTTACCTGACTCCATTTCATTAAGACATTGGGATGTTTATATTGATCCGGAAACTGGTACGGTTACAAAAGTGTACCTGGTGAAACAATTAAAAGAAAAATCTGCAAATTTAACTTTGCAACTTACCTGGAAAACAGATAAATATGCCACTATAGTAACTATTTTAAATGAAGCCGGAGGCAAAACTACATTACTGAAAGAAGATAAATTTATCTGGAATTTTAATTAATATAAAATTTTGCAACAACCGCCGCTTTTAAAAGTTTAACATAAGCAAATGACACAAAAAGAATTTGCAGCAATAGCCTATACAATACCCCTGCAACCCGGTATTTATAAATATTATGACGAAGGCAACTCGCTGCTTTATGTTGGCAAAGCCAAAAGCCTTCGAAAAAGAGTAAGCTCTTATTTTTCAAAAACTTTTACCAATTATAAAACCCACGAACTGGTAAACAGAATTAGAAAAATAGAATTTACTATTGTAAATAGTGAACAGGATGCTTTTTTATTAGAGAACTCCTTAATTAAAAAATTTCAGCCCTTATTTAATATAAATTTAAAAGACGATAAATCATATCCATATATCGTTATAAAAAATGAGCCCTTTCCAAGAGTATTTTTTACCCGAAACAAGATAAGTGACGGCTCACAATATCTTGGCCCTTACACCTCACTTGGTAAGGTAAGAGAGTTATTAAATTTTATTAAACAAAATGTGCCATTACGTACCTGTAAACTAAACCTTACACCTGCAAATATTGAAAAAAAGAAATTTAAAGTTTGTTTGGAATACCACCTTGGAAATTGCAAAGGACCCTGTGAAGGGTTTCAAACTTTAGCAGGTTACGAAGATGGCCTGCAACAATTACGAAACATTCTGAAGGGTAACCTTTCGCCGGTAATTCAACATTTTAAATTGGAGATGCAACAGAACGTTGAATCGATGCAATTTGAAAAAGCAGGCTCACTTAAAAAGAAACTCGAACATTTATTAGAATACAAAGCAACTTCAACAATTGTAAATGAACGAACAGGCACTGTAGATGTATTTAGTATACTTGAAGAAAACGATACTGCCTACGTTAATTATTTAGCGGTAAACAATGGCAGTATTGTGCAAACAAAAACCATCATTTTAAAAAAGCAATTAGAAGAGACCCCGGAGGAAGTATTGAGTTTTGCTATTGCCCAGCTAAGAGACACTTTTAATAGTGAAGCAAGGGAAATTATTATTCCCTTTTTAATAGACTACCCTGAACCGGAAATTATTATTACTATACCAAAGGCCGG
>JAYTHI010000074.1:0-42881 GCA_043732685.1 Ferruginibacter sp. | reverse complement strand
AAGGCATTTCTACAGGATACTTTCTTGCGGAAGATTTAAAAATATTTTCATGGTATCCCTCATTTATCATGGGGTTAAAATAAATTAATTTGCTGTTGTCATTTCCATCAATAGACAGTGTATGGGTCATCCGCATGGGTACTTCATAATTATTTTCTGCCTCATATTTTATTTCATCAATGGCATAATCTCCTGAATAGGATTCTTTCAATTTCTTTTCAAAAGCCTCCTTGCCATTGTCAATAAATTTTTGTCGGATATCGCAGGATTCATAATATCCAAAGGACTTATTTAAAACTCCTTGCCATTTACCGGGTTTTTTATCGTCATTAAAAAGCATCACATTGGTAATCTTTTTTTCTTTAACGCTATCCGAATAAAAAAATACAGGTGTACACTCCGTATTAATTATTCGGGCAGCTCCATTATAACAAAATTCAGGTAGTTTGTTAAACCCGAGATAGGGCTTGGAAGCATCTAAATAATAAGCAACACCATCAATAGTAGCCCTACAAATAACATAATTAAATCTATTGATCAGCGGGTAAAATTGGTTGGCAATTCCATTGGCCCGGGTACTTAATATTATAGGCTCTGCTTCTATATTTTCGTGTTTTAACATTGCAGTGAGCAATAAATTTTCATCCGCCACATAGCCGCTTTTGGCTTTAAAACTTTCTTTTAGCGGAACTGATAAATAGATGCCATTATTTCCCTTGGATTTAAAATTATTTTTTACAAAGGCATATATTTTTTTTGCTTCTTCTAATTGGCCGGTATTGCCTGTCTTAAGTTCTTTCATATCATCACTTAACCAGTAATTACCTTTATCGAGTTTTAATCCAAAATCTTCATCTTCTAATAATTTTGATGATAAGGTAGCCCAATTACCCATAATATCGGTATGCGGCATTTGTGGAAATTGCTGACCCGACATTTGAAATTCTAACTTTGAAATATGGTTATCAATAGAGGAAGTAAATTTTTCATTTTTTAAGACAGGAACATTTTTTATAACCCACCGATGAATACTATTTTCAGACGTAACTGTAAAGGACTGCGCTCTTTCGCCGGCATTTTCACCAGACTCTCTGACCAAATAACTACCAAATCTTTTTTCCTTAGTTTTTATATCGAAATTATTATAGCCCTTAAACAAAAAAGCATATTCAAAAAAGTTGGGTAAGTCGAGATTGTATTCGCTCCATACGCGTGGATAATCGCCTTGAAATATCCAGGGCTGAAGATTGAATAAAAAATCTGAATTTATGGTGTAAGTGTATTCTATAATTGAACCCTCTTTAACGGCAGGCATGGTAAATTTTGTAAGCAAATGGTTTTTATCCTGCTTATCTTTAAATATAGCTTCCTTTTTTAATTTTGTTTCTACTACCACACCATTTTCAATATTATAGGTACTGGCTTTTAAGTTTTCTATTTTTTCTTCGGAATTGGATTTGGAAGAAATGTACAGCGGGATTTCAACAGTTGATAAATCGAAACCTTTTTTATTGATGATTTTAATACGGCGTTGGTGGGTATAAACAAGTGTGAACCAGCCTTTAGCATTTCCAATAAAGGAGCTGCTGCCTATATCTGCAATAATTACTGCACCGTAGGAAGTATCCACTTTTAAATTGGAGATATTAAAATCTTCTGCTGAAATATGGTTAAATTTTATAGGAGCCTTTTCCTGAGCAAGGCTTGTAAAACACCCTAAAGTGCATACTATTATAAGTATTGAACATCTATTCATGTGGTTGAGTTAAGGGTAAAAAAAATAAATATATCAATATTTAACGTACTATTTAAATATTATTAACTTTTATTTCTGAATTTCTGAAAATTGTTTACAGTAAAATTTAGTTAATAATTTTAGCTTAACTGAATATCGTGGTGTAATAATGACGCTTAATTTATACCACAATTAATAAATTAGATGTTGATTTTAATAAATTAAATAGCCAGATAATACCCCGTGGCTTTTAAAGTGCTATCATTAAATTTGGTTAGATTAAATATTTATTACGTTGGTAAATTGTGTTTTCACAGTTTTATACCCATATGTATTAAATATATTGAAATATACTTATTGGATTAAGTAGATCATTCGCAAAAGCCTTATAACCTAAGTTCTTTTACTTTTAGATAAGATAAAACTGTACTTCAAGCGTTTCAATTCGCAGTTGTATTTGTGCCTGGTAGCTATACTTTGGCAATGAAAATTATACATTTTCAATAAAAGATGCCCTTTGCAGCATGCCTTTAGAAATACCAGTAATTGCATAAGCTGCCTCATTGGGTTCGGTACGCCATGGGCGAGATTCAATAAAAAATGCGCAGCTTATTTTTTTTGAAAGAAGCCAATGGGCGGCGTTGCAGTTACGCAGCCCGCCGGCTGCGGAGACGAAGGGTATGCAACGAAAAACTGGTGCTGAATTCAAAAAATGCGACCTATAAATTACAACATTTAAAAAATAGGCGGGTTTTAATTTTACCCAAGGTTACTTAATGAGCGTTTTGTCTTTAAACCAGCTTAATTTATAAAGGTAAAAACAGCTTAAAATAGCAGGTTTGCGAATGATCCACCTAATCCTATATAATTATATTTTTATTGAGATTAGGGCAATTTAAGATTTGAAAGAATTTAATGATAGTAGGAAAGTAGGCTACATTCTATAGAAAATGCCCGAATTTATTTTTTTATTTGCCAACATTGCTGAACAGGTATATTTATTTACAAACACCTATTATTTTTTATCAATCAATCATTAAAAAAATAGTAATCACCTTTTTATTTATAATAAGTTTTTTTAGCCTGAATGTACAAGTATATGGCAATATAAAAAATCGCCTTTCACAAGTAAGCTGTCCTACTTATAAAAGGCGATATTTGTAACAAAACAAAAAAGATTTACTTCATTTTAAAGGACTCCAAAAATTTGGTTGTAAAATTCCCGCTTCTGAAATCTTCATTTTCCATCAATTGCAAATGAAATGGAATGGTTGTTTTTACCCCTTCAATAATATATTCGCTTAAAGCACGATGCATGGTGTCAATTGCCTCTTCCCTTGTTTGTGCAACAGTAATTAATTTACCAATCATACTATCATAAAACGGAGGTATAACATAGCCCGCATAAACATGGCTATCAACCCTAACACCATGACCACCGGGGGTGTGTAAAACAGTTATTTTACCCGGACTTGGTCTAAAATCATTATAAGGATCTTCAGCATTAATGCGACATTCAATGGCATGCATTTGAGGATAATAATTTTTACCACTAACCTTATGTCCGGCAGCAATTTTTATCTGCTCTTTTATAAGATCGTAGTTAACTACTTCTTCGGTAACGCAATGCTCTACCTGAATACGGGTGTTCATTTCCATAAAATAGAATTTACGGTTTTTATCAACCAAAAACTCAATGGTACCAACACTTTCATAATTTATAGCACTTGCTGCTTTAATGGCTGCATTGCCCATTTCTTCCCTTAATTCAGGTGTCATAAATGGTGAAGGAGATTCTTCTACCAACTTTTGATGGCGACGTTGAATAGAGCAATCGCGCTCACTTAAATGGCAAACATTTCCAAACTGATCACCGGCAATTTGTATTTCGATATGGCGTGGTTCTTCCACAAATTTCTCCATATAAATACCATCATTTTTAAAAGATGCGGCTGCTTCCGTTTTTGCATTGTCAAAAGCTTTTTCCATTTCACTTTCCTGCCAAACAACACGCATGCCCTTACCACCCCCACCGGCAGTTGCTTTTAAAATTACCGGGTAACCAACCTCATTTTTTGCAAGTTCCTTTGCCTGCTCAACACTCTCTAATAATCCACCACTACCAGGCACTACAGGAACGCCGGCCTTTATCATGGTTTCTTTTGCGGTTATTTTATCGCCCATGGCATTAATCATATCGGGTGTTGGCCCTATAAATTTTATGCCGTGGTCTGTACAAATCTGAGCAAACTTGGCATTTTCGGCCAAAAATCCGTATCCCGGATGAATGGCATCAGCATTGGTAATTTCTGCAGCCGCCATAATATGCGGAATATTAAGGTAAGAATCTACACTGGCTGGTTTACCAATGCAAACTGCTTCATCAGCAAACTTAACATGCAAACTGTCTTTATCAGCGGTAGAATAAACGGCTACCGTTTTTATTCCCATTTCTTTACAGGTGCGAATTACACGCAAGGCTATTTCTCCGCGATTGGCAATCAATATTTTTTTAAACATGGTAATTTTAGCTAATGTGCTTCTTTGATGGATTGTTCAAATAAAACAACCATTATTTTAGTTCGTTTTAAAGACAATTACAAAGCGCTTTTTAAAAAATAAATACAATTTAAAAGCAATTGAGGCATTCTATAAGTTAGAGTTTGTTACAATTTTTATATAATTGAACAGCTATTAACTTAAATGAGTTGTTCAGCCTTTGGATGCAGAACTTATAAATAATGCAAGCCAATAGGTGCTTTTTATTTTTGTCATTCCCTTACTACATTTTTCAGCAAAAATTTAAGTTGCTCTAGTAAACAATGCTTTAATTTGATTTATCAACAATTTTTTTATAACCCTAAATATAATTTTTAAATATATCTCCTTAAATAATGCTGTTTAATCAACACCAATTGATATTACATACTTTAATGGCAGGATGATTTTTAAAGAAAACTTCAGCATTTAAATGGGGTAGTCAAAAAGATTGAAATAAATAAGCATGCAAACTATTTTATGCTAGGAAGGATCTACCAAAAATAGTGGTTGGTCGTATTCTACAGGACTGGCATCTTCAACAAGCACCTTTACGATCTTACCGCTAATTTCACTTTCTATTTCGTTAAAAAGTTTCATCGCTTCAATTATGCATACGACTTTACCTGGAATAACCTCATCACCTACGTTTACAAAAATAGGTTTTTTCGGACCTGATTGGCGGTAAAATGTACCGATCATCGGACTTTTAATAGTAATATAATTATCTGCTTTTACAATTTCGGCAGGTGGGATTATTGTTGGTGTTGTTGGGGCTGCAACCGGGGCTGATTGTTGGGCAGGGGGACTGTACATTTGTCCTTGTTGGCCACCGGCAAATATATGTTGTACCGGATCTTTCTTTTGTTTGACCGTTATTTTTATGCCTTCTTCTTCTATTGTTATTTCGCCAATGTTGGTTTTATTAATGAGTTTAACTAACTCCTGAATTTGTTTTATGTCCATATTGAGGTATTAAATGGTTTTTTATTAGAATAGGCGGCTAAGATAAGTAATGATTTATTAATATAGCCATTTTTAAAAATAGTAAAAAGCTCAAAAAATAGTAAAAATCGTCCAAAAAAGGGTAGAAACAAGCTTTTTTTTAAAAAAATTACCCATTTTTGATAAAAAAGGAAAAGGACTGACTTTTAAAAATCAATCCTTTTCAAGCTATGTTTAATTTTTATCCTTTACTCTTTCTACGTATTCGCCGGTTTTTGAAAGCACCCTTATCAATTCCCCTTCATTAACAAAAAGTGGAACGTTAACAGTTGCTCCGGTTTCAACGGTTGCAGGCTTCAATGTTTTTGTTGCAGTATCACCGCGCATACCCGGTTCGCTGTAGGTTACCAGTAAAACGATCTTATCCGGTAATTCAACGCCCATTGGTAAATCGGTATCTCCATTAATCAACACAGAAACTTCCTGTCCATCTTTTAAAAACCTTGGGGCATCCACCATCGATTCAGGAACGGTAATTTGTTCAAATGTTTCCACATCCATAAAACTATAGCCGGTATCATCTTTATATAAGTACTGGTAGGCCTTTTTCTCCACTCTCACCGGAAAAATTACTTCGCCGCTGTTCCAGGTAATTTCAATTGTGCGGCTATTATCAACACCCTTTAATTTAGCCCAAACCTTAGCAGCAGCGCGTGCTGTCTTATTTTGGCCAAACTCTATTACTGTGTACAAACTACCATCAACTTTGATGATAAGGCCGGAGCGCATATCTGCTGTTGTTGCCATAATCTTTTTTTATTTGCTTGTTTATTTTACTGCATTTTTTTATGCAATCCCTTTGAAGTGGGTTGCAAAAGTAGCAATAGTAAAGCTAATACTAAAATTAAAAGCAAGTGTACTATGTTTTGAACACATATTAGTATATAACTGTACTAATTTGTACGGGTTTACCTATAATTATACGGGTTTTAATAAAGGTTATATTTAAAGGAGGGAATGCCGGTTGCTGATAAACTGGTATTTAATAAAGGATAGGCAAGTCCAAAAGTTTATGCTGTATGCTTTGCAACCCAAAGCGGCATTAAAAATGCAGACTTAAACTGCTGCAATTAAAAATAATTTGATTGGGATAGAAAATAACTGGTAGAAGGTATTGAACTTTGGGAATATAAAAACCATCGCCAATATTGGTGTGTTTCCTTATGCTTTAAAGTAACCGGATTTAAATAACCTAACTAATTTAAGCACCAGGGATCGCAACGGAAATCCTTTTTTTGTCGGCCTCCCCAAAAAAAGATTGGAGTGGAGAGCCCGCCCGGGTGCCAGGGAAAGTAATTGAAAAAGCATCTTATAAATGCAGCTCCATTACACTGATTAACCGGGGATTATTTTTAAACATTGCATAAAAAATCCCCTTGAAATTCAAGGGGACCTTAATAAATATATATAAGTATAATCTTATAATAAGTTTACATTTTTTTGCTCATTTTGTCAGCACCTGCTTTCATTTTATCAGCACCTTCTTTAGCTTTTTCTACCATTTTATCAGCAGCTTTAGTAACAATTTTGTGTGCGCTGTCAGCAACTTTAGTAGCCATTTTAGTACTGCTGTCTTTAGCGTTAACCATCATTTTGTTTGCAGTATCAACAGCTTTAGAAGCAGCTTTTGCAGCAGCACTAACTGAATCAGTAGCAGCAGTTTTTGTAGAATCAACTACAACTTTAGTAGAATCTGTAGCAGTTTTTGCATCAGTAGCAGCGTTGTTACAAGCTGTCATAGACGCTGTAACAGCAAGAATAGCAATTAATTTTTTCATTGTAAATTGTTTTTTTGGTTTTTAAGTTCGTGCAATATATATCAAGTTTTTTAAATTAACACAATATTATTAGTTCTTGGCACTAAACGATATGTATATTAAAAAAGTATATTTGTATAAACTATTTTTTTCTAAAAAATATTCTCACCGGTACACCTGTAAATTTAAAATTGAGTCTTAGCTGGTTTTCGAGGTAATTTTTATAAGGTGTTTTAACATCATCCGGATAATTACAGAAAAAAGCAAAGGATGGCACAACAACCGGTAACTGTGTAATGTATTTAATTTTAACCTGGTTACCCCTAACAACGGGTGGATGATACGCTTCCACCGCTTTAAGCATTTTATCGTTTAATTTAGAAGTGGCAATTTTTTGTTTTCTGTTATCATACACTTCCAAAGCAATTTCCATGGCTTTAAAAATTCTGGTTTTTTCCAGCGCAGATATAAAAAGAATAGGCAGATCACTGAACGGGGCAAATCTTTTCTTTAATTCAATTTCATAATCGCGGGCGGTATTGGTTTCTTTAGGCATTAGATCCCATTTGTTTACCAGCACCACTATACCCTTTCCTTTTTTAACTGCCATTGCAAAAATACTAAGGTCCTGTGCGGCAATACCTTTTTCGGCATCCAATAATAATAAGCAAACATCTGCCTCATCAACAGCTTTAATAGCGCGTATTACCGAATAAAACTCAAGGTCTTCGTTAACTTTTGCCTTACGCCTGATACCGGCAGTATCAATTAATACAAACTCTTTATTAAATAAATTGTAGTGGGTATGAATGGTATCTCTTGTGGTACCTGCTATTTCACTAACAATAGTACGCTCCTGCCCCGTTAAGGCATTTAGTAAGGATGATTTACCAACATTTGGTTGTCCGATGATGGCAAACTTTGGTAAATTTTTATCCTCTTCTTCGGCTTCTTCTGTAATCAGATCTGTTATTTCATCCAGTAAATCGCCGGTACCGGTTCCGCTTATGGAAGATAGAAAATGTATTTTTTCAAAACCGAGACTATAAAATTCGGACGCCTCTAATAAACGATCGTGGTTATCTACTTTATTTACCACTAAAAAAACGGGCTTACTAGTTTTACGCAACATTTGTGTCATTGCTTCATCAAGATCGGTAATACCTGTTGCCACATCTACCATAAAAATAATGGCATCAGCCTCTTCAACGGCGATTAAAACCTGCTTGCGAATTTCACGTTCAAAAATATCCTGACTTTTTGGAACAAAGCCACCGGTATCGATTACATTAAAAGATTTACCATTCCAATCTGCTATACCGTATTGACGGTCGCGCGTAACACCACTAACATCATCCACAATGGCTTTACGTTCTTCCAACATTCTGTTGAAGAAGGTACTTTTACCTACGTTGGGCCTACCAACAATTGCTACTGTAAAACTCATAACTATAAATTAAAATTCTGTAAAAACTGGGTTGCTATCAGGGAAGGATTAAAAATTATATTGATTGAATACTTTTGTTATTTAGCGCTCAATAATTAACAAATTTCCGCAGCCTAATTAATTATTAATATCCGTATTCTTTAAGCTGCATTTCATTGTCGCGCCATTTAGGCCTTACTTTTACAAACAATTCCAGAAATACTTTACTATCCAAAAACGCTTCAATATCTTTTCTGGCAAGGGTGCCTAATTCTTTAATCATTTTGCCGCCTTCGCCTAAAATAATACCTTTTTGCGTATCTCTCTGTACAATAATATCGGCACCAATTTTAATCAGCGTAGTTTTTTCTTTAAACTCCTGCACCAATACGGTAGCATGATAAGGAATTTCCTCGCCATACAATAAAAATATTTTTTCCCTTATTAATTCACTTACAAAAAATTTGGTAGGTAAATCACTAATATCATCTCCTTCATAAAATGGAGCTCCTTCGGGAAGCAAGGCTATGATAACTGCTAATAATTCTTCTATACCTTTTTTCTTTAAGGCAGATATAACAATTACTTGTTTACAATAAGGTTGTTGAGTAAAAAATTCAGTGGTGGCTTTAATGGTTTCTTCACTAACAGCATCACTTTTATTTAACAAAACAAGGGCGGGAACTTTTAATTTTAGGGAAGTAAATATCAGGTGACTTTCTTCAGGATTTTCGCGGGCATCGGTAATTAGTAAGGCTATATCAGCATCAGCCAGACTTCCTTTTACTGCCTGCATCATTTTTTCGTGCAGCTTGTATTTAGGCTCGATAATACCAGGTGTATCGGAAAAAATTATTTGATGATCGGGCCCGGTGAGAATAGCTTTTATCCGATGGCGTGTTGTTTGAACTTTATGAGAAACAATGGCCAGCTTTTCGCCTATAAGTGCGTTGAGCAAAGTACTTTTGCCTGCATTAGGCTTACCAAAAATGTTAACGAAACCGGATTTCATGTATGCTATCTTTTAGATGGCAAGTCTTAAACAGACTTTGATTACCGCATACAAACAGAAGACTGGAGGAGGTGATCAAATTCATCAGCAACTTGCTAAGAATAAATAATACTCTTTAATTAACGTCTAAAAAAAGAGATGTGCTTTAAAAATATGATGTGGTTCAATTGGAACCACATTTTGTTGTTGCGAAGAGAGGAATCGAACCTCTGTCCACCATCCGGCGGATTTGAGCCATCAGGCTACGCATTTTAATTTACTTATTAATCAAAGATCGGATAAAAGTTCTTTCTGCTGAAGCCTTTAACTGTTTTTCCATTTTCATTTTATGAAGAAAAATAAAAAATAGAAGTAAAAAAAAAGACTCTTTATTAAGGAGCCCTTTTTGTTGTTGCGAAGAGAGGGATCGAACCTCTGACCTTCGGGTTATGAGCCCGACGAGCTACCGCTGCTCTACTTCGCGGTGCAAAAATAGGGGAATGCAGTTTCCCAGCCAAACTTTTATGAAAGTTTGAAAAAATTAGCTTAGAAAAGGCTCAATTTATTCAAAGCAATAGGTAATGATAGCAAGCCTTTGAAGCCATATAAATTTGTAGAAAATAAAAATAATTATCGCTCAGGTTGGCATTTCAGAAAAATATATTATAATTATATGCAATGTATTAATCGAAAGATTATTGAGTTTTTTGCAATTGCGCCAAAAAGATTACACCGAAGTTTGCGCTAAAAATTTATACTTGCTAATTTGGTAAAACGTTGTTACCAATGGCTTAAAATTATTTACAAATAGTTAATCTATGCGGGATTTTTGGATGCAGCTCGTTAATAAATTACCATAGTTAGCTGATGCACAAGAAACATCCAAACATGTTAATACTTTAAACTGCCGGCAAATATTATGAATGGAATTAAAGCGGGAGCATACAAAAGCATAACCGGTAACAGCCTTAAAATTATTGTACTTAATACCTCATTCCAACTCTAAAAATAGCAGCATAAAAATGGATACAACTTACGAATTATCATTTTTTACCAATACTACTGCTACCACTACTGTGTTGTCCGGTAATTACAGCATTGCCTTTATAATAAACATCACTGGCACCGCTGGCAGTAGCATTAAATTCTTTATTAACAGTTATTTTTATATCGGAAGCACCTGAAGCTTTGGCTGTACATTTTTCTGCAATTAATTCATACCCGTTTACGTCGCTGGCCCCTGAACTTTGAATGGCAACATCATTGGCTGAACCACTTATTTTTACATCAGAAGAACCGCTTAAATTTAAGGTTAATGCGCTAACTTTTACATCTCCTTTAAAATCGCTTGAGCCACTTAAATCCAGGACTAAATTATTAACTTCCACCGTTCCGGCAACATATATATCGCTGGAACCGGAGGCTTCTATTTTTTGTAAATCTTTAAAAGCCACATACACTTTTAGTTTTTTGTTATTGACCCATTTTTTTTCATTATTATAATATATGAGTAAGGTATTATTAGCAATAACGGTTTTGATACCATCTTTATATTGCTGCTCGGAGGCGCTTACAGCAACTGTTTCATTATCGTATTGAGATAAGTACAAATCAATTCCATTGGATATTTTGATGGCACTAAAACTTCCGGACAATACTCTTTGTTCGGCATTAGCATCGCTAATGATGGTTTTTTGTCCCATGGCAATAAACACTATTCCAAACACTATCATGGATAAAAATAACTTTTTCATGTCTAAAATTTAGGGAAAAACTAGTGTTCTTTAATTAAATAAAACAGGTTTAAAAAAATACAATATTTCACTTTAAGCATCGATAACATACAAATATTGAAACCAAAGGCTATTACCTCATTCAATTTTTAAACAGGAAGGCATTAAAAAAAAAGTGTTATAAATTCTTTAAGATTTTGGGCTTCTTCTATTAAAGAACAAAGCTCCAATTAAAGTCCGGCCAAGGCTATATTACTGTAACATTTTAAACACTTATAACTTATCACTCATAACTTATAACTCCTAAAGGCCATTACCTCATTCAATTTTTAAACAGGAAGGCATTAAAAAAAAGCTATTATAAATTCTTTAAGATTTTGGGCTTCTTCTATTAAAAAACATAGCTTCAACCAAGCGCCGGCGATGTTATGATGTTGCAACAACATAAACACTTATAACTCATCACTCATAACTTATAACTTCTATTTAACTTGCTTTTTTAACCTGACCACCACTGCTCACAGAAAGGTCCTTAATTACCGGTGTACCCTTATAATAAATACCACCGCCGCTATTGGCCTTGGCACTCAATTCTTTATTAACATTTATACGTATACCACCACCGCTTGTCGCCTTGGCTTCGCAGGTATCAACTACAAGATCGTATCCTTTAAAAATAGCTCCACTGCTAACATCCACATTTAGTTCACCAGCCTTACCCGTTATTTCTATAGTGGAGGCGCTATTTTGAGATACGTTTAATTGCCCGATGTTTACCTGCCCGCTAAAACGAGCTCCACTATTTACCGTGCAGGTTAAATCTTTAACTGCCAATGTATTTTTAGTAGTTGCACTTGCACCGGAGTTAAGTTGTAGTTTTTGCAAGGTCTTAAAAGTGAGATAGGCTTTTAATTTTCTTTTATCGCTTCCCATCCAATTGATGCCTTTGCTGTCGTAGTGTAATTTTAGAGTTCCATCTTCTACTTCGGTTTTAAAACGCTCCAAATATTTTTCGTCTGCTGCACTTATTGATAAGGTCTCTTCATTTCCTTCTGTTAAAAAAAGTTCTATACCATCTGCAACAGAAATAGCAGTAAAACTGGCTGACAAATCCCGCTTCTCCATATTTTCATCCTGAGCAAAGATCTGGAGACTGATACAGGTGAGCAAAGAAAAAAATAGAAATTTCATACTAATGTTTTTAATGATACGCATGGCGCAGGTATTTTGTTACACAAATTTATTTATTAATTTATAATTTATCTATTTTTGCAATTCAAAATTGTTCTTACTAATCAACTGAATTTCCGGGGTGCTTATAATGTATAGGCTGAGATAATACCCGTCAACCTGCTCAGGATAATGCCTGCGAAGGGAGGAAATTGACACCGGACCTGCCTCCGGATTTTCAGCCTAAAATTTTAATTAATGATCAAAAAACTACTTGTCAGTGGTGTATTATGCGCTGCAGCTTTTTTAACAGAAGCCCAAAAACTTAAAAAATTTAACGATACTTTATTCATTCAGCCAATTGAAATACTATCGGTTAGGGCCGGTGATAAAGCGCCATTTGCTAAAGTGACCTTATTAAAAAAGGATATCGAAAAAAATAATTTAGGGCAGGATCTTCCCTATGTATTAAATCAAACACCCTCCGTTGTAATTAACTCCGATGCAGGTAACGGTGTTGGTTATACCGGTATCCGTATTCGTGGAACAGATGCAAGTCGTATTAATGTTACGCTTAATGGTATACCTTATAATGATGCAGAAAGTCAGGGTAGTTATTTTGTTGATCTGCCCGACATTTCATCTTCGGCCAACAGCATTCAAATACAGCGGGGTGTTGGTACCAGCAGCAATGGTGCGGGTAGTTTTGGCGGTAATATCAACCTTAGTACCAATGAAGTAAACAATAAGTTTTATGCCGAATTAAACAATAGTTACGGCAGTTATAATACTAAGAAAAATACTTTTAAATTTGGCTCCGGCATTATCGGTAAACATTTTACCATTGATGGCAGACTAAGTAAAATAAGCAGCGATGGTTATATTGAGAGAGCTGCCACCGACCTGAAATCATTTTATTTTAGTACGGCATTTGTTGATGAAAAAAACTCCCTTCGCCTCAACATATTTTCCGGAAAAGAAAAAACCTACCAGGCATGGAATGGCGTGTCAGAAGACATGTTAAAAATGAATCGCAGGTACAATATTTCCGGTGAAGAACAACCCGGCACCCCCTACCCTAACGAAACTGATAATTATACACAAACCCATTATCAGCTATTTTATAACCACGAATTTAATAAATTCTGGAAGGCCAATATGGCTGTTTTTTATACCAAGGGCAAGGGTTATTATGAAGAATACAGAGCAGCCCAAAGTTTAGTTAGTTATGGTGTACCCGGTTATACAGCCGGCAACGATACCACCAACCTGGTTAGGCGATTGTGGTTGGATAATAACTTTTACGGTACTATATTTTCTTTACAGCATGTAAAAAATAATACACAATTCACCCTGGGCGGGGGCTGGAATAACTACGATGGGTTGCACTATGGAGAAATAATTAAAGCGGATATACAACCTGCTGTACCGGCCAATTATCGTTGGTATGGTAATTTGCCTGCTAACAAAAAAGATTTGTCTCTATACGCAAAACTTTCACAACAACTTAGCGCACATTGGCAATTGTTTGGCGATATGCAACTACGCAATGTTAATTATACCATCAATGGTTTTCAAAACAACCCCTTACTGATTATTAAAAATAAGTACACATTTTTAAATCCTAAAGCCGGCCTTACCTACACCAATAAAGAATGGCAGATCTATGCATCTTATGCCCTTGCTAACCACGAACCTAACCGTGATGATTATGAGGCAGGTAAAGCGCTGCAACCTAAACCGGAAGTATTAAATGATTTTGAAGCAGGTATTGAAAAGAAAAATAAGGTCTATTCTTTTGGCGTTAATCTGTATTATATGAAGTACCATAATCAATTGGTATTGGTGGGTAATATTAATGATGTAGGCGAATATACGCGTGTAAACATTGCCAATAGTTATCGCGCTGGTATTGAGTTACAAGGCAAAGTAAGGGTTACCAAATATGTAAATGTAACTGCCAATTTATCCTTAAGCGAAAATAAAATAAAAGATTTTTCAGATGTGGTAGATAATTACGATAATAACAGCACCAACGTTACTTTATATAAAAAGACTACCATTGCTTTTTCTCCTTCAGTTGTTGGTGGAGGAACCATTAATATTATTCCGCTAAAAAATGGAGAGATCAGTTTTTTAAGTAAATATGTTAGCCGCCAGTACCTTGATAATACTGCACAAAATAGCCGTAGCCTTAATGCCTATTTTGTACAGGATATCAGGTTGACTTATACCCTTATGCCCACAAAAGTGTTTAAAGCAGTTACAGCCATTGTACAGCTTAACAATGTTTTTAATAAAAAATACGAAGCAAATGGTTATACTTACAGCTATTATTCCGGTGGTATGAGTACCAACAATTTTTATTTCCCCATGGCACCATTTAATTGTATGGTGGGTTTAAATTTTAGATTTTAAGGTAAAGAAATTGGGTAGATGAATGAGGGCATTTTTTTGCCGGAATGATACCCTATTATCTTTCCGCATTTTTATTAATAACTTTCCAGAAGCCAATCTATTTAAAAGTAGGTTGGTTTTTTTATGGGCTAAAATCTAATACCTTACCTATTATTTTATTTATTATGATTGTAGAATCACCTGGAATACTATATTAAACAGATTCACGCCCTTACACCGTTTCAGATAAAGCATCAAAGATTAATACTGACTATGTTAAGAAAGCTCCTAATGTGCCTATAAAAAAATTGACCTAAGTATTACCCCTGACAAAGATGCACCTGATAAAATAAACATTTATACTGCCATTTGAAAACTGATTAATTCAATGGATATTCATTTAAAAAAGAGTAATAATTTAAATTTTCATCTACCATTTCCAGTAATAGCCGCAGGCGTATATTTTGTCGTAATTTTAAGAGATAACGAATTTATTGGTCGGAGTACTTTTATAAAATAATTAATCCATGAATTACTATCTAAATAAAAGATATAATTATATTTTTCTTTTATTTTTAATTGTTGCAATTATTGCAATCTATTTTCGGGTATTTACTTCGGAATATTTATACACAGATGAAGCGAATCAACTTTGGCTAAATAAGAAAGGAATAAATTATCAAACTTCAGTTCCCCAAGGCAGGTACTTAACCTATAAAATATTTGAATGGGTATTTAACGGTATCAATACCATTAATAAAGTTATTTATGCGCGGCTATTTGCACTTGCAGGATGGGTATTGAGTTTACCAATTTGGTTTTTTATTATTAATCGGGTTGCTGCAAAAAATAAAATTTCAAAAGCTTTGGTTTTATTGCTGATGATTTATATAATTACCATGCCTCCCTTTATAATTTATATTGGTTGGAGCGCCTGCATGGAAATGTTCATTGGCTGCACCTGTGCTCTGATTGCCGGTTATACATTATATGTTACCATTGAATTTAAAAGGAATACAATTATCCTTAGCCTTTTCCAAATGGTGCTCTGCATGGCATTTGGTTTAATAGCACTTTTCACTTATCAAAATTGTTATGGTTGTTTTTTTATTCCCTTCCTGCTTCATTTTATTTCGGTAAAAAAAATTACACAAACTATACTTATTGGTTTAGCTGCGGCTATAGTCACCTATGGAATATATTATTTGATATATAAGTATTCCCTGCATTTTTATTCCCTTCCCATCAGTGATAGAGGTGCTTTGGCAATTAACCCCATCAATAAATTGTTTTTTTTATTTACACGACCTTTAGCAACTGCGTTTCATTTCACCTATATTTTTAACGAAAAAAGTATCGTTGGTCTTATTGTTTATTTAATTTTCTCCCTCACTTGGTTAGTTAATTTTTTACTTTTAAAAAAGGATAAATTATTATCAAACAAAATGGAATATCTAATTGGATTATTCATTTTTTTAGTATTAATATATTTACCATCACTTATTGTAAAGGAAAACTTTTCTTCCAATCGTACCCTTTTCGCACTGGATATTTTTGTATTTATTATATTTTTTGACGGTATTTTTTCATTCATCAAAAAGGAAATGCATACGTATATTTTTGCTGGTTTTATTGGTTTTTTATTTTTGGTAAATGCATGGTATAATTATAATCTACAGTTTCTTGATCCGATAAAAATGGAATATAGCTTACTAAATAAAATTATTTCGGCACGCTACAAGACAACTATTAAAACCATTAATTTTATTTGTCCTACCGAGGAGGCTTTTAAAAATAGATATGGCATCACCTCTTCCTGGGATGAATTTGGTATACCCGCTACAGCAAAAATATGGGTACCTGAACCACTTATTAAACAGCTAATTTTTGAAAAAACCGGCAACCGTCAAATAGCAGAAGGCGTCGTAGTAAATAGCTGGATAAATAAAGAAACATTTGATCAGTCCGGCAAAGGTTTATTAAATCAAAGTTTGTTAATTGATATGCAACTGGAACTAAGTAAAAAATAAAAAGAACCCATTCTCCCCCTAGTGAAAGTGGTTAAGATAAAAAATGGGGTATCCATTGAAGAAATAAATTACGGAAGCCCTCTCGGTTATAGGTGACGCCTGCAAAATTTACTGTTAATTAAAATGTAGTAATACTGCTCCTAATCCTTTCTTATTTTAAGATAACCTTCCTATTTGAAAAAATATTTGTCAACTTATTGGCTAATTTAAAGATTACTAAAATTAAATTATTCCAAATCTCCGCTAATCCTTAAACAAAAATACACGACCATTGTATTTAACAACAACCAACATTATTTTAAACTCATGGTACAGGCTTATAATTTTCTTGCCTCCTGGCAATTGTTTCCCGAAAAAGGTATTTACGAAAATGGCAATCGTCCAAAATCCGGTATTTATAAAATTGCTGCAGCAGAAAATAAAAATGAACTCAGTATTAATATTAATTGGGTATCCTTAGAAAATCAGGCTTTTGCATCTGCCTATATATTGAACGTCGACAAGGAACCATTCGATTATGCAGAAAAAGAATTTGCAGACCATACCGAAACGGTATTTATTGACGCATTAAATTTTGAAGTCAATTTTATTAAAAACGAGGCGGTAGTTTTAAAAGTATTGCATGAATTATTACCCAACGGATACCTTAAAGTTACCCAACTGGCAAATGCCTATACCAACACCGAAATTTACCACAAGCAGTTAAGCGTAATGCCGTATTCAACTTCGGTAAGTGGGGCGGTAATACGACCAACGGAGGCAGGGGTAATACGCCACAAAGCGCTCACAGCAATGGAGGAGCAAACCAATATGCAACTCAATCAAATTCGCAGACAGATTGAATTACTGGCTATCCAAGCCCAGGAAATTCAAATGCGAAAAGAGTTAAGTATGATGATCTACAATGCCAAACTTAGTTTTGTACCTGTTATTGGTAATACCTATTATTTATACCAAAAAGCAGATGACTCGCACACTATTTCGCTTATTAGTTCAAAAGAATATGGAGGTGGTGCAGGCCCTTATAAAAAGTTTATATCCCCTGTAAAATTATTGGCAGACCATACCTGGATGGAGTTGTAGGTCAAAATGTACATAAATTTTCCGGTTTACAAATAGGACCAGTAAAAAAATTCAAATAATAAAGGGCTGGCAAACGAGTAGTAAAAATAAAATTTCTTTTTTTAAAATCTATGGTATAAAAAAATCAAGGCGGGTTAAGACCAGTAGCCATTAACCCGCTTTAATGCAAAGTGTAAAATCAATGTCAATTAGCCTTCTGATTATAACTCTCAATAAGATCCATTTTAATTATTATGTTGAAATATAAATTTCTCAACATAATATATTTAAATTTTAAACGTCTTATCGGCTTTCAGGCAAATGCTTTTATGTTCTACCTACACTTTAAACTGTTCTCTCCAGTTTAACATGCCACCGGTAAGATTTACAACAGTAGTAAAACCTGCCATCTCCAACATCAAGGCTGCTTGCCCACTGCGGCTACCACTTCTGCAATACATGATCAGTTCGTCATTTTTATATTCTTCCAGTTCATCCAATTGCATGGTTTGTATTTTGCCCAGGGGCACCAGCGTTCCGCCAATATTAAATTCCTGGTTTTCATGTGGCTCTCTAACATCTATAAGGTGTAGATTTTCGCCGGCATCAATTCTTGCTTTTAGTTGTTCTGCTGTAATGGAGGTCATTTTTGTAGTGTTGGTTGGTTAGTAGTTAATGTAGAATCAGGCAGTATCATTATTTGAGAAATATAAAGATCCATCAACTGCCCCGGATGAATGTAAACAGGTCTTTTTGCATCATCAAATTTATCCGGACTTTGTTTATATATAAAAGCTGTTCCCGTATCCTTTATGGCATCTTTACCTACTACTGCACCAATATTTATTCCGCTACTTTCCAGTATCGCTTTGCCCTCGGCATAGGTTTTACCAATAAGGTCGGGCACCCCAATTTTTTCATCATTAAGGCCACCTGCAATCACCAGCGAAATTTTGCTTCCCCAAGGTATATTGGTACCGGCAGTAATTTTTTGCCCCTTAAACGATTGTTCTAAAACAGAACCTTTCATAAAGTCGGGTTTATATGAAGTATCGCCTAAAATAAGGTGACTTTTTTGTAAAATATTGAGGGCATAGGCCAAATTTTTACCTTCCAATGCGGGCATTAAAACCATAGGAGGTACATAGCGGTTCACGGTTAAAAAAACCGTTCGGTTTATTTTTACCGTAGCATCAGCGTCGGGCAATTGTTTTATAACAGAACCCCGTTGAATGCTATCGGTATAAATAGAATCCTGTATGGTTACATCAAAGCCTTTTGATTCTAGTAATTTAATTGCCTCAACGGTATGCATTCCTTTTACTGCGGGGACAGTTAAATATTCCCCGTGCTTTGTTATCCATCCCAACATTTGAAGGATAAAAAAAACAAGCAATAAACCTAATGCCAATGCTGCGAGCAAGTTTACCCAAAATGGACGATCAGTAATGAATCTAAACATATTTTTATCGGCTTGTAGTATTAAAATAGGTGCTTTACTTTTTTTGAATCAATTTATTTATTAAAACATTCTTCTAGTAGGGCACTGTAAAATTCCATGAGCGACCAGCCCATTACTTTTACCTGTTGTGGTACCAGACTTGCACCTGTTTGTCCGGGTACGGTATTTATCTCCAGCATATAAGGTTGGGCAGTTATTTCATCGTAAATAAAATCTATCCGAACAATACCGTTACAATTAAAAACAGTATATACTTTCTTTGCCATCGCCCGTACTTTTTCAGCGATAGTTTCTGAAGCATTCGCAGGCGTTATTTCTTCACTTTCGCCATTATATTTTGCCTCATAATCAAAGAAGTTATTGTTGGTTAGAATTTCTGTGATCGGCAATGCGATGATTTGTCCCTTGGTTTTAAAAACCCCGATGGTAAATTCCCGTCCTTTTATAAACTCTTCTACCAGTACCTGATTATCTTCTTTAAGGGCTTTGGTAATGGCAATATCCAAAGCGCCATCCGGCTCATTTACCTTACTGATACCAATACTACTTCCTCCATTATTTGGTTTTACAAAAACAGGAAAGCTAAGCGTGGCCTTAATCTCCTCCGCAGTGGTGAAAGTATTTTTTATTAACACCATAGATTTTGCAACAGGAATTCCTGCAAAAGCAGCTACAGCAACGGTGAATCTTTTATTAAAAGTTAGCGCAGAAGTTGCAGCATCGCAGGAAGTATAGGGAATGCTCAGGCAATCCAGATATCCCTGAAGTTTTCCATCTTCGCCGGGGGTACCATGCAGCGCGATCAATGCCGCATCAAAAATTATTTTATTTCCATCGATATGGAGTGAAAAATCGTTCTTATCAATATCATGTTTATTACCGGAAATATCAGTATAAAACCATCCTTGCAAAGTAATATCAATAGTATAATGTTTCCATTTGAGGGTGTCAATATTTTTTTCTATCGCTTCGGCAGTTTTGTAGGATATTACCGACTCGCCGGAGTAACCACCGGTTATGATTGCAATTGTTTTAATCATTTGTAAAAAATAGGTTATTTAGGCAAAGAAACGAAAATTGTTTAGAATCAGAAATAACAACCTGCAAAGTTCGTTTCAGTACAATTTATTTAATTTAGATGGAAACCCTGATAATTTTAACAAGTACAATTATTACACATTGTACTAATTTATAATATCTTTCTGAAGAAAGAACTATGCCAATCTGGCACATTATACTATTAATTGCTTATTTTTACACCCTAATTTTAATAATGGATAAATTAATAAGCCCTGCTATAAAGGAACACGACGAAAAAAGACAGGGGGAAGCATTTGCGCCTTTTGCACTGGACACCAACCAATTCAAAAAATTATTTTATATAGAAAGTTATGGTTGTGCCATGAATTTTGCGGATAGTGAAGTGGTGGCATCGATACTGCAAAGCAATGGATTTGGTGCTACAAAAAACTTTGAAGAAGCTGACCTTATTTTTGTAAATACTTGCTCTATACGCGAAAAGGCCGAAGCAACGGTTCGCAAAAGATTGACCGAATTTAAAAAAATAAAGAAAACAAATCCCGGAATGCTGGTAGGCGTTTTAGGCTGTATGGCCGAGCGTTTAAAAGCAAAATTTATTGAAGAAGAAAAACTGGTAGATATGGTAGTGGGTCCCGATGCCTACCGAACCTTACCCGGATTGATTGCTGAAGCCGAAACAGGCCAAAAAGCAGTAAATGTTTTATTAAGCAGGGAGGAAACTTATGCTGACATTGCCCCAATCCGGTTAAATAGTAATGGTGTTAATGCCTTTGTTAGTATTATGCGGGGCTGTAATAATATGTGTTCCTTTTGCGTAGTGCCATTTACAAGAGGCCGCGAACGCAGCAGGGATGCCGCATCTATCCTAAACGAATGTTTGGTATTATTTAAAGATGGTTACCGGGAAGTAACCCTGTTGGGGCAAAATGTAGATAGCTATTATTGGGTAGATGATTCCGCTGGCCACCAAACTTCAGTGCCTGAAAATAGTGCAACAAATAATGCCGTAACCTTTGCACTTTTATTAGAAAAAGTAGCGCAAATAGACCCTTTATTACGGGTTCGTTTTTCAACCTCGCACCCAAAGGATATTACCGACGAGGTATTGTTTACCATGCAGCAATACGATAATATTTGTAATTACATTCACTTACCGGTGCAGAGTGGCAGTAGCAGGGTTTTACAATTAATGAACCGTACTTACACCCGCGAATGGTACATCGCCAAAGTAAATCGAATTAGAGAATTACTGCCAGATGCCGGACTTTCAACCGATATGATAACCGGTTTTTGTACCGAAACAGAAGAAGACCATCAGGAATCTTTAAGCCTGATGGACTATTGTAAATACGATCTTGCGTACATGTATTTTTATAGTGAACGACCCGGAACGCTTGCTGCACGTAGGTTTAAAGATGATATACCCGAAGAAGTAAAAAAAAGAAGGTTACAGGAAATGGTTGACCTGCACAGAAGAAATACCCTTCTAAGTATGCAAAGGGACCTCGGTAAAACATTTAAAGTTTTGGTAGAAGGTTTTTCAAAAAAAACGGATGCAGATTTGCAAGGCAGAAACGATCAGAATAAAGTAGTGGTTTTTCCTGCAGGCAATTTTAAAAAAGGTGATTATGTTTTTATCCATATAACTTCCTGCACAGCCGGAACATTAATTGGAATACCCGTTTAATAAAACTAAGGTCAATAAATTATCAGGCTTTAGAACAATACCCGGAATGAAGATCCACTTCAGCATCCGGAAAACAAAAACAGTAATGCGTTGTTTCGAAAAATTTTAAACAACTTTAAATAAGTATAAGCTGTAATTAATACCGGCCTATAAAACATTTAGATTATGGATTTACAATCAATTAAAAATCGTTTTGCTATAATAGGAAATTCTACCGCGCTAAACCATGCTTTAAATGTGGCGGCACAGGTTGCCAACACCGATCTAAGTGTATTAATAAATGGTGAAAGTGGTGTTGGTAAAGAAGTTTTCTCTCAGATTATACATGCATTAAGTGCAAGGAAACACAATCCTTTTATTGCTGTAAACTGCGGTGCCATTCCGGAAGGAACCATCGACAGTGAATTATTTGGCCATGAAAAGGGTTCGTTCACCGGTGCACTTGATAGTAGAAAAGGTTATTTTGAAACCGTAAATGGCGGTACAATTTTTTTAGATGAAATTGGAGAATTACCACTTGGCACCCAGGCCCGATTGTTAAGGGTGCTGGAAGCCGGAGAGTACATTCGGGTGGGAAGCAGTAAGGTACAAAAAACTGATGTGCGGGTAATAGCCGCTACCAATAAAGAATTGATAGAATTTACACAGACAGGCAGGTTTAGAGAAGATCTTTATTATCGCTTAAATACAGTGCCGATAAGGGTACCGTCATTAAGGGATAGAAAAGAAGATATCCCGCTTTTATTTAGAAAGTTTGCAGCAGATTTCAGCGATAAATACAAGGGTGCCGCTATTCAACTGGAAGAAGATGCAAAAGCTTTATTAATGAATTATCCATGGCCCGGAAACGTTAGAGAATTAAAAAATATTGCAGAACAGATATCTGTTTTATCAAAAGAAAAAAATATTTCTGCTAAAGAATTACAATCCTTTTTACCCGACCATAATTACAATAGATTACCAGTTTTAGCAGGGGGCAAATCTGCCCTTAGCCAGCAGGAGTTTGCCAACGAAAGAGAAATATTATACAAGCTATTTTTCGATATGAAAAAGGATGTTAATGATCTTAAAAAAATGTTTTTTGATATTTTGCAGAACCCTTCCATGGCGCAGCATATTTCTATGTTTAATAACAGCAATAATAATGCAGACGTAAACCTGGCAGATATTAAAAATGCTGTAGCTCCGGGCAATAATTATTCTCAATCTCCCCTGCCGGTTTTTATAAATCAAAATGGAAATGATATCCATCACCACGAGCATGTTGAAGAATCCCTGAGCATAATGGATAAGGAAAAGGAACTCATCATCAAAGCCTTAAAAAAGCATAAAGGTAAACGTAAAGATGCGTCGTCAGACCTTGGTATCAGCGAACGTACACTCTATAGAAAACTAAAAGAATACGATATAGAAGAGTAGTAAATTACTGAAGTTGCAAAGCAATTTGCACAATAGGTACAACGCTTATTTTAACACGGGCAATCATTAAAACAGGGTAATTTGCAAGATATGCAACAATCAATTTCTATAGAAAAACACAACCGCTTCGGCTTGGTAAATAAGCTTTCCTTATTAATCAGTTGTCTATTTATTTTACTGGTCTTTAATTTTGCTACCTGCAAATACGGGTTTAAAGACACCTCACCAATTCCACCGGAAATTAAAAGTTTTAGGGTACAATACCTTACCAACAATGCACGCTATATCAATACGCAATTGAGTCCGCTTTTAACGGAAGCATTAAAAACCAAGATACGCGGTAACACAAGACTTCGTCAGGTTAATGAGGATAGTGCGCATTATGATATCAGTGGTTTTATCTCCGATTATAATTATACTACCAGCGGGGTATCGGGTAATACGCCAAGCAGCAACCGGCTTTCTGTAACCTTTCACCTCAATTTTAAAAATAACCTGGACAACACTAAAAATTTTGAAACGGATATTTCAACAAATTACGATTTTGCGGCAACTCAAAGTCTGCAGCAGGCAGAATCGGTTTTAACACCCGACATAATTAAAAACACGGTGGATGGCATTTTTAATAAAATATTTAGTAATTGGTAAAATCAGTTGCAAAAAGTTTTACATTTATTTTTAAAAGTTTAGTTTTATAATATGGGGAATAGTTATTTACTTTTTGAGTCATTATTTAAACGTCCGGCATCAGCCAATGATGCAAAAGATTATCTTATAGACATTACGGAACAACATCCCTATTTTACCGCAGCACATTTTTTTTTACTTCAACAACCAACACTTTCAAGTATTGAATTTAAAGTTCAGGCTGCTAAAACTGCCTTACTTTTTAACAACCCCTTCTGGTTAAATTATCAATTGCAGCAATTAAATACAGCAGAAACTTTCCCCCCTACAGCCAATTCCGATACAATAACAGTAGATAATAAACTTGTTGCAATTGCGGCAAATGAAGTGCCGGCAGGTATTGCAGCCTTACCAGAAATAGATGTTCCGTTACGGCAAACAGTTGAATCTGCAGCATTACCCATTGAAACAATTGAAGCAAATAAAGTTGAACCGGATGCAACTGCTTTATCAATGCAAAATAAAGCGATCAATGTAACGGAGCATGCTGCACAACCAGCTATAGCGAATAACAATATAGCACAGCACCCTGAAAATACAATTGAAAATAAGGAACCTATCGTACCGATCTACACCAATAAAGAGATAACCGATATAAATAGCAATGGCGCTTCCTCATTTCCTACAAAATTTAACCTAAACAATAAGGATAATATGGAAGATCCTGAAGCATCAGCTGAAACGGAGGAATCTTACGAAGCTGATGAAACGGAAATAGAACCCATGAATATCAGGCTAAATTTCACGCCTGATATTGCTACTACCGAAGAAACAATCTCTTTTGAGCCCTTGCATACCTCGGATTATTTTGCCAGTTTGGGTATTAAATTAAATGAAGATGGCATGCCGGTAGATAAGCTTGGAAGGCAATTAAAAAGTTTTACCGAATGGCTTAAAACCATGAAAAAGATTCATTCAGATCAATTGCAGGCAACCAACGAACAAACAGATATTATCATCCAAAAAATGGCAGAAAAATCTAATACCGAAGGCGATGTCCTCACCGAGGCAATGGCTGAAGTATTAATGCACCAGGGAAAACTTCGCAAAGCAATAGAACTGTATCAAAAATTAAGTTTGCTTAATCCTGCTAAAAGTGCTTACTTTGCAGCCAAAATCGAGCAAATCGCAAGATAGGCCAGATAAAAAAAAGTTACAACATATTTAAAAATAACGACTCATGCTAATAGTATTTGGTATTTTACTTATCCTGGCTTCCATAATTTTGGGTTTAATTGTATTAGTGCAAAATCCCAAAGGTGGTGGTTTATCAGGTACATTAGGTGGTTTCAGTAACCAGTTAATGGGTGTTAAACAGACTACCGATGTTTTAGAAAAAGGTACCTGGGTTTTTGCTTCCATTGTAGCCATTCTTTGCGTAATTTCTCCCGTATTTATTAATTCTGCTACTGGCGCAGGTTCTAAAAACGATGAATTAATTAAAAATGCACCCGCAACAGCACCTAAAACAAATCAATCTACAACTGTTCCTTTACCGGCACCGGTTAATAAAACGCCTTAATTTATTATTTAATATATAATATCAACCTCGTCTGCCACGGACGAGGTTTTTTATTTTACCTTCAATACTTCTTGCAAACTATTATATTATGGCTTCTGTAAAAAG
Source organism: Ferruginibacter sp. (assembly GCA_043732685.1). Taxonomy (GTDB): domain Bacteria; phylum Bacteroidota; class Bacteroidia; order Chitinophagales; family Chitinophagaceae; genus Ferruginibacter. The sequence continues at coordinate 17,114 of JAYTHI010000074.1, read as the reverse complement.
AATTTTATTAATCCTTTTCCTATTTATTATCGCAGCCGGAATATTTTTGGTCTGGTTATTTTTTGGCCAAAACACCAATTTTAGTGAGGATAAAAAGAGTTTTTATATAAAGACCGGTAGCAACTTTGCAGATGTAATGACCAGTCTGCAAGATCAACAAATACTTAAAAACCCCGGTATCTTTAAATTAATTGCGAAACAATTAAAATATGATGAAAATGTAAAAGCCGGAAAATATGTTATTACAAAGGGTGCCAGTATTTACGCTGTAGCCAGAATTTTAAAGTCGGGCAAACAAACTCCGGTCAATTTGATCATCAATAAATTACGTACCAAAGAAGACCTGGCTCAAAAAATAGGGATAAATTTTGAATGTGATTCTACTCAATTTATAAACTTGCTTAATAACCCTGATTCTTTATTAAAAATTAGTTTAGATAGCAATACCATTATGGCTGCAGTTATACCCAATACCTACAGTATTTTGTGGAACACTACAGCGACCAAAATCTTTAAAAAATTATATGGAGCTCAACAAATTTTTTGGACAAATGACAGAAAACAAAAAGCGGCTAACTTAAAATTAAGTCCTACCGAGGTGTATACGCTGGCAAGTATTGTAGAAGAAGAAAGCACAAAGCAGGAAGACAAAGGGAAAATAGCCAGTGTGTACCTGAATCGCTTAAACGCGGGCATGCGACTTTCGGCCGATCCCACCGTAATATTTGCATTAAAAGATTGGACAATCAGGCGGGTTTATAAAAAATACACCCAAATTAATTCTCCTTTCAACACCTACTTAAATAGTGGTTTGCCTCCAGGCCCCATCTGTACCCCATCTATTAAAACAATTGATGCGGTATTAAATGCGCCTGCAACCAGTTATTTGTATTTTGTTGCGCAACCAAATCTAACAGGGTTCAGCAATTTTGCAACAACTTACCAGGAGCATATGGCTTTTGCCAAACAATACCAGGATTGGTTAACCGAATATTTAAACGCAAAGCAAGCACATTAAACTTATGTACTGCTTATCCATCCTAAGTTTTGGAAATTAATTAAAACAACCTATTGAATGCGAATAATTAAAAAGGCATTCCTTTTATTAAACCTTAATGGGTAGATTTGACAGCTGATTATACTATTCCCATTATTACCAATATAAAAAACCTTTGACTAAATTTGAACGGATATTATTAAATAAAACACCAGTAGGTTACTTTCTAAACAAAAGTAAAAAATGGCTATTACCCGGTTTTGAAGGGGTACCATTATACGACGTCATTAAGTTCTTTTATGGTCAGATAAAAACCTCTGCCATAACCGAGCGGGCATCGGCAGTATCGTACAATTTTATCATGGCGATACCACCCTCCTTTTTGTTTTTGTTTACCTTAATACCAAGTCTGCCTTTTATTTCTAAAAAAAGTATAAAATTTCAATTACACGGATTAATTACTGATATAATCCCTTTAAAAGTGCACAACGATAATTTAATAAAATTTGTAGATTCATTCATTGATGGTTCCAAGATAGGACTGATTTCTGTAGGTTTTATTACCGCCTTATATTTTGCCAGCAATGCAATGATGGGTATTATGCGTTCTTTTAATAAAAATTATGTTGGCTTTGCAAAAAGAAAAGGATTGCACAATAGGTGGATGGCCATTAAACTTACTGCACTCTTGTTTTTTATTGTGCTCAGCAGTCTGGTATTATTAATAACACAGGGCGCAGTTTTAAAATGGATGGGCATACAAAATTTAACCATGCGGAATATAATTTTTTATGTGCGCTGGATATTTATTGTAGGGATGATATTTTATTCGATGGCCTTTATTTATAAATATGCACCGGCGGTACAAAAACGCTGGAAGTTGTTAAGTCCGGGCACCTTACTTGCCACCACTTTAAGTATTTCGTCCTCCATTGGTTTCTCCTATTTTGTAAATAATTTTGGCAAATACAATGCCTTGTATGGTTCCATAGGAACCATTATTGTGTTAATGGCACTTGTATATATTAATTCATTAGCACTGCTAATTGGTTTTGAATTAAATGTAAGTATCAAGACTTTAAAATCAATTGCCGAACAAAGAAAATTACTGGAGAAGGAAAGGCGCTGATGCGTTTTTATTTGCCGTTTAGGCGTTAAGACGTTTTGATATTTTGCCGGTAAGGCAGTAAGACGTTTTTTAATTTAGCAATTATGTTGGTGCAAGTTTTTACTTTGCCGTTTAGGCGTTAAGACGTTTTAATATTTTGCCGGTAAGGCAGTAAGACGTTTTTTAATTTAGCAATTATGTTGCTGCAAGTTTTTACTTTGCCATTAAGGCATTTAGACGTTTTTAATTGGAACCATTTTATTTTTTAACCAACAAAGTAAAAATAGATAACAACACTCAACACTTATAACTCATAACTAAGTTAACCTGCTTAGAGATCTTTTAAAATGAAATATAAATCCTTCCCTAATTCGATACCTTTTATTGAAGAAAGAGGAAATATCCATTTGGCTGATAGCCTATTTCAGAGTAATTTTGCATGGCTGTTAATTCATGTGAATAAATGTTTAATAGTATTTTATCCAATAAAAAAAACAAATAAAAAGTATGGCATACGATGTAATTGTTTTAGGCAGCGGCCCAGGTGGATACCCGGCTGCAATAAGAGCTAGTCAATTAGGTAAAAAAGTAGCTATTATAGAAAAAGAATCTTTAGGGGGCATTTGTCTTAATTGGGGTTGTATTCCAACCAAGGCATTAATTAAAAGTGCAAACGTTTATGATTATGCAAAACATGCAGCAACTTACGGTATAACGGTACAAAACCCTACCCACGATTTTGATGCTGTGATCAAACGTAGCCGTAGTATTGCCGATAAAATGAGCAAAGGCGTACAGTTTTTAATGAAGAAAAATAAGATCGATGTAATTATGGGTTTTGGTAAACTGATAGCGCCTACCAAGATGGAAGTAACTGCAGCAGATGGTACCAAACAAATTTTAGAAGCCAAAAATATTATTATTGCAACAGGTGGCAGGGCACGCCAATTGCCAACCATGCCAATTGATGGTAAAAAAATTATTGGGTATCGTGAAGCAATGACGCTTCCATCACCGCAACCAAAATCAATGATTATTTGTGGTAGCGGTGCAATAGGAAGTGAGTTTGCTTATTTCTACAACTCCATGGGCACTAAGGTTACTATTGTGGAGTTTATGCCAAGGATTGTACCTGTTGAAGATGAAGACATCAGCAAAGAATTGGAGAAACAATTCAAAAGACAGGGCATTGAGGTTATGACCAGTAGCGAAGTTTTAAGTGTTGATACCAGTGGACCAGGCGTAAAGGCCAAAGTAAAAACACCCAATGGAGAGGTAGAATTAACGGCAGATATTTTATTAAGTGCGGTAGGTGTAATTGCCAACCTCGAAAATATTGGATTGGAAGAGTTAGGCATTAAAACGGATAAAGGCAGGATTGTAAGAGATGCAAATGGTCTGACAAGTGTACCGGGTATTTATGCATTGGGAGATTGTACACCGCACCAGGCTTTAGCACATAAAGCAACCAAGGAGGGCATTTGTGTAGCAGAGCATTTGGCAGGCAAACATGTAGAACCAATGGATTATAACAATGTACCGGGTTGCACTTATTGCACACCGGAAATTGCTTCCGTAGGCTATACAGAAAAAGCTGCTAAAGAAGCCGGTTACGAAATTAAAGTTGGTAAATTTCCATTTATGGCCAGTGGTAAAGCTACCGCATCAGGTGCAACAGAAGGTTTTGTAAAGGTAATTTATGATGCTAAATATGGCGAGTTGCTAGGCTGCCATATGATTGGTATGAATGTAACGGAAATGATTGCCGAGGTAGTAGTTGCCCGCAAACTGGAAACAACCGGACACGAAATACTTAATGCAGTACATCCGCACCCAACCATGAGTGAAGCTTTAAAAGAAGCTACAGCCATGGCTTACGGAGAAGCAACAGATATTTAATTCGCATATTATTTTTTAAAAAAGGACCACCTATTTGTGGTCCTTTTTTTATTCACCCCTACGGCAAAGACAATTATACAATTTTGTAAGCCCACTTTTTTATCTGCAAAACGCCCGATAATAAATATGGCTACTAATTGGGGTAGAAGAGGTATTAATAAGCTATCCCAGGCCAATCCAATAAATTATTAAAATTACCGTGAAATATATTTACTATCACTGAAAATTTTCCGGTACAAAAATATTTTAATTAACCGGCTGTTGTATAATTACACAAACACCGCTGGCATCAATTAAGGCAAACTCTTTTAAACCCCATGGTTGAAGTTTAACCACCTTATTGTTTGGATGAAGTATGCCGGGGCAACGGTCTTTAATTTCCTGATAAAATGCTTCAATAGCATCTGTTTCAATTCTAATTTCAGGGCGGCTTTCTTTTGCCAAATCAGCATCCTGAAATAATTGAAGGGTTATATTATCCCTGTTTAAAATATACAATTGTGCATCCCTGTAACCAATTTTAAAGGCAAGACATTCAACAAATAAATGCAGGCCAACGCTAATATCTGCATAAAAGAGTTTAGGAATAATTTTGCTAAGTGACATACTTTTATTTTTGAAATTAAAATTAATCCTTGTTTTTTGAAAATCCAATCAAATAATATTAATATTTTAATTAATGTATTTTCCCATAAATTTAAATCGGATATACAAGACTTTTACTATCAATTAAATTTTATTGGAAGTAATTTATACTTCCGGCACCAACCTACCCGGTTGGTGCGTTTCCCCGGGACCTTGCGTATTACGGAGCGAAATTTAGTTCAAACAGCTACAATTGTTTACCATATGTAATTTCGTTGGCCATACCCGGATTTTCGAAGACGTTGCCAGAAAGGAAGGTAGCGGCTCATTCAGTATTGGTGCAATTTAACGAGGGCGCAAGTATAATACCAACGTTAAAAAGGATTAATAAAATGAGTAAGCTGTGCATTTAAATGGTTTTGCAAATTAACTACCTATTTTAAATTTTTATTTAAAATTAAAACCTCAAGAAAAACACCAGCTAAAATAGTTATTGCCAAATAATTTTAGTTTCCATTAACTTATAAATTTATATTTTGAAATTATATTTGGTATTGAATTTGCCCGTCGGCAACGAAACGTTATTTTTGTACTAATTAAAAATTTAACTGCGCAGCTACATCAACATATTAAAATGGTTTTTTTACACACTGATATTTTGGTTGGTTCTAGCTATGCTGATCGTTTATGTTAAACCAAACTTTGATTTGTGGGTTTTTATTATTGCGTCTGTAGCATGGATAACCGGCTGGCTCTTTACTTTTAAAAGAGCAAAACACAAAAGTTGGTTCTTTTTGGCCTTATTTTTACCCCTTCTTTTTATTTGGATGGCCCTGCACATAACTTTTGTGCAAAACTGGATTGTAGGTACTGTTTCGCAAAAGCTTTCTAACGGACTAAAAGCCACGGTTCGCATAAAACACATCGACTATGATTTTTTTGATAAACTTAGTTTAGATGGTCTGCTGATACAAGACCAGCAACACGATACTTTATTATATGCAGGTACAGCAAAAGTAAATATCACAGACTGGTTCTTTTTAAAAACAAAGGCAACCCTGAAATATGTTTCCCTAACAGATGCCACTGTAAATATGCACAGAACGGATACGGTTTGGAATTACCAATTTTTGATTGATTACTTTGGATCGGCTAAAAAAACTACCACCAAAAAAGAGGCAATACAATTTGATATACAAAACCTCCAATTACAAAATATTCAATTTAATAAAATAGATAAGTGGCTTGGTCAAAATATGATTGTCGCGGTAAAAAAATTAGACCTGTTAGCGGATGAGCTATCCGTTTCTAAAAGACAAATTTTTATTAATTCTATTAACCTGGATGGTCCTGAATTTTCGCAATACAATTACTCAGGTAATATTGACAAACTTAATCTTCCTCAGCAAGATACAACCATGCCGGTTATTAAAACCGGCGCTTTTCAATGGAATAATGACGGATGGGTTTTAAATGTAAAGAAAATCCATATCACCAATGGAATTTTTAAAAATGAAAAACAAACAGACAGACCACCTTACCCAAACAGGTTTGATGGGGTACACCTGCAGTTCAGGGCGATCAACAGTGATATTAATAATTTACATTTTGAAAAAGATACACTTACCACAGAAGTGACGCTCGCTACAAAAGAACGAAGCGGTTTTATTGTAAAAAAATTAGAGGCCAAAATTAAATTTACGCCCGAAATTATGGAGTTTAAACAATTGACCTTAGAAACCAATAAAAGCCGGCTGGGAAACTATTATGCCATGCACTTTAAAAGGTTCGGCAGGGATATGGGCGATTTTTTACACAGCATTTCCCTGGAAGCTAATTTTGTAAATAGTGAATTAAATAGTGATGACCTGGCATTTTTTGCACCTGATGTAAAAAACTGGAAAAGAAAATTTATTTTAAAGGGAAACGTTAAAGGTCCGGTAGATAACCTGATAACAAAAAAAATACTGATTAAAAGTGGAAATAGTTACATTGACGGAGATGTTACTTTAAAAGGTTTACCGGATATACAAAATACATTTATTGACCTTCGGGCCAATGACCTGCAGACCAATTTTGAAGATATTACAACCCTCATCCCTTCTTTAAAAACGGTAACCCAACCCAGCCTTGCTAAATTGGGTAACATTAATTACAAAGGTAATTTTACAGGGTTTATACATGACTTTGTGGCTTTTGGAACTATTAAAACCAATCTTGGAATTGTAAACGGTGATGTGAATCTGAAGTTATCAGAAAATAAGGCACCCATTTATTTAGGAAAAGTTTCAACAGTAGGTTTCAAATTAGGTGAATTTTTAAATGTAAGCGATCTCGGCGCCATTGTTTTTAATGGTAAATTAAACGGAATTGGATTTACAAGCAAAGATGTAAAAGCAAATTTTGATGGCAATGTTAAAAGTCTGGAATTTGGAGGATATAAATATCAGAATATAAGTTTAAAAGCCGACATAGGAAAGTATCTTTTTAATGGGAAGGCAAGCATTGATGACCCTAATCTAAAATTGAGCAACCTTACCGGCAGTATAGATTTCAGCGGTAAACAACCTCAGTTTAATTTTGATGCTGATCTTGAGGCTGCTAATTTAAAAGTACTCAAATTCACGGTAGAAGATTTTAATTTGAAAGGTCATTTTAACCTGAATTTTACGGGTAGCAATATTGATAATTTTTTAGGTTCTGCTAAAATTTACAATGCAGGTTTAATGCACAATAACCAGCCCCTATCCTTCGATTCACTTATCTTACTATCTTCCATAATTAATAATAAAAAGAACCTAAGCCTGCAAAGCAATAATGTGGATGCAGTGGTAAATGGTAATTTTACCATCAAGGAATTACCGGATGCATTCAAGTTTTTTTTAAACCGCTATTATCCCTCGTATATTCCAAAACCTACCTATACCATCAGCAATCAAGATCTGTCTTTTGTTATAAAAACTAAGGAGGTAGATAGTTATATACAGTTACTGGATCCAAAATTAAAAGGCTTTAACAATGCCACTATAGAAGGAAATTTAAAACTTAAAGAAAATCAATTAAATGTAAATGCAGATGTGCCGGAATTTAGTTATGATGGCAAAGTTTTTAATAATATTCGTTTAAAAAGTACCGGGACTTTAGATACGCTAATAGCCAGAATTGATGTGGATGATATTTTAATTAATGACAGTCTCCATTTACCGGGATCCAATATTATAATAAAATCGCACAAGGATCTAACAGCCATCAGCATAAATACGAGTGCCAGCAAAACCATCAGCGGAGCATCCATTAATGCCCAGGTGCAAACAATGAAGGATGGTGTAAAAATTCACTTCTCCCCTTCTTCCTTTATTATTAACGATAAAAAATGGCAGTTAGAAAAAGATGGCGAACTCGTTTTAAGCAAAGCGCATGTAAGTGCAAATGAAGTGAAATTTTTACAGGGAAATCAGGAGATAGACATTGCTACGGCGCCGTCCATACTTGGTAATTCAAGCGATATAATTATTAAACTTAAAAAAATTAGTCTGGATGACCTTGCACCACTGGTATTAAAAAAACCAAGGCTGGAAGGGCAACTTTCAGGAACCGTTATAATAGCGGACCCTTTTGGACAAACAGCCATTCTATTTGATACGCAAACCAACGAATTTAGGCTGGATGGAGATTCAATCGGACTTGTAAACGCCAGTGGAAATTTTAATATTGCCTCCGGTATTGCAACTTTTAAAGCCGCCTCCGACGGAAAAGACAATACGTTTAATATTGATGGAACCTATAATACCAAAGACTCTTTAGGTGAACAAGCCAATATTGGAATTGTTAGTCCGAAGCTGGATTTAAAGATTTTAAATAACTTTTTGAATGGTATTTTCACCGATATAAAGGGAGTAGCCAACACGACAGATCTAAAAGTTACCGGTAATTCCAAACACCTTTCCTTAACAGGTACAGTAAATATTAATGATGGATCATTGAGGGTAATTTATACCCGCTGCAAGTATAGTTTTAAAAATGAGACCATCATTTTTAATCCCGATGAAATTGATTTTGGCACCATTACCATCAGCGACAGTTTAAATAATACAGGCACCGTTAGCGGTAAAATGGAACACCATTGGTTTAATGATATTGGCTTTGATAATATAAAACTGGAGACCAATAAATTACTTGTTTTAAACACCAACAAGAAAGACAACAGCACTTTTTATGGCAAGGTAATAGGGCAGGCAAAAATGTCGCTGAACGGCAGTACGGATAATATGGTAATGAATATTAGTGGTGAACCATCTTTAACAGATAGCAGTCATATTTATTTATTAAGCGGCAATAGTGTAGAAAGCGGTGTGGTGGATTACATTGATTTTATTCAGTTCGGAAGTAAAATGGAAGATTATTATAAAGGTAAAACCTCCAGTAATATCATTGTAAATATGGCCCTTACAGCAAACCCTGCCTGCCGCATAGATGTTATTTTAGATGAAAGTACAGGAGATATAATTAAAGGCGAAGGCAGTGGTTTATTAAAGATAAGGGTAGGTAATAAGGAACCATTATCTATCAATGGCCGGTATGATATCAGCAAGGGTGAATACACTTTTAATTTTCAAACATTTTTAAAAAAATATTTTACCGTTAACACCGGAAGTATCACCTGGTTTGGAGATCCGCTAAAAGCACAAATTGATATAACGGCAGAATATTTAGCAAGCAATGTTGATTTCAGCAATATTTCTTCTACCCTTGCCACCGGTACTAATACCAGCTCATTTAATCAAAAAGGAGATGTTAGAATTTTGGCGCACCTAACAGAAACCTTGTTAAAACCAGCCATCGACTTTGCCTTTGAATTGCCGGAATCAAGTCCGTTAAAAAGTGATTTTTTTATTGTAAAAAGATTGCAGCAATTTAAAGAAGATAAAAACGACCTGAATAAACAAGTTACCTCCCTGTTACTTTTTAATACGTTCATTAATAATAACCAGGGCTTTTTAACGGCCAGCAGTGGCTATAATGTTTTATCCAGTACAATTGGTGGTGTGGTATCCAATGCCATATCCGGATTTTTCAATAAATTTTTACAAAAATACATAAAGAATACCTCTCTGTATTTTAATTTAAACACAAGTCTGGGTACCTCGCCACTTGATTTACAAGCCAATGTTGCACAGTTGCAGGCTGCCGCTAAAAGTGGCTTTATAGTTACCTTGTTAAAAGGCAGGCTAATAATTTCGGCGGGCTTAAATGTGGATTACAATAACCCTTACATAAGTTATAATAAAAACAACAACGTATTAATAACGCCAGATATTACGGCAGAATTTATTTTAACCAAAGATGGCAGAGTAAGGATAGTAGGCTTTAACCGTACCAATTACGATTTATTAGGGGAAAGAAATAAAACAGGAGCAAACCTCAGTTACCGTAAAGATTTTGATAAATTATCAGAATTATTTAAACCCAATAAGGTAAATTTTAAGGCGGTTGCCAAACCTAAAAATTAAGTTTCTTAAGGAATTACACTTGCCTTTTACTTTAACACTTAAGCTTGTGATTAATTAAGCACAAACTATCATCCCCGATCTGCTCAAAAATATTTGTAATAATTAAATATATTAAATTTTATTATAATATGTATTTACATAAAAAAAGGAATAAGCTGCTATTAACAGTTATTCCCTTTTTTATTAATTATTGTTCGCTTAAAATATCATGCCCCATCTTATCACGTTTGGTGGTAAGGTATTTTTCATTGTGCTTATTGGGTTTAATTTCAATGGGTATAGTTTCAACAACCTCCAAGCCAAAGCCAATAAGTCCGGCGCGCTTACGTGGATTATTACTCATCAACCTCATTTTACTAATACCCAGGTGGCGAATAATTTGAGCGCCAACACCATAATCTCTTTCATCCATACCAAAACCTAATTGCAGGTTGGCTTCAACGGTATCCAAACCCTCTTCCTGTAATTTATAGGCTTTTAATTTATTAAGTAATCCAATGCCTCTTCCTTCCTGGTTCATATATAATACCAGGCCCTTTCCTTCCTCCTCCACCATCTTTAATGCTTTGTGCAACTGATCGCCGCAATCACAACGTAAAGATCCCAAAATATCACCCGTCATGCAACTGCTGTGAACCCTTACTAAAACAGGTTCGTCTTTTTGCCAGTTCCCTTTTTTTATTGCCAGATGTATTTCGCCGGTAGTAATCTGTTCAAAAGCAATCAGTTCAAAGATTCCATATTTGGTAGGCATCTGTACACTCTCTGCCACCCTTATTAATGTTTCTTTAGCAATTCTATAAGCAATCAGATCTTTGATAGAAACGATCTTCAAGTCAAACTTATTAGCAATTTCTTTTAGTTGCGGAAGCCTAGCCATCGTTCCGTCTTCGTTCATTATTTCAACCAATACACCTGCTGAGGCAAAACCTGAAAGTCTGGAAAGATCAATGGTGGCTTCTGTATGACCTGCCCTTCTAAGTACGCCGCCTTTTCTTGCTCTCAGTGGAAATATATGTCCGGGACGCCCAAGGTCTTCTGGTTTTGTATTTGGGTCAACCAATGCCTGCACCGTTTTTGCGCGATCGTGGGCAGAAATACCAGTGGTACAATCATGTCCCAATAAATCGATACTTACTGTAAATGGCGTGGCATGTAAAGAGGTATTGTCACTAACCATTGCGGGTAGGTTTAACTGATCGCAGCGTTCCTCCGACAGCGGGGCACAAATTAATCCGCGACCGTAAGTACTCATAAAATTTATAATTGCAGGCGTAACATTTTCGGCTGCAGTAATAAAATCCCCTTCATTTTCACGATCCTCATCATCAACAACGATAACTAATTTACCATTTTTAATAGCTTCAATGGCACTTTCAATACTATCTAACATGTACTAATTTTTTATTTTGCAAAGTTAATGAGGTTTACTGGTTGCTGTTGTACTACTACATTGCGAGATTAGAAATTGTTTTAACGCAACCTACTGTACCTCAACAACTACATTATAAGGTAAAAAAATGCATAGCATAAACTTTCAAGCCTTAATTTAATTGACACAAATTTGCTTTAATAAATTATTATATCTAATTTTCTTTTCTATACTTTCTATACATTAAAAAATGGCGGCCTCGTTAATCTTTCTACTAAGGTGAAAGAGTTATATTAATTAAATACCATCTACAAGCAGCTTAAAATCTTTTAAATTTGCCTTTTAACACGTTAACGAAATTAACATTTAATAAAATTTATTAACGTTATTTGTATTTTAAAAACAATATATATGTTATTCAAAAAAATTCCCCTTCTCCTTATTTTTATTTTTTCAATACCATTTTTTACTATAGCCCAGGTTACTACAAGTAGCATTATTGGTTTTGTTAAATCTTCTACAGGCACGCCATTGGAAGGAGCTGTAGTTACCGCTATTCATACGCCTTCCGGAACAAAATATGTGACCTTAAGTAAAAAAGATGGCAATTTTACCATACCCAATACGCGGATTGGCGGTCCTTATCAGCTAACCGCAGAATATGTTGGTTATGGTTCACAAACAATTAATAATTTTTCATTAACCCTTGGTGAGCCATTTAGTACTGATATTATTTTATCAACCAGTAGCAAAGCTTTACAGGAGATCGTAATTACTTCCAGCACCAGAACTGCGGGACGCGCAAAAACAGGTGCCAGCACTACATTTGATGCCAGACAAATTGCTTCCTTACCTACCATTTCCAGAAGTATCTCAGATTTTACAAGGTTAACACCACAAGCCAGCAGCGGTAATAGCTTTGGAGGCAGGGATGGAAGATTTAATAACCTGCAAATAGATGGAGCCAACCTCAATAACAATTTTGGTTTATCAACCGACCCTCAACCGGGTGGCGGCGCAAGTCCAATTTCAATTGATGCATACGATGAGATTTCGGTAAATATTGCCCCTTATGATGTAAGACAATCCGGCTTTACCGGCGCCGGTTTAAATGTGCTCACAAAAAGTGGTACCAATACTTTTCATGGTACTGCTTATGGTTTTTACCGCGACCAAAGTTTTAATGGCACGCATGTAAATAAGATCAATCTTACGCCTACCCCTCAACAAAATAAAGTATTTGGTGGTAGTTTGGGTGGCCCGATAATTAAAAATAAATTATTTTTCTTTGTAAATTACGAATGGGAAAACGCTTCTTCTCCTAACCCCAATACTTTTATACCAACCGGTTCCACTGCATCCGGACTTTTATCCGCATCTCCTAAAGATTCCCTGGATAAATTTAGAAGTATTTTAAAAAGTCAATATAATTATGATGCAGGCAGCTACGATAACCGGCCTAATTTCATAACTAAAAATCATAAAGTTTTAGGCAAAATAAATTGGAACATCAATAACGTACACAAATTGGTTTTAAAATACAGTGATTTTAAAGGAAGCGATCAATCTCCATTAAATGGAAGCAGTGTACCAAATAGCGGCGCAGGCGGCTTTACAATAAGAGGAATTCCGGGAGCTACAACAAGGTTACCCAACGGCAGAAACAGTAACCAGTCCATCGGTTTTGCAAACGGGGATTATGGTACCAACCATATTGTAAAATCTGCCACACTCGAATTAAACAGCAATATCAGCAGCAAAATTTCTAACCAATTGCTACTGGCATATACGCATATCAGGGATACCAGAAATAGTGCAGGCGGTATTTTTCCAACCATAGAAATTTTTGATGCAGACGGAACCGTAGCAGGTGTTACCAAGGGTCGTAATTATATGAGTGCAGGTACAGATCCCTTTACCAGGAACAATGATGTAATTAATAATATTGCAACCATTACGGATAACTTTACTTATTACGCAGGCAAGCATACCCTTACTGCCGGCGGAACTTACGAATACCAAAAGGTAGGTAATGCTTTTATGGGCGGTTCAGAAAGCTATTATATTTACAATAGCCTTAACGATTTTGCCACCAATGCAACACCGGCCTTTTTCTCTTATACCTACTCCCTTATTCCTGGGCAGCCAAAAGTATTTTCGGCCGATTTAAAACTTGGTCAGGTAGGAATATACTTACAGGATGAGGTAAACATCAATAGTAATTTTAAACTTACTTACGGCCTCAGGGGCGATCTGCCTACTTATCTTAAACAGCCCATTGCCAACCCCGCCATTGATGCGCTTGTATTTCCTGATAAAGATGGTAACCCTACCAATTACAACACCGGTAAATTTCCAAAAGCCACCATGCTATTTTCGCCAAGGGTTGGTTTTAGATGGAAAGTGCCGGATGAAAAAGGACTCGTAATAAGGGGCGGTACCGGAATTTTTACAGGTAAAATTCCCTTTGTGTTCTTAACCAATTTACCAAGCAATAGTGGGGTATATCAAAATGGTGGAGTTTTAAATACGCCGGCAACTTTAGCAGGGATAACTTTTAATCCTAATCCGGATGCCTATATTGCCAAATTCCCACAAACCGTCAGCGCAAATGCACCCGGAAGTTTTGTATTAATTGACCGTAATTTTAAATTTCCTCAAGTTTTCAGAACCAATTTCGGGGTCGATAAACAATTGGGAAATGGCTTTCTCTTTACCATCGATATGTTGTTCACAAAAGATATCAATGCAGTAAAAATGCGCAATGCAAATCTTAAGGCTCCAACAGCAACATTAAACGGACAAGACAACCGGCCTTACTTTGCAAACACCGGTGTTGCTGCTACCGATGCAGCAAATAAGTTTATTTATCCCAATCTCGCCGGAACAAACCGGGGTGGTTCGGCCATTGTTTTAGAAAACACGGGTAAAGGGTATTCCTTTTCCAATACGGTTCAAATAGCTAAAGCTTTTAACAAGGGTTTTTACGGGTCCCTAGCCTACACGTATACCTTAGCCACGGAGGTTAGTCCTAACCCAGGTTCACAGGCAACCTCAGCATGGCAATCTATTATTAACAAAGGAACACCAAACAATGAGGAATTATACAACTCTGCATACTCAGTACCACACAGGGTTGTAGGTAATTTATCTTATAGAAAAGAATACGCGCAACATTTTGCAAGTACCATCTCCTTCTTTTACGAAGGGAGTGTTCAATCGCGGTTTAGTTATATTATCGGAGGCGATGTTAACAATGATGGTAACAATGCAGCTGACCTGATGTATATCTATGCCAAAGGATCGGATGTAAATTTCAGCGATTTTAAACTGGCTAATGGAACTGTAAAATATACCATTGCAACACAACAGGCGGCATATAATCAATTGATAAATAATACGCCCTATCTAAAGAAACATGCAGGGCAATATGCCGAAAGAAATTCAGCAACAACACCCTGGTTTAATCGATTGGATATGCGTTTTCTGCAAGATTTTTCTATCAAAACAGGATCGGTCAGAAACACACTTCAGTTTAGTGTTGACATCATCAATCTTCCAAACCTCATCAGCAGAAGTGCAGGCAATAAAGACCTTTTTACCATTAATAATCCACTCTCGTATAAATCTATTGATGCAAACGGAACCCCTGTTTATAACCTGGCAGAATTTAATGGCGCTTTGATAACCACTCCTTTTCAAAAAGATATTTCAAGGGCAAGCACCTGGGGTATGCAACTTGGATTAAGGTATATTTTTTAATAAAAATTGCAGCTAAATATTTTAAAATACCCCGTGAATCCGGGGTATTTTTTTTGTTATTTTTGAGGTATTGCCAGCTTCCCAAGCCTGGGCAATAAATAAGCTTTCCTTAGATAATGATAAGTTCAGCTTTTGAATTTGTGCCCGGAAATTTAGATCTGTAAAAATTGCTGATAGCCTTTACAGGAATAATTATTGATAACACTATTGGCATAAATCTTTGGCGTACCATTAATATATTTCTTAAAAATATTTAGTCTAAACGCACAGTCCAATCCGGTACAACTTCCACAAAAACCTAACAACAATTAAAATAGTTTCCCCACAGCATAATGCCATCAACCTTTTAAATTCATTACCTGCAAAATGATAAATTCTATATTTACAAAAGATGCAATCCGGCACAAATAATAATGGTACAACAATTGTAAAGTTGATAATTGTAAAATGACTGGTCTGATTTTTAAATTAATTTTAAATAAAAATTATTTTACCTGTCGATTTATCTGTTAATAATTTATTTGTTACTATTCAAATATATTTAAAAATATAAAACTTAAAACACTGACTGCCAATAGGATTATACAAAAAAGTGCAAAAATAGTTGCCTGGATTACAGCCATTATTTTGTTGTTATTGCTGCTGATTTATCTGCTCATACAAGTACCTGCTGTGCAAAATTTTGCCCGAAAAAAAGTGGTTTCCTATCTTGAAAATAAAATTCATACCAAGGTTGCCATTGGTAAACTGACCTTAAGTTTTCCCAAAAGTATTGTTTTAGAGAACGTATATTTTGAAGATCAAAACAAAGACACTTTACTGAGTGGCGGCAAAATACAGGTTGATATTGCTTTATTAAAACTTCTAAAGAGTGAGGTTGAAATTAACTATGTAGGACTTAAAAATATAAACACTAAAATATACAGAATTGGAACTGATACCAGTTTTAATTATCAGTATATCTTAGCCGCTTTTATGAGCAAAAGCAATGCTCCAAAAGATACCAGTGCAGGGATGAAAATAAATGTAGATAAAATTGATCTCGACAATATAAATGCATCCTTTAAAGACAACCAGACCGGCATAGATTTTTTAGTAAGTGTTGGTAAATTTACAACTGCCTTTAAAAAGTTTGACTTGAATAAAATGATTTTTTCGCTACCGCGGATAGCTTTATCAAATGTAACAGGACATATGTTTCAAAATAAGCCATTGATGGAAGTAAAGTCAACTGTGCAAAGAGAAACAGAAAGCAAACAACCTTTTAACCTGGCGCTTAATTTAAAAAATATTGACATAAACAATATAAAATTCGATTATAGAAACGAGGTATCTGTTATGCGTGCAAATCTAAACCTCGGACAATTATCTACCGAAGTAGCATCAATAGACCTGGCAAGATTAAATGTAAAACTAAAGGAAGTTAAATTACTAAACACCAATGCGGCAATTGAATTAGGTAAATCGATACAAACACAAATCGTAAAAAAAGAACTCAATAAGGCGGTAATAGCCCAGGTTAATAATCCATGGAATGTTTCTATTGCCGCCATTAATTTTGATAATAATAATATTGCTTTTGATGATAATAATTCACCCGCCATTAGTAGTGGC
The DNA here is from genome assembly GCA_043732685.1 of Ferruginibacter sp. GTDB lineage: Bacteria > Bacteroidota > Bacteroidia > Chitinophagales > Chitinophagaceae > Ferruginibacter. Next base: position 267 of record JAYTHI010000074.1, on the reverse strand, counting down.
ATAGATTATAAGCATTTAAAATTGGATAGTTTTAAATTAAAAGGTAACAATTTTGTATTTACCCCAACCACCGATGCAGGTACAATTACTGATGCCGGCTTTAAAGAAAAAAGTGGCTTTACTATTAAAAAATTAAAAACTGATTTTGCCTACAGCGATACAGGGGCTTCACTTAAAGGCTTGTACCTGCAAACCGATAAAACATTGATCAGGGATAATATAATTATAAAATATCCATCGCTTGAAGCGGTAACAAATGATCTTGGA
>JAYTHI010000073.1:0-1790 GCA_043732685.1 Ferruginibacter sp. | reverse complement strand
TAAATAATAAGCAGACTTTAGCCCAAACCATAATTTATAACCTTAACCCTGCTGACAATGCGTTGTTTGCAACAATGCCGGGTAACTTTAACGATGGCAGCAGCAAGCCCAAGGTTCAATGGGGAGGCGCCTGGTGGTTCCTCGATCAAAAAGATGGGATGACACAACAAATTAATACCCTATCCAATATGGGATTGATCAGCAAATTTGTAGGAATGCTCACAGATTCCAGAAGCTTTTTATCTTTTCCCCGACACGAATATTTTAGAAGGATACTTTGCAATTTATTTGGAGAGGAAATGGAAAATGGACAAATCCCGAATGATATCAATTGGGTTGGAAAAATTATTGAGGATATCTGTTTCAATAATACCAGGGAATATTTTGGTTGGTAGGGGTTGCTACTATTTAATATTATTGTTTATACAGTTATATTCTGTATTTAAAATATACCGATTGGTATTTTATATAAAATGCAGATAGGGTTATTATTTTCAGAAAGCATTGGTTTACATTTTGTAAAGGCTGTAGGTTTTAGCCACCCGAAGCTATAAAATTTATGCAGCCATTCATGTGCTAAAAAAGAATTATTTTACCATTGACGCCTTACCATCTTTCCGGCAAAAGACTTTTCAGTTTATAGGCCCTGTATTAGTATCGCTCCCGAATACCTTCTAAAAACTTTTCTACCGCATGCCGTACATGCGAAGCACTACCCATAAATTGATTTACCAGTACTGAGAATAAAAGTAGCTTTCCTTTTTTGGTGTACAGCAATCCGCTGATGGCAGTATTGTTACTTAGACTGCCTGTTTTGGCAAAAATAAAATGTGCATCCTGTTGAAAATAATTCTTCAAAGTACCTTCACCTCCGGTAGGTAAAATTCGTTTTAAACGTTCTGTACCAAATTCATTGATCATTTTATTTAACACAAAAACAAAAGATGCCGGGGTAAATAAATTATAGCGGCTAAGTCCGCTACCATCCACCCAGCGCGGCTTTTGTGGCAAGCTGTTTAACTCCGTTTTTAATAAGGCATCAATAATTGCGTGTGTGCTCATGTATCCGAGGTGCTGGTTGCTTATCATCAGCAGGCATTGTTCGGCAAAAAAATTATCGCTATTGAATAACATTGGTTTTAATAAGGAGTCTGTAGGTTGGGTATACAGGTTTTTTAAAGTAGCGTCTAAAAATTTATTGGAATAGTCGGCTATTTTATCGAGCACCTTAATTTTTTGATGCAGGGTATCTTCTAAATAGCCTATCATTTGTTGCCAGTTTGCAACCATCGGTATTTCGTAAATATCTTTTAAGGAATCCTTGTCGGTGGCAGCAAACAACAGCTCATTTTTATCCCAACTTCTTTCTGCAAAGTGAGTAGCATCAATAAAAGTATTGGTATTTATTTTTGCATAGGCATACGGTACTGTTTTTGGAATTATCCGCACTGCGCCATTATTATTATACACCCTTATCAAATTGCCATAAATGGGCAGAGCAGCTCTTTGCACCATATAACTTTCCAAATAATCATCCCATGCCCAACCCATACCTAACGCAGTACTAAACCCGTTGTTATGGTAAATAATATGGTGTTGGCGTTGAAGAAATTTTAATACAGGCTGCGCTATAAAATCGGGATGCAAAAAACTCGGATCACCCGTTGGGTAAATATTTATTGCACTATCGCTTAATTGATACTTAAGTCCTAACAGACTATCACCTAAAAATTTCATGGCTGCATAGGCCGTAAAGAGCTTCGTATTGCTTGCAGGTATAAAATATTTAT
>JAYTHI010000072.1:0-18025 GCA_043732685.1 Ferruginibacter sp. | reverse complement strand
GGCTTTTTCAATTGTTGCATAGTGACTATAATATTGTTCGAAGTCCTAAAAGTTATAACTCTCAAATTGGTGTACCCCTTAGTGTCTGGCAAATGAATAAAGCCAATACATTGGGTATTTTTGAAGCCGGTATTTCTCAGCCAAATGAAATGCAATGGTTACAAAAAATTATCGAACCAACCATTGGTGTATTTACAAATATAGGGCAGGCGCATGGGGAGGGTTTTATCAATATCAGGCAAAAGGTAAACGAAAAATTAAAATTATTTTTACATAGCGATCTGTTGATTTATAATGCCGATGACCCTGATGTAAATGCCGGCGTTACCAGCTTTGCAGGTAATATAAGAAACAATGAAAATTTTCAACTCTTTGCCTGGAGTAAAAATGCCCGCGCAAGCTTGCAGATAATTCTGGTTCAAAAAGAACAACGAAGTACGGTTATAAATGCCATTGATAAAAGGCAGGGCACAAACGACAGAGCTATATCCATTACCATACCTTTTACCGATGAAGCGGCCATCGAAAATGCAATTAATTGCTGGTGTGTGTTATTGCACCTGAATATTGATGATGCGGTTATAGCCGAAAGGATGTTGCAATTGAGATCGGTTGAAATGCGGCTGGAACTTAAGCAAGGGATCAATAATTGTTCGCTTATTAATGATAGTTATAGTGCAGATATCAACTCGCTTACCATTGCGCTCGACTTTTTAGCCCAGCAGCAACAGCATCCTAACAGAACCTTAATTTTAAGTGATATCTTACAGTCAGGTAAGAACAGTCAGGATTTGTATACCGAGGTGGCAGCCATTTTGCAACAAAAAAATATTAACCGTTTTATAGGCATCGGGCCTGAAATTTCCAGACAGCAGGATGCTTTTAAAAATATTCCTCAGGCTTTCTTTTTTGCATCTACCATCGATTTTAAACAACAATTTTATTCGCTTCATTTTTATAATGAAACCATTTTATTGAAAGGAGCCAGAATATTTGAGTTTGAACAGATAAGCCATTTACTGGAAGAAAAAATTCACCAAACGGTGTTAGAAATTAACCTGAATGCTATCAGTCATAATTTAAAACAGTACCAGCATTTACTTAATAAGGGTGTAAAAGTAATGGCAATGGTAAAAGCTTTTAGTTATGGTAGCGGAAGTTTTGAAATTGCTAATCTGTTACAATTTAATAAAGTAGATTATCTGGCGGTAGCCTATACTGATGAGGGCGTAGAACTTCGCAAAGCGGGTATTACCTTGCCAATAATGGTGATGAATGCAGAAGAAGTTACGTACGATCTGATGGTGCAATATAACCTTGAACCTGAAATTTTTTCTTTCAATATATTGTATGGCTTTCAGCAATATTTACAGCAATCGGCCATTACCAATTATCCTGTTCATATTAAACTGGATACGGGAATGCACCGGCTGGGGTTTGAAGCAAAGGATGTAGAACTGCTGGCTGCTTTACTAAAAGTATCTTCTATATTTAAAGTGCAATCTGTTTTTTCTCATCTTTCCGGCAGTGATACCGCTGTGCATGATGACTTTACTGAAATACAGTCGGCCTTATTTTTAGCGTGCTGTACAATATTGCAGCAGGCCACCGGATATACTTTTTTAAGACATATTGGTAACAGCGCTGCCATTCACCGGCATACCCATTTACAGTTGGATATGGTTAGGCTTGGCATTGGTTTATATGGAGTAGATAGTAGTGACGGAATGCAGCAAAAATTAAAAAATGTAACCACTTTAAAAACAACCATCTCCCAAATAAAAAAAGTAAAGGCAGGCGAAACAGTGGGTTATGGCAGAAAAGGAATCGTTACCCGGGATTCTGTTATTGCAACGGTTCGCATTGGTTATGCTGACGGTTACCCGAGGGCACTTGGAAATGGAAAAGGTAAAGTTTTTGTAAATGGGCACCTGGTACCGGTAATTGGTGCAGTTTGTATGGATATGACAATGATTGATATTACAGGTTTTGCTGTGGAAGAAGGAGATGATGTTATTGTTTTTGGAGAGGTTCTATCGGTGCATGAAGTGGCAGAATGGGCCGATACCATTCCCTACGAAATTTTAACAGGCATATCTCAGCGGGTTAAAAGAGTTTATTACGAAGAATGATATTTAAGCCGTCAAACGATTTTATTCTTTAGATGCAGGAGGAAAAACTAATCATAATTTGTTGCTGCTATAAAATATTTGGCAATTATCTTTGCGGTCAATTATGAAATCAAGAAACGTAGCACTTATAATTATTTTGGTGGTTCTGGCAGATCAGGCACTTAAACTGTACATTAAAACTCACTTTTATTTAGGAGATATTCATGCTGTAGCCGGAAATTGGTTTGAATTATTTTTTGTAGAAAATGAGGGCATGGCTTATGGCTGGAAATTTGGGGGACAGGCGGGTAAAATTATACTTACCCTGTTTAGGTTAGGCGCAGTAATTTTTGGCGTATGGTATCTGCGCAGTATTATTCAAAAAAAGTACCATGCAGGTTTTATATTTTGTGCTGCCTTAATTTTTGCCGGTGCGTTAGGTAATTTAATAGATAGTATGTTTTACGGGATGATATTTGAAGAAAGCTATTCCGGGCATTTGGCTACTATTTTTCCTAAGCATGGTTATGCAAGTTTTTTACATGGCAAAGTGGTAGATATGCTCCATTTTCCCATCATTAGAAATGCCCATTTTCCAAAGTGGGTTCCTTTTTTTGGGGGCGATGATTTTGAATTTTTTAGTCCTATTTTTAATCTTGCCGATACGGCGATTTCCACCGGTGTTATTACCATTTTGGTATTTCAAAAAAAGTTTTTTAAACCGCCCGCAGAAAATAAAGTTGCTGATATGGTGGAAACCGGTGCGGTTGTAAAGGATGATTTTCCCATACAATAAACTTTATAAAATAATAATAATATAATAAGACTGTCCTTATTTTAGGGCAGTTTTTTATTTAAGGATGGCTATGCGCATATTTTATTATAAACTTTTACCCGGATAAAGGAGAATTAATTGAATAGGAAATTTATTAAATTTTTAACGAATACGATTTGTATGCTAGTACGCGAAAATATTCTGACACTATATTTATGCTGAATAATTGCGGTAAAAATTTCCGTCAATTATATCATTATCAATCACTTTAAATTTATTTAAAAGTATAATAACTTAACTTGTAAGCTAAATAATAATAAATGAAAAAAATAGTAGCAGTAAGTTTTTTATGGGCATTCGGTTTTCAGGGTATAGCGCAGGATACTTCGTTAAGAGACCAGGTAACTGCTGCAGCCGATAAAGTAGAATCAAAAGTAATTGGCTGGCGAAGGGATATTCATGAGCATCCCGAATTAGGAAATAGTGAAATAAGAACTGCTGCACTAATTGCAAAACATTTAAAGGCCTTGGGGATTGATGTAAAAACAGGCGTGGCACATACCGGTGTGGTGGGTATTTTAGTGGGGGGTAAACCTGGCCCTGTAGTAGCTTTAAGAGCAGATATGGATGGATTGCCTGTAATAGAAAGAACAGCAGTGCCTTTTGCTTCAAAAGTAAAAGTACAATACAATGGAAAAGAATCCGGCGTAATGCACGCTTGCGGACATGATACCCATGTGGCCATATTAATGGGTGTTGCAGAGGTTTTAGCGGGTATGAAAAAAGATTTAAAAGGAACAGTAAAATTTATTTTTCAACCTGCTGAAGAAGGTGTACCGCATGGCGAGGAGGGTGGTGCCCAAATGATGGTAAAAGAAGGTGTAATGGAAAATCCGAAGGTGGACGTAATATTTGGTTTACACATTAATTCTCAAACAGAAGTGGGTAAAATTGCTTACCGCCCCGGTGGTATTTTTGCCAGTGTAAATGATATGAAAATAATTATTAAAGGTCGCTCTGCGCATGGGGCTTATCCATGGTCGGCCATTGACCCAATTGTAACAGCTGCACAGATCATTAATAATTTACAAACCATTGTTAGTCGTAATTTAAATATTACAGAAAACGCCGGTATTGTAACCATCGGTGCAATTAATGGCGGTAACCGCAGTAATATTATTCCGGAGCAGGTAGAAATGTTGGGAACCATACGTGCCCTTACTAACAGTGATGAACAATTACTAATTGAAAGAGTAAAGCAAGTGGTAACTAAAACCGCAGAAAGTAATGGTGCTACAGCAGAAATATTGCTGCCTTACGAATCGCATTTTCCGGTTACTTTTAATGATGCTGCCTTAACAGATAAAATGCTTCCATCTTTAAAGCAAACTGCAGGTGCAGAAAATGTATTGCTTACCCCTGCCCGCACCGGTGCAGAAGATTTTTCTTTTTACCAGCAAAAAGTACCTGGTATTTATTTTGTATTGGGTGGAATGCCTAAAGGAGCTGATCCAATAAAAGCACCTTCTCACCATACTCCCGATTTTTATATAGATGAAAGCGGTTTAAAATTGGGTGTAAAAGCACTGGCAAATTTAACCATCGATTATATGGAAATGGATAAAAAAGTAGCCATCAAATAAAAATAATAAAATACCGATCGGTATATAATTACTAATAAAAAAGCGCGACTGATATTGGTTGCGCTTTTTTAATGCGGTTACCCTGCGCAATTTAATTTTCTAAATATCTTTTTGCTTTAACTATAGCCTCTTTAAATTCGAAGTCGCTCTAACGTTGACAGGCAAGTCTCCACACCAAAGATTTTACGCCCGCCCGGTAACCGCGTATGCAGTCGAATGGCTGCTTTTGTATGCATGGATGTTCCTTATTTTAAACAAAAAAATTGTTAGGTATCTTCTCCCAAACCATAGCATTTCCTAAGAAAAGCATTGTATTTTAAAACAGTAAGGGGGTGTTATTAAACGGTGTGGAAAAAAGAAAAATGGTTAAATAAGTTAATCCTGCCTTTTTTATAATATTTTTTTTAATTAAAAAGGGGATTTAATTATTTAACCATTTTGTATCAATTTAATTTTATTACTCTTTTTGTAAGTGTATTATTTTGGTAAAAAAAAGTAATGGTATACATGCCTGATGCAAGATTGCCTAAGTTATTAACTGTAGCCGCATTGAGGCCTTTTTTACCGTTGTATTGTTGTTTGTAAATAGTTTTTCCATAGGCATCTGCAAGTATGCAATCCACCCTTCCCATATTGGGCAATATATATTTAATATTTATAGAATTTCTGAACGGATTATTTAGGTCTACTACACTAAAAGGCAGCTTATTGTTACTTAACACAATTATTTCGCTGTACACAAAAAGGCCCTGCAGATCTATGATTTTAAGCCGGTAATAAGCAGCCTCATTATTTACCGTTTCATCCCTAAGTTGGTATTGTGATGTAGTATTGCTATTGTGTCCTTTTACAGAACCAATGGTTTCGAAGTGTATACCATCTTTGCTTTTTTCTATATCGTAATGGCTAAAATTTTTCTCAAAATCACTTGTCCATTGCAAGCTATTTTTATTATTCTCAAGTTTTCCGGTAAAATTTATTAACTGAACAGCCAAAACTTTTGCACAGGTTATTATTTTTAGCAAGGTATTTTTATTATTACCGTAACCACATCCTGCTGCTGCGAGGTTGGCTGCAGTTGTTGCAGTAAGTACCCTATATCGGCTTCCGCTATCGACGCTTGTAGCAATAAAAGAAGGGTAGCTTGCAATATAGGTCCATTGGCCGTTTGTAAAGGTTGGTGTGCTATTACCACTTACGCCGGTATCTATCCAGGTACTTCCATTGTCAAGACTTTTTTGCCATTTATAGTAGGTGTAACTTGGGTAATAACATTTTACCGTAACATTAAAATCTACCTGGGTACCCTGGCAACCTAAAAGTACCGGAGTAATATTTAAATCTACATCTGGTTCGCAAGTTGCAAGATTAATATCGTCTACAGCCCAATCGTTTCCACCAGCCCCCGGAGAGTTGTTGCGAATGGTAAGCGTAAAATTTGTTTGTGCCGCTGCGGTGAGAAATGTGAATCCTCTTTTAGCCCATAAACCGGTATAGGAAAGATTACCGGTAGTGTAATAATCTATTCCGTCAATTTGATAAGTGAGGTTGGGTGTAACGCCGGGGGTATTAACACTGTTACCGTTAGAATCGCAGGAACATTTGCTGCATATATTTCTAAACCAGGCACTAAAATCGTAATAAGTATTACTGCATAGTCCGGTTACGTCTTGTTTAATTGCATTGCTGGTGGCATAACTGGCATTTACAACAGCCATATATCCACCAACCGTGCCTACCGGTGTAGGCGGGTTGCCAAGGTTTTGGTCAACTGCACCGGTATGATCTCCAATGATATCCCATACAGAAAATACCCTGGTGCTGGTAGGTGCTGAGGGTGAATTATCTGTTGCTCCCGAGGCACTGCTGTTATTACAGATGCCGTAATATCCATCATTAGGGGAGCTGCTTGAAAAATTATTAAAAGTATAGCCTGGTACGATACCAGAAGAAACCCTGTTTTGCACGTTTCCGCTCCCGAAAGTTCCATTATTATCCAGGATGGCATTGCCGCCAATAAAGTTGCTGCAACTACCGGTGTTTTTAAAAATGGCTATTGTATAGGCATTAAAGCTGGCTTTCTGTGCGGTACTTAAGGTGTATCTGAAAGCTCCGCCGGGTAAATTAATAAAGGAATTTAACGGAACCGTATTGTTGATCTTAATCCTGTAGGCTGCAACCATGGTGCATAAACGTCCATAGAAAGAAGGCTTGTCACTAAAGTTAATAGTGCCACCGGTAGCAGCCGAATTTAATGTATTTAAAGCATTGGTGGCAGTATTTCCTAAATTGATGCGAATGTTTTTATTGATAGGATCAAACATGCCATTGTCATCATTTGCTGCATCTGTAAAAGCTCTAAAGGTTAATCCCTCATTTGTTATTATTTTTAAAGACCCAGGAATATAAGTAAAATTATTATTTATTGTATCATTGTAGCGAACACTGGTTATTTTCGAAGATCCCCCCACTGCGATTGTAGAACGTATCTCCAGCGTATCTCCCGGCTCAAAGGTTCCTCCGTTATTTCCTTTAGTGACATTAATATAGCTTTTACCGGTTTGCACTTTCTGTGCCTTTACTTGTATGACTGCCAGTAAGAGTATTAAAATTACCAATTGATGGGGTAAAGTTTGATATATATATTTTTTCATAGTGGGTAGGGATTTCAGGTGAACATTATGGTATTGGAATACTGCCGATAATAAAAGGAGTTAAGAAATGCAGCAGTTTTTTTTGTAAATCATACTTTTTTTAAATAGGATTCTTCCGGCAAATATTTTAATAAGCTTATCAGTGGTAGTTGGTAGTGACGAAAAGCGTATAATTTCTTATACTTTATAACCCATAAAATATCCGTAAGAGCGGAAATATAACGCAGGTAAAATAGGGTTTTAACTTGTGTTTTCATAGTACGCGCATAATTATGCTGATTAGGTACAGGTTTTAGGGTAGGTATTTCTATTTATTAAGATAATAACGCGTAATTGAAATTTTTATTTTGCATCATAAATGCAGAAGAATATTTATCCGATGGTTTTTAAAATTGAAAATTTATGGATAATATTAAATTGCTGTCAGGCGCCCGAATAACCCGGGCGGAAATTCATTAGCCGAAAAGGAAAGCGGATAAGGATTTCATCAAGGTTAATTCTTGCCTATTTATAATTTTAGAGCAGCAGTAATATAAAGCTCTTGAATAATACAAAAACAAGGTTTAAGTAGCTTCGATAGCAGCTATCAATAAAATATTTATTTATTTTTTTGGTTAAAAATTCGATTTGAGGCTGTTGTTTTTTTAATTAGACTTTAAAAAAATAATTTATTTTTAAAATTTTTATAATAAAGATCAATTTTTATATACTTTTTTTATTTTATATACGTTTTACATACTATATGAAATAGCAAAATATTTTTCAATCCTTTTGCTAAATAGGCTCGAATTTTGCTGCTTTTTAAAGCATAACCCAATAAAGCAGAACGTATTGTAAAAAAATGTATTTAGTGTGTGTAGTTATAGCTTAAAAAAAAGGGCATCTTTCGGGATGCCTCTTTTTTATTCTTTTTAAACCTTCATTTTTCGCATGAAAAATGGTATTTAGGATATACTTTGCCAAAAATTGGTTTCCTTATGTTGTATATTTATTTGCCTTTTACCATAAGAGTAAACACATAAGTCAATTTTTATAAGTAATTAACCAGCCTTTATTATGGGCTTTTGTAACCTTAAATGGGAGTACTATTAGTAATTCAAAAGCATATTGAGCCTGCCTGTCTAATTTATTTTTAAAAAGGAACTGGCTTTTAAATTTACTTACTTTCTTATCTCACCACAATGGTTTCTACGGTATGAAAAATGATTTTAAATAGAGGTTTTATTTAGATTTTCGGGTTAATTTATAATTCCTACCATATTTGCAGGGATTACCCATTCATCAAATTCCTCCGCGGTTAGATAATTTAATTTTACTGCCATTTCTTTTAAGGTTGTACCTTCTTTATGCGCTTTTTGTGCAATTTCAGCTGCTTTATAATAGCCAATTTTTGTATTCAGTGCCGTAACCAGCATTAAAGAATTATCAACATGTTTTTTAATATTGGCTTCAATAGGTTGCAGTCCAACGGCGCATTTATCATTAAAGGATACACAACCATCGCCAATGAGCCTTGCGCTATGTAAAAAGTTATAAATCATAACGGGTTTAAATACATTTAATTCAAAATGCCCGTTACTGCCTCCAATACCGATAGTTACATCATTACCCATTACCTGGGCTGCAATCATAGTAAGTGCTTCGCATTGTGTTGGGTTAACTTTACCGGGCATTATAGAAGAGCCTGGTTCGTTATCGGGAATAAAAAGTTCGCCAATTCCTGACCTTGGTCCTGAGGATAACATTCTAATATCGTTGGCAATTTTCATTAAGCTGATGGCCACCATTTTAAGTGCCCCATGCGTTTCAACAATGGCGTCGTGCGCCGCCAATGCTTCAAATTTATTTTCTGCGGTAATAAATGGAAGGCTGGTTAATGTGGCAATATGTTTCGCTACATTTTCCGAATAATGCTCAGGCGTATTAATGCCGGTTCCCACAGCAGTTCCTCCCAGTGCAAGTTCGCTTAAATGTGCAAGGGTATTTTTTATAGCTTTTAAACCATGTGATAATTGAGAAACATATCCACTAAACTCCTGGCCTACTGTTAATGGAGTAGCATCCATAAAATGCGTGCGGCCAATTTTTACCACCTGCATAAATTCCTTGCTTTTTGCAGCCAATGTATCTCTTAATTTTTCAATGCCGGGGAGGGTAGTTTCAATTAATATTTTATAAGCCGCAATATGCATGGCTGTAGGAAAGGTATCATTGCTGGATTGAGATTTATTTACATCATCATTTGGGTGTAAAAATTTTTCCTTATCACTTAAATTACCGCCATTTAAAACATGGCCGCGATAAGCAACTACCTCATTTACATTCATATTACTTTGTGTACCGCTGCCGGTTTGCCAAACAACCAGCGGAAACCATTCTGTTAATTTATCCTGTAAAATTTCATCACATACAATACCAATCAAATCCGATTTTTCTTTGGATAAAATTCCTGCATCAAAGTTGGTAAGTGCAGCTGCTTTTTTTAGATAGGCAAACGCTTTAATAATTTCTTTGGGCATTTTATTTATATCCTGCGCAATTTTAAAATTATCAATACTGCGTTGTGTTTGAGCGCCATAATAAGCCTTAACAGGCACTTTTACTTCACCCATCGTATCTTTTTCAATTCTGTATTCCATATAAAATTAATTTTTATTGTATGCAATACAAAGTTAATTACTGAAAGATAAAAACCTGTTTTAATAAATTAAACACAACTATTATTGCTTTAGGTAAATACTGGTAATGGTTTTATAAATAATTTTTTATTGAACATGTACCCACAAAATGAAGTAAGGCGGGCTGATATTATTTTGTTAATTGATTTTTTTTTGAGAAGATTTTTCTTTGATTTTAAATGAATAATAGTCCCTTAAATTCTTTTATCGTGATGGGGGTAATACGAAATAATTAAATATAAAGTATTGATAATGTGTATGTTAAATTATTAATTAAATATTTTTATTCTATCTTAGCACTAAGTATAATTCTTTTGTGCGCGTTGCTATCATATGAATTTTAATTTAATAGCAACCAACCGCGATAATTTAGTAAAGTTTCGCAGCTGCATTAGTTCATTATATGGTTACTTTCAAAATACCCTGTTAACTATTTTTACTATGATCAATCTTGGAACAGAAATTTTAGTACGCAGTCCAAAACCCCGGGTAATTATTGAAAAGCCTTCCGCAAAAGGGATGTTGTCCCAGATGTTTTTAGTCCTGGTTTTACACCTTTTAATTGTCACCTTACTTGTAATTGCCATTAGCTATTTTATTTTTAAAATATTTAGCTAAGCAATAATTAAAACTGGTATTTATCCCTTTAATTAATTTAAATAATAAAGTATAAGGGAGTTTTGAGGTAATCGGTTGGTAATTTTTGAGATTAGGCGGGTAATATAGCATTCTCTTAGTTTTACAATTGAGATAAGATTAAGCTATCATGAATACCTTCTTATTTAGGTGCAGGCTTTTTCAGCCCTTTATTGAACCTGCTTTTATAAGCGAACTTTATGTATAAAATAGTGAGCTGTATGTTTTAACCGGAAGGATCTTTTTGCCATGGCACAAACTTTTATTTTATCGGAAATTTCGGATCGCGATCTAACTATTTACCTGTAAAAATAGCCGTACGTTTTTCTAAAAATGCCGTAGTACCTTCTTTCATATCCTCCGTTGCAAAACAAGCCCCGAAAGCCTCCGCCTCTTTATCGTAACCAGTTTGCGACTGCTCATTTACGACAGCGGTATTAATGCACTCAATAATTTTACCAATGGCAATGGGAGCTTTGGATTTAATAACTTGTAAAATCGATATTGCCTTATCCATTAAATTTTCAGGCGTAGTCACATGGTTTACCAATCCCAATAATAAGGCTTCCTCTGCATTTATAATGGCTGCCGTCATTTGTAATTCCATACTTTTCCCCTTACCGATTAATTGAGTTAGGCGCTGGGTACCGCCATATCCCGGTATTAAACCGAGGTTAACTTCCGGTTGTCCAAATTTTGCATTTGTGCTTGCTACCCTAAAATGGCAGGCCATAGCAAGTTCACATCCACCACCCAATGCAAAGCCATTTACCGCGGCAATTATGGGCTTATTGCAATTTTCAATTTTAAAAAATACAGCCTGTCCAGTTTTGGACAATAGTATTGCTGCTTCTTTACTTAAGCCTGCAAAAGCCGAAATATCTGCTCCGGCCACAAAGGCTTTTGCGCCTGATCCTGTAATGATCGCGCATTTAATTTCAGGGTTGTCGTACACTTCAGTAAGGGCTTTATCCAACTCCTGAAAAACGGTTGCATTTAGTGCATTTAATTTTTCAGGTCTGTTAATGGTAATAATATAAATGCCATTATCCAAATGCGTTAGCAGTGTAGTGTACATAATTATGTTTTTAAGCTATTTATTAAATCTATCGATGAAACCTGCGTGGGGCCAATTGTTATTTCTTCCCATAAAAAAGCATACGGCTTGTCCAAAATAATTTTTATTCCCGGGTAAAAAGGCACAATTTTATTTGTACTATTTAATCCGCTTATTTGGCAGCTAAGTTTTTATGATTTTATACAAATCAATATTTCTATTGGATAATCTAAACCGATGACATTTTAATATCCCTTTCAAATCTTACTGCTGAAAAATATTCAGCCTTAAAAATTTCTATTTATCCCTACCCAATCTTTTATGTATTCGGCAATTGTTGTTGTGGTGGTACCCGGGGCAAATAATTTACCTACACCCATTTCGTTTAATACTTTCATATCCTCCTCCGGAATAATTCCACCACCGGTTAACAATACATCCGTCATATTTTTTGCTTTCATCAACGCAATAACTTTAGGGAAAATCGTATTGTGCGCACCGCTTAATATACTAATTCCAATGGCATCAACATCCTCTTGTAAGGCAGCATTAACAACCATTTCAGGGGTTTGGCGTAAGCCGGTATAAATAACCTCCATACCTGCATCTCTTAATGCGGTAGCAATTATCTTGGCACCACGGTCATGGCCGTCAAGTCCAACTTTTGCAACTAATACTCTTATGGGTCTTTTCATATGACAAGCTTTCTTACAAAATTATTTTAATAAAGATAGCGCATGGGTTATTCTTTTAATGGTTGCATCCTTTTTAATGGCCGCGGCAATTTCAAAAACACCCGGTCCAAATTTACCACCCACCAGCATTACACGTAACGGTAACATAAGTTCGCCCGTTTTAAGTGTATTTGCTGCTGCAATTTCTTTGAAAGATATTTCGAGATCTACAGCTTCCCATAGCGTACTTAACTGCCAGGCTTTAAGCAGTTCTATAAAAAATAAATTTTTCTTATCATCCCATTTAGGCAGAATGGCGGCTATATCAATACTTGCAGGAGCTTCAAAAAAGAAATTGCCCTGAGCATAAAAATCGGGCAATAAGGCGCAGCGACCTTTTACAAGATTCATAACTTTTAATAAATATGCCTCATCGTTAATAATAATACCATTATTTTCAAAAATCACTTTCACCCGATCTGCATAATTGGTCACGTCCAATTTTTGTATCCATTCCTGGTTAAACCATTTCGCTTTTTCAAAATCAAATTTAGCTCCGCCTTTATGCACTCTTTCAATACTAAATTTTTCTATTAATTCTTCCATTGAAAATATTTCCTGTTCAGTACCGTCATTCCATCCTAAAACGGCTAAAAGGTTTATAAAGGCCTCCGGTAAAAAACCGATTTCTTTAAATCCTTTTGTTATATCTTTTGTTATGGGATCGGTCCAATCCATAGCATATACCGGAAACCCCAAACGATCGCCATCTCTTTTACTAAGTTTTCCATTACCATCCGGTTTTAATATCAGTGGCAAATGTGCCCATTTTGGCATGTTATCCAATCCAAATAAATATTTCCATAATAAAATATGCACAGGTGCGCTGGGTAACCATTCTTCTCCGCGAAAGGCATGGGTAATTTTCATTAAATAATCATCTACCACAACCGCCAAATGGTAGGTAGGCATTCCATCGGCCTTTAATAAAACTTTATCGTCAACGCTATTGGTATCAAAATTAATGTCGCCCCTAATCATATCGGTAAAGTCAATAAAGTCATTTGGTTTTATACCGATTCTAATAACGTATGGGGTTCCGGCATCAAGCAGGCGCTGTGTTTCATCAGGTAAAAGGCGTAATGAATTGTTCATATTCATACGAATATTGTGGTCGTATTGCAAACTATTGCTACCCTTTGTTTTTAACAGTTCCCGCATATTATCCAATTCGGCTACTGTATCAAATGCATAATAAGCATGGCCTTCTTTTACCAGTTGTTCCGCATACTTCCTGTAAATTTCTTTTCTTTCACTTTGACGGTATGGAGCAAACGGACCGCCTTGCAATACGCTTTCATCGGGGGTTAATCCGCACCATTTAAGGCATTCAAATATATAAGCTTCGGCTCCTTCAACATACCTGGAATGGTCAGTATCTTCAATTCTGACAATAAAATCTCCCCCTGTTTTTTTTGCAAATAAATAATTAAACAGAACGGTGCGTACACCGCCTAAATGCAGGCCACCGGTAGGGCTGGGTGCAAATCTTACTCTAACTTTTTGTGCCATGCCACAAAGATACTAAGAGCATATAATTATGCCGTCCATTTTATAGCAGTCAATATATTTTAAGTTGCTCAGTAAAAATTTATGGGCTTTGCATTGCTTATTATAAAACAACAAAATAGAAGTAAAATCAATATGCGGGTATTGACCATACAGGGCAAAATACCAATAAGGGTATTATTGATAAGTTTCTTAAAACGATATCGTTATGTGGCCGGCACTCCCTTTTATTTTTTTATTTTAAATAAATGGTTTTCCCAAAAAGGAATAATTAGTAATTTCTTAACCAAAAGATGTGATAAATAAATACAATATGTTTAATTATTTATAAATTAAAATACCTTAAACTATTTGGCAAAATAATTATCTATCAAAAATCGTTAACAATAAAACCTTTGAAAATTATGAAAATTAAAAATTATTTTCTACCTGTTATTGCAATAATGATGGCAGGTAGCCTGGCAAGTTGTAAAAAAACTGCTTTAAGTTCGGTAACAACAAATTCTGCAGCCAATGCAGCCTTAGCTGTTCAGGTAGTGTCGCAGTCAGATGACCAGATGCGGGTATCAACCGAGTTAGACAATGTAACTATTGACGCTAATATTGCAATGGAAAGCAATTCCAGATTTTCGGGCAGGGTACAAAATGTTTTAGGAACGCTTTGCAATGCAACAACGGTTACCGATACAAGCGGGACTGTAAAAACGCTTACTTTAAATTATAACGGACTTAATTGTGCAGGCAATCGTTTTTATCAGGGGGTTGTAGTATTAAGTATGCCTAAGGGAACCAGGTGGAAAGATTCCGGCGCAGTATTAACAATAAACAATCAAAATTTAAAAATTACAAGGGTAAGTGATACCAGCAGTATAACGCTTAATGGAACAATCTTAGTTACCAATGTTAGTGGCGGAAGACTTTCAGACCTTACTACAACCGGGTCAATTACCTATACCTTAACTAGTAACGGACTTTCCATTTTATTTGACAATGGTAATTCAAGAAGCTGGCAGGTGGCACAACAAAGGGTATTTTCTTACAATAATGGTATTGTTGTAACTACTACCGGTACGCATACTGATAATGGTATTAGTGGCATAAGTGAATGGGGCACCAATCGTTTTGGAAACGCTTTTGTAACCGCTATTACCCAACCAATAATTGTTAGGCAAGATTGTAATTATCGCGTTGGAAGTGGCCAGGTAACACATAGCAGGTTAGCTGCAACGGTTGTAGTAACCTATGGCTTAGATATGACGGGAGCTGCCACCAGCTGCCCTGGTACAGGCAATTATTATTATAAAATTGTTTGGACAGATACCGATAATAATACTAAGACTGTTATTTTACCTTATTGATATTAAACTTAAGTATACAAAATGGCTGTTTGAAAATGATAGCCTTTTTTTATGCAACACAGCTGCCGCATTAATAAAGGCAGTATTGGATTTTTAATATTCAATTGCAAACGGAGGTATAAATAGGCATAGTGCTAATTATTAAAAGGAAGTAAGCTAAAGCTGGCAGCAATAAAATTTTTATTTACTTTGTGGAATTGATTTATGGCAAAGAGGGTTGAAAATAATTATTAAAAGATGGCAGTTTGCTGCTTATACAGTATGTTTTATTTAATAAAAATGCCCCGATGGCTAAAACGGATCTATCCTCTTTGCATTTGGCAAATAAAAACGGAAGAAAAAATACTTTACCTGAGTTTTGATGATGGTCCGCACCCCATTGCCACAAATTTTGTGTTGGATACTTTAAAATTATACCATGCCAAAGCCACTTTTTTTTGCATTGGCAACAATGTAGCTGCACATCCTGCATTGTATAAAACTATTACTGAACAAGGGCATGCTGTAGGAAACCATACCTACGATCATTTAAATGGCTGGACAACAGGAAATGAAATTTATTTTAAAAATATTGAGCAGGCGCAAAGTTTAATAAAGTCAACCTTATTCAGACCACCTTTTGGTAAAATTACCTTTAAGCAGATAAAATATTTATTGGCTAAAGAGCCTTCATTTAGAATTATAATGTGGAGTGTTATCAGTGCAGATTTTGATAGAAATATCAGCAAAGAAAAATGTCTTAAAAATGTGATGGAAAATGTAGAAAAAGGTTCAATTATTGTTTTCCATGATAGCGAGAAAGCTTTTGAAAATTTGCGCTTTGCGCTACCTCAATTTATGCAGCATTATGCTAAGCTTGGATACCAGTTTGAAGCCTTAAAACTTAGCTAAAAATAGAAGAGTTTTTTAAATTTTGTAGGTAAAAAAAATTGGGCCTGGGTAGAAACCCTGGCCCGTTTTTAATCCGTACCCTATGAAAACTAGAAGAAAGGTACAAAGTACTTTTTATAAAAGCAATATTATTTTACCAATATTATTAAATTCAACCCGGCGGCTTCCATATAAGCATTATTCCACATTATATTTGTAGCGATAACCCCTGTTTTAATGTAGAATTTTTATTTGTTAATCAGACTTTATACAACATGAAATTAATTGATACCCATTGTCATCTGTACAGTGAAGAATTTACAAAAGATATTAAAAATATTATAGAAAGAGCTGATAATGAAGGTATTACAAAGTTATATTTACCTGCAATTGATAGTCAGAGTCATAATGCAATGATAAGTTTAGCAGATGAATATGCAGGAAAATGTATAGCGATGATGGGGTTGCATCCATGTTATGTTAAAGAGAATTACGAGGAGGAACTTTTGATGGTTAAACATTGGTTAACAATTAAAAGCTTTGTAGCAATAGGTGAAATTGGTCTGGATTTTTACCATGATTCAAGTTTTGCGCTACAGCAATATGATGCCTTCCGAAGACAAATGGGGTGGGCGATTGAATATGATATTCCAATTGTAATACATACCAGAAATGCGATGCAGGAAACAATCAATTTAGTAAAGGAATTTGTTCCACAAGGAATCAGGGGTATTTTTCATTGTTTCAGCGGCAGCTACGAAAGTGCTAAAGAAATTATAAATGCGGGTTTTTATTTAGGTATTGGCGGTGTAATAACCTATAAAAATTCAGGCCTTCCGGAGGTGTTAAAAAAGATAGATATCAAGCACCTTGTTTTAGAGACGGATGCACCCTATTTAACGCCGGTACCTTTTAGAGGAAAGCGCAATGAAAGTAGTTATTTAAAATATATTGCTGCAAAGTTGGCTGAGGTAAAAGGAATTACATTAGAAGAAGTAGCTGCTTCCACGACAGCAAATGCAGAAAAAATATTCGGCTTATAAAATTTGATGGTGTACTTTTGCCGACCGCTAAAAAATGGAGAGTTGTCCGAGTGGTTGAAGGAGCACGCCTGGAAAGTGTGTATACGGGAAACTGTATCAAGAGTTCGAATCTCTTACTCTCCGCAAATTTTTAAAAATAAAACCTGCTTTATGGCAGGTTTTATTTTATAACTATTTATTAAAGGTGCCAAGGTATCGGCATTTTTTATTACATATTTTTTTCTTTGCTTAATATTACCATTCTCCTTGGCACTATTCTCAATAATTAATGATATCTTTTATGCTTAGAACCGAAAGCCCAAAATATTGTTATCTCAGAGAATAAAATTTTTAAATCGCCGATATATCACCTATTTTATTAGTCAATAATCCAAGAACACTTAAGATGTATTAAGTATGAGCCAAACGAAATTAAAACATGCACCATTGAAGGAGGTTATTTTTGAACTTCATTGGGCAGGGATAGATACTTTAGGAGCTCACTCTGATAGCGGTTTTAATTTAGCACAAGGAAAATTTCAAGACAAATTAAAATCTGAATATCCAGTCCATAAGCAACTTATGACTGAAGGAATGGGTATCAAATTTTTTGGTGTGCCACTTCATTAATATTGGAAAGGAGAATTTAAATGGCCTGTGATGCAGCACGGTTACGGGATGATGGCAGTCAACGACGTGGAAACAAATTATGAATGGGAAACAACATTTAAACCAACGATATTAAAATTGCAGATCCTTTGCAATTTTCCCTTTTTGAAATCAGTAATAGTTCTGTAGAAGAAATAGAATTACAAACTTATCACCATCCATTGCCGGATAATCAAATCGATGCTCATGCTGTCATCTTAGGGATGTCAATAGATGATGAAATTAGCCCCGGGCTTTTAGCGAGGAAAAGAAGAAGAGTTTACACCAAAAGAAATTAATTAATTTTCTTTCCCAGCATCGTCTCTTTCC
>JAYTHI010000071.1:0-1808 GCA_043732685.1 Ferruginibacter sp. | reverse complement strand
GGCTACAATAATACCCACAACAAATTTTATAGGTGCTAAAGAATTAAAAGCGCATGAATTTATGCTGATGATGGTGGATGAATGTTATGCACCCGATAAACAAACCATTTTTGTAAATGGCTTAAAGGAATTTGATAAATTGGTTGATAAAAAATATGGACATTCATTTGCGGATATTAATAATCCGCAAAAAATTGAGTGGCTAAATTCCTTGGAAAATAAACAAGGTTTTTCTACTGATGTACTTGCTTTTTACAACACAGCAAAGCAATATACCCTGCAGGCATTTGTTACCAGTAAGGATTATATGGTTGGTGTAAAAAAGTACAATATGGTGCCCGGACCAATTTATAAAGGATGTGTTCCTTTAAAAAATAAGGTAGCGTAATCAGTTTTATAGGCTGGAAATTTTAAGTTAGCGGTGTTAAATAAAACATACAATTAAATTTTATGGGAGATACTAAAAATAGTTTTGATGCTATTGTAATTGGTAGTGGTATGAGTGGCGGTTGGGCTGCAAAGGAATTGTGCGAACAGGGTTTAAAAACTTTGATAATTGAACGCGGCCGTGATGTTAAACATTTAAAGGATTACCCTACTACAAATATGAAACCCTGGGAATTTAAGCACCGCGGTCAGGTGCCATATGCTATTGCAAAAGACAATCCCATCATTACAAAATGTTATGCTTTTAAAGAAGATGCCATGCATTTTTTTGTTAAGGATAAAGAACATCCCTATATGCAGGAAAAACCGTTCGATTGGATACGCGGTTATCAGGTAGGCGGTAAAAGTATAATGTGGGCAAGACAAACACAACGCTGGAGCGACTTTGATTTTGAAGGTCCGTTACGGGATGGTTTTGCCGTTGATTGGCCCATTCGTTACAAAGACATTGCAGACTGGTACAGCTACGTTGAAAAATTTGCCGGTATAAGTGGTAACAAAGATGGCCTTGATAATTTACCTGATGGTGAATTTTTACCCGCATGGGAACTTAATTGTGTAGAGAATCATTTTAAAGCGGAGGTAGCTAAAAACTACCATGGACGGCATGTAATTTATGCCCGCTGCGCACATATTACAAAACCCGAACCAATACATATTGAACAGGGCAGGGGACAGTGTCAGGCAAGAAATTTATGCCAGCGGGGTTGTCCGTTTGGTGGTTATTTCAATGCAAATTCTACTACTATTCCCTGGGCATTAAAAACAGGTAATTTAACTATGCGTACCGATGCTGTAGTACATTCAATTATTTATGATGATGCAAAGCAAAAGGCGATTGGTGTGCGGGTTATTGATGCCCATACCAAAGAAAGTACGGACTACTTTGCTAAAGTTATTTTTGTAAATGCAGGTGCTGTAAACACTAATTTATTATTACTTAATTCTACCTCCAAACGTTTTCCAAACGGCTTGGGTAATGATAGTGGTTTACTTGGAAAATATTTTGCCTTCCACAATTACAGGGCCCGAATTTCTGCTACCTATGATGGTATGTTGGATTCTACAACCGAGGGTGGCAGGCCTACAAGTGCCTATATTCCACGATTTAGAAATGTGTATAAACAAGAAACCAATTTTTTACGCGGCTATGCGGCAACATTTGGAGCCAGCCGTTACCCCATGGTAGACACTAATGGCTTTGGTGAAAATTTAAAAGCCAATTTGATGGCCGAACCTAAACCAGGTAACTGGTTTGTAAGTTCCCAATGCATGGGCGAAACCATACCTAAAGAAACCAATTTTTTAAGTTTAGATAAAAATAAGAAGGATGAATGGGGCATACCGCAACTCAATTTTTC
>JAYTHI010000070.1:0-43112 GCA_043732685.1 Ferruginibacter sp. | reverse complement strand
GGCTTTGTTTGCATAAAAAAAATTTTAGTGATATGCAAAACTAACACCCGTTTAATACAGGCCACTGCTGGTTAACTACCGTAGGTTTAGTACAACATCAAGTATCAGTAACCTATCTTATAAATATTAATGATTTAATATTTACAAAAGTTCATCAGTCATACATTATAGTATTCAAGGCAGATATTTGATTGATACAGGATTTTATTTGATAAAATAATCGGACAATAATTTAAAAAATTATTGTCCGATTATTATGAGAATTATTCAATAAATACTTAAACAAATTTAATATACTGCAAGCATTCTTAAACAAGGACAATATGTGAATAAAACAGGAGAAAAGTATTAAAATCTTTTTTCACTATAAAAATTATTGGGTACTCTTTAATTCATCTTATAAACCAACACCTTAAAACTACCTGCCACAACTGTTTTTGTGCCGGCAATAAAATCTACAACACTTAAATAAATTTTATGGTTGATGGTATTTAAAGCCAGGGTTTTTGCCTTGGTTTGGGTAACTAAGGTTTGAACAACCACATAACTATCGGCCGACTGTTGGCGTATAATTGTTGTTGTGCCATCACCATTTGAACAAAATATTAATTTAGTTACTGCATCATAAGCAACCGCATCAACACCGGCACCAATTGGTATAGTACTTATTATTTTACCTGTAGTAATGTCAACTACACTCATTCCTTTATTTTCTCTGCATGCAGTAAAAATTCTTTTATTAATAGTATCTATCGCTATGCCTGTTGGTCCTCCGCAGGGCGACAACGGATAAGCGGCAATACCTGTCATAGATTTTGTATCAATTACTTTTAAAATATTTTTATCTTCCAAATTATTATAAATTTTTCCATGTCCATCTGCAACAGCAAATTCAGGCGCACCGTTTAAGGAAATAACCTTAATTTCTTTTAAATTATTTACATCTATTACTGATGTGTTATTGCTTCCACCATTAAATGCAAATACCTGTTTAGAAAATGGATCATAAATAATTGCATCCGGTTTTTTACCGGTTAGGGGTATAGTAGTTATTGTTTTTAAGGTAGCAATATCAAACACCACCACTGCATTTGCCTTGCCATCACTTATAAAACCTTTACCGGAACCTGTTGCTACAGCAATACCATGATTACCTTGCATATTTCCGATTGTTCCAATAAGCATATTTGTTTTTAAATCTACCACATGAACTGCCAATCCGTGCGAAATATATAATTTACTATTGGGTTGATCAATAAATAAATAATCATATCCTCCTTCGCCGGGTAAGGAAATAGTTTTATCAAGCGAATATAAATTTTCAGTTTGGGCCTTTATACCGGTACAAGCGATAGTTAAAAAGGCAATTAGGGTAGAAAAAAATTTAGTCATGAAATTTTAGTTTGGTTTAAAATTTTATAAAAATAAATATGTAATTAAATGTTTTGAAGTTAACGCATCTATAATCTGTTTATGTAATTAATATTTCAAACAAATTGCTGTTGGCAGGCTGACATTAATTTACCGAAAACTGTAAATAAATCACTTCTAAATTTAAAAAATATGCCATCAGTCAGTTACAAATAATAATAGTTTACCGCTCAGCTCAATTGATCATTGGAAGCTGTCGGTATTAATGTTGATTGCCCAGGTTATCGGTGGTATATGCTCCAATATCCAAATTAAATTTTGAAAACCCGGCACCATAGGCTGGAGACCCATTTTGTAATCGAAAATCGTAATTATTAGGATAACCATTTGGCGTTGCAACAATTCCATCAAATCGTACAAATAAGGGATCAAAATCACCAATTTTTTTTGAGATAAGATCAGTAGACTTAGCAACTCCCAATCCCGATGAAGGATAAAAATTATCCCGGATATTAATCTTTTGAGTTGAATCTACTTCGTCTGCATAAGTATTTACCGACGCATAAAAAAGATTATTACCATAGGTTGTTTTTACAATATCCCCGTCAGCAAATAATTCAATACCATGATAATTATTAACAATTATATTATTAAAAATGTGGCCAATAGCATTAACGCCAACCGATACTGCTCGCCCTGGTTCTGCAGAACCTCTGCGCCAGCCATTGGAAACAATAGTATTGTTATAAACGGCTACTTCTGTTTGTGGAAAGGGTACGCTGCTGCTGGTTTCCAACTTAATTGCGGATCCGGCCTGACTAAAAATAACATTATAAGCAACGATGCCATGTACACCTGATTTCAAATTGATTCCTTCTCCATCCGTACTGCCTGATGAATTGATTGTATTTCTTAAAATAGTTATTGTCGCACCTTTTGCAATTGCCAACAAATCATCCTGACCATTAGTAAACCAACAATCTTCAATATCAACATTAATGGCTTTTTTTACTTTTAGCGTACCCCTCGCGCTGCCGGAAGCATCCGGTCCGCCGGTATTATCAATATGCGTCCATTTAATGGTAATTTCTTGCGCAGTATCACATTGAAAACCTCCCCAGGTACCCGGTTTATTAGAATCTGAATTAAAAGAAATGGGTTGTTCTTTTGATCCTAATAACTGCAAAACTCCCTGTACATTTATTTGTGCATTATTTTTTACAATTATGATTGCTCCGGGTTGAGACGCTAACGTATCCCCCTTTTTTACAGTTATGTCAGCTGTAATGATATAGGTCTGATTTTTTAAAAAAGTACCTTTTAAAAAGCCACTTATATTTCCAGGTGCAATCGGACTTGAAGAAGGAATTTTAATATTTGTAAAAGTGGTTATTTCATCTTTTTTACACGCATTAAAAGCCATCATTACTATTATTGCTGCCAACACTGTTTTGCTATATATCGATTTCATGTTTTATATTTTATTAATTATAAAGAATAACGAAAACCAAGGTTTAAACTAGCATTGTATAAATCTTTTGATTGAACCAGATCACCAATTTTAATGGTTGTTGCTGTATTGAAAAGATTATTAAGTTTTGCTGTAAAAATAAAATGTTTATTTAATTTTTTTTCTCCTGAAAGGGCTAAAAATGATTGTGGCTGTTGATAATAATCGTATCCATAATTAGGATAAACCAGCGAAAGTGTTTTACTGGTATAGGTATACGCCAATTGAATAAATGCTTTTTTCTTATCGTTTTTATACAATAAAGATATATTCAACACATCGCTTGTTTGCCCCTGAAGTGGCCTGCTTTGTAATTTCTCTACCGATGTAGCCACATTATTTGCATCAGTAGAAGTATATATTTTAGTAGTATTTATGTTAGAATAGGTATAGGTATAATTTCCGGACAGGCCTATATTTCCAAAATATTTACTGTAAACAATTTCGGCACCTGCAACCCTGGCTGTTCCAAAATTTTGGGGAGAAGTGTTGGCTTGTCCGCCACTTAAACTATTTAAAGCAAATTCAATAGGATTTTTAATATTCTTATAAAATCCTCCTATAAAAAACTGCTCTTCATTTCTTGGATACAATTCATACCGGATATCAAAACTTTCTGCTTCAGTATGTTTTACATCAGGGTTACCGGTTACATCTGTACTTTCTCCTAATGTTGGGGTAGGAACCAATTCAAATAAAGCAGGACGGGAAATAGATTTAAAATAAGATGCTCTTAAGTTTGACTGCGCATTCAATTTATATTTAAAAGATATACTGGGTAACATATCTGTATAGGTTTTTTTGGCATTGCTTTTAACGTCCAATACTACGGGATGTGTATCATAACCTTGTGCTGTATTTTCAATACGTACACCACCAACGATATCGAGTTTATGAAGTGTCAATTTAAACTCGCCATAACCTGCTGTAATATTTTCGTAGGCGGTATAATTAGCTTTATCACTTGTAGAAGTTCCTGTAACATTGTACACCAACCAATCGGCTGAATATATATCCGTATAAATACTTTTTCCGCCACTGGCCGTAGGTGCAGGTCTTAAAGTATATTCATTTTGATTATTGTATCGGGTAGAATGTCTGTATAATCCGCCTGTTTTCAATTCAAGTGTATTGCCTTTACCAAACCCTGTTTTATAACCAAAATTTGCAATTGCACTAAGGTCTTTATTGCCACTTTTTTGCCAGATTCTCGATATATTATTAAAGTAATTTGGCGTACTGGTAAAATCCGGATTTATTAAATGATTGATTGAAATATCCGCTCTGTCGGGAGCGTTTTGAATTGCGTTTGAATATACGCCCGCCCAATCAAACAGAAAGTGATTGGAAAGAATGTGCTTACCGCTTAATTTAAGATTTTCTACGTCCTGATTTTGAATAAAAGAACGGTTGTCATTAAAAACAGTTCCGGTGCCCGAACCAACCCTGCCTCCATTGCCACCTAATATTGACGTATCAATGCTTAATCTGGTTTGGGCAATATAAGTGTGTAAAAAAATATTGTCCAAACTAATTTTATTGCTTTCATCAAACTTATAATCAAGATGGGCAGATATGCCATTGTTAAGTTGTTGGGTTGAGTAAGTTCTATTAGCAACATCCGAAATTACGGGTTGATAATTTTTACCCGGTCTCGCATCAAGTTGCGCAATATTAAATTGTGAATTGGTCCCATAATATTGATTCTGATAACTTTCAGAAATAATAAAACCTAATTTATTTTTTAAGAATCTACGGCCGTAGGTAAAGCCCGCCAATGCTGTAGGCAGGGCATTTTTTTTAGTAAAATCTAAATTTGCTCTGGAGAAATTTCCTGGTCCGGCTGCATAAGATGATCCAAATTTTTCGCTTACACTTTTTTGTTGAATGGCCCCGTGATCAAAATCATCAAACTTACGGTTTAAAAATATTGCGCTATAACCGATTGAACCATTTGCTTTAAAGTACTCAAAATCCGGAGCATCTTTAAAAACTAAATTTACGGTACCACCTATAGCATCGCCTTCCATCTCCGGCGTAAGGGTTTTGCTTACTTCAATTTTTTCTAAAAGGTCTGATGGTACAATGCTCAGAGAAATAAATCTTGAAGCAGGATCGGGACTTGTAACTTTTACACCATTCAATAAGGTGTTATTATAACGGGGTTCTAAGCCTCTTATGATCGCATAAGCTTCATCAGATCCGCTATTACGCTGGATAGTTACTGCCGAAACACGTTGTAAAGCATTTGCTGCATTTATATCCGGCGAACGTTGCATAGCCTGAGCGGAAATAATATTGGTAATATTATTTGCTGCTTTTTCTGCTTTGCGGGAAGAAGATTCAGTCTCTACATTTCCCTTTCCGTAAACGTTTACTGTAGATAAGGAAGTAGTTTTTTCCAGCAGCGTAATATTTAATAAAGTCATTTTATATTCACTAAGCAGAACGGTTGTTTTATATTCTGCATAACCCATTGATTTTACATTCACTTTAAATGTTCCGGAAGATTTTACTTTTATAAAATAATCGCCGTAGGCATCCGTGACTGCACCTTCATTGGTATCCTCTAGATGAATGTAGGCACCACTTAGGGGCTCTTTAGTTTTTTGATCAGTTATTTGCCCCTTTAATACGGTGCTTTGAGCATTGGAGGTTAAAATGCTAAAAAAGAAAGCGAAAAAGCAAAAGAATTTAATAAGCATGTCTTGTAATTTTTTGTAAAACTTCCGGTCAATTCTGAAGTAAATCTGTGGAAAATTGTTTTAAAAAAATTGATAACCCAAGGGTAATATTTAGGTAATAATTGCTTAACAAATAACTAATTTTTTAAGTATGTTCATCATTGATTTCCTATTTTTTATTCAAATAGTAGCATTTTATCAATTAAACTTTTAGAAATTTTAAAATTTCGAATGACAAAACAATCCGTTAACCTCATTTATTATGCAGTAACTTTATGCTTCTTAAGAGGTTAAAAAAATAATTCTGCAATTCATATGCTTTTTAATAAGGTAACGCCTATTTCTATTCATAAAATCATCGATGGAAAAATGATTGAAATGCAGGATGATCTTGCCATTGAAGAACCTCTGGAAATTATAGTAGACTACAGTACCTCCACAGGTAGGATGCAAAAAAATATTTCGGTAACCATGCGAACACCGGGTAACGAGGAAGAATTAGCTGCCGGATTTTTATTTACTGAAGGGGTTATTAAATTTGATAAAGCCATTGACTCTATTAATTTTTTAGCTTTTGATGACAATAAAATTGTAGTAACCCTTAAAGAAAATACCATTCCTGTTTTAAACAATACAGCAAGAAATTTTTATACCAGTTCAAGTTGTGGTATTTGTGGCAAGGCAAGTATTGAGGCCATTAGTGTATCGGCAGTCTATCCAATATTAGCGGATACAATAAGAATTTCTGCAGATATATTACACGCTTTATCTGCACAAGTTAAAAAGGAACAGAAAATGTTCCAGCATACAGGTGGAATCCATGCCAGTGCATTATTTTCTTTAACAGGAAAGTTAAAAATGGTTAGGGAAGATGTTGGAAGGCACAATGCTTTAGATAAAATAATTGGCGCCGCTCTTTTAAATAATGAACTTCCCTTAACGGAAACCATTTTATTTTTAAGTGGTAGAGCAAGTTTCGAATTGATACAGAAAGCCTTTATGGCGGGTATTAAAATTGTTGTGGCTGTAGGTGCTCCATCCAGTCTTGCTGTTGAAATGGCAAAAGAAGCCAACATTACACTGGTTGGTTTTTTAAGAGAAAACTCTTTAAATATTTACACCGCAAAAGAAAGAATATTATTGTAAAATAATCATATAATTTATCATGAAAATAAGACTTAAAGAAAATTCATTGCGCATTAGATTATTAAGATCTGAAGTTGACAAGTTGGTAACAGTCGGCTATCTGGAAGAACGTACTTCCTTTGTAAATAGTTTTCTTACGTACGCCTTACAATCAATTGAAACAGGAGAGCAGCTTACGGCCGATTTTGCAGACAATAAAATAACGATGTATGTTCCTAAAACTTTAATCAAAGAATGGCCTAAAAACTCGGTTATTGGTTTTAATGCTAAAATGCCTATTTCGGATACGGTTAATTTATCTTTATTATTGGAGAAAGATTTTGTGTGCAATGATGAAACTACAGAAGACCAAAGTGATAATTACGTAAATCCAGACAAAAGTTGTTGATAAATAATACCGATTGGTATTATAACAAGAAGAAAGTTACCTATTTTTAATGCCTGCCGTGGGATTAAATATTTAACTTATACCAAAATTAAAGTCATTTTACTTACAGGTTATAAAAATTTAAAGGCAGTATTTTTTAATGCACGCTTATAAACTTATTCACTTTTAATTATTTGAAGTGTATATAACTATGCATAGGATTATCGTTCAGGTGGCAATATAATTCACCCCGTATTGATTAAGTAAGCACTCCTTTTTACAAAATAAATTTCAGTTAAAATATTATCCTTACTACATTGTACTTTATTAAAAAGTAGGGGGCATATTTCTACACCTGGTTACAATAACAACACCGATATGAACTTAAAAAAGGAGGCTGCAGCTAAAGCTGTTAGCTTGATAAAAAATAATAGTATTGTTGGTTTAGGAGCAGGTTCAACTATGTCATATATGGTGGAGTCTTTAGCAACCTCAATAAAATCGGGATTGGATATTCAGCTACTTTCCTCCTCCTACACTACCCGTACTTTACTTTTGCAAAAAGGCTTCAAAGTATCTCCCATAGAGAATCTTTCTGCTATTGATATTTATTTTGATGGCTGCGATCTGGTAGATAAAGACTTGAATGCCTTAAAAAGCGGGGGAGGTATCCATACCATAGAAAAATTGCTGGCTTCGATGGCCAAAGAATTTATATTGGTAGTTGATGAAACCAAATACGTGCAGCAGTTTAATACAAACATTCCACTGGTGGTAGAATTTTTGCCACAGGCCTTAGGCTATGTTCCGGCTACCATGAAGGCATTGTTTACAGAAGTTAAGGCTACCATCAGGTTCAGCGAGAAAAAAGACGGACCCGTTATTACAGAAAATGGGAATTATTTATTGGATATTTGGTTTAAGGAATGGCCTCCTTTAGCGCAGCTTTCTGCTACCCTAAAAGAAATTGCTGGTATTGTAGATAGTTCCTTATTTTACGGAATGGTAGACAAGGTTATTGTAGCAAGTATGGAGGGTATTGAAATTGTAAAAAGTCGCAGAATTGATTCGATTTAGCCATTGAGTTAGTTCCCAATCGCCAACAAATAAATTCATTAAAATCTAAAACAATAAATTAAAAAAAATGATACCAGTAAAAGCGTATGCGGCCGAAAGCGCAACTGCAACCCTAGCTCCTTTTAATTTTGAAAGAAGAGAACTAAGGGAGCAGGATGTATTAATAGAAATTTTATTTTCAGGTGTTTGTCATTCTGATGTACACCAGGTAAGGGACGAATGGGGTGGCTCAATGTATCCGATGGTGCCGGGACATGAAATTGTAGGCAAGATAATCAAAGTAGGTAGCGGTGTTACCAATTTTACCATTGGCGAAACGGCTGGTGTAGGCGTAATGGTTGATAGTTGCCGCAAATGTAAACCCTGCAAAACTTATATGGAACAATATTGTACGGAAGGTATGACGGGCACGTATAATGGACTAGAACGGGATAAAGTTACCATTGCCCAGGGAGGCTATAGTTCGCATATTGTTTGTGACGAAAGATGGGTATACCATATTGCATCCAACCTTGATCTGGCTGGTGTTGCGCCCTTACTTTGTGCAGGTATCACCACTTACTCGCCCTTAAAATTTGCCAATGTAAAAGCAGGTGATAAAGTGGCTGTTGCCGGACTAGGTGGTTTAGGTCATATGGCAGTTAAATTTGCAGTTGCTATGGGTGCAGAAGTTACGATGCTAAGTACCTCTCCTTCAAAAGAAAAAGATGCATTAAAATTGGGTGCCCATCATTTTGTTTTAAGTACTGATGAGGCTGCAATGAAAAAATTAGAAAGTAGTTTTGATGTAGTACTTGATGCTGTTAGCGGCAACCATGATTATGAGATCTATTTAAAGTTATTGGATGTTAACGGAAAATTATTGGTGGTAGGATTACCAAAGGATGAGCCCAAACTAAATCCGTTTGAACTAATAAAAAATCGCCGGTGTATTATTGGGTCTATGATTGGTGGTACGGTTGAAACACAGGAAATGCTTGATTTTTGTGCAGAAAAAAATATTGTAGCAGATGTTGAAGTTATTGCAATGGATTACATTAATGAAGCCTACGAAAGAATGATAAAGAACGACGTAAAATATCGTTTTGTAATTGATATGAGTACGTTAAAATAAGTTTTTCCAATCTAATTTTTACAGGTTAATAATAAATTAATTTAGTTAAAAAAAAACTTCATTTCTACTATTAGGAATAATGCTTTTTTTTAATAAATTTAATTGTTATCTGGTATTATATTCCTAAAAAAAGCAGATAAGACTTATAAAGTTTTACCTGCTTTTCTAATATTTTTAATATGAATAAGTCAAAACACCTGTTAGTAGTCTTGTTTTTTTTACTGCCCTTAGGATTTACAACCCAGGCACAAAAACATGCATGGACGAGTTTATTTAATGCAAAAAATTTAAAAGGTTGGGATAGCTATATTGGCCCCCCGCTGAATGATTCCGGAAAGATGATTAGTGAGATTGCTGTTGGATTAAATAAAGATCCAAAGAAAGTTTTTACGGTTGTTGAGCTGGATGGAGAAAAAGTTATTCGAATTTCCGGCGAACAATGGGGAGGTATAGCTACTCAAAATGAGTTTGCAAACTTTCATTTACAACTACAATTTAAATGGGGTAATTTATCCTGGGGACAAAAGAAAAATAAGAAAAAAGATAGTGGTTTATTGTATTTTGCCACCGGTAAAAATGGTGCAGATTATGGTGCATGGATGCGTTCACAGGAATTTCAGATTGAAGAAGGAAATTGTGGAGATTACTGGGGAGTAGCTGGTGCAACACAAGATATACCTGCTGTAATAAATGCAGACAGCAGTTATGTGTATGATAAAAATGGAATACTGAATAACTTTAGTGCCGTCAGTAAAACAGGCCGTCACTGCCTAAAAAAAGGAGATGCCGAAAATACAAGCGGGCAATGGAATTCTGTTGACTTATATTGTTTTGGCGATACAAGCATTCACGTTATTAATGGCAAAGTGATGATGGTATTGTTTCATTCAAGCCAGGTAGATAATGGACATATTGCCCCATTGACAAAAGGTAAAATTCAACTACAATCTGAAGGGGCTGAGGTGTTTTATAAAAACCTTAAAATAGAATCCATTAAAAGTTTGCCTGCTGCATTAACAGGATTGTAAAAAAGTATAGAACCATTAAATTGCCTACCTTATCTATCTAAAAGCCTGATAGGATATTATTAAAATTGTTACCAAATAAAAAAGCATAATTGTATTTTTATAATCAATCATGAAAAAGACCATCACCGGATATCATTTAGGCGATAGGCTCGATCTTAAAGAAATTAAGCATAATCTTACGTTTAATTGTATTTATGCCGACCCTACCGAGCTGATGTATGAGATTGATAGCAATAGCTATATCGGCATATTTGATTACGGCAGCATCGTATTTTTTGGAGTGGAAAATGCAACACAAACCAATATCATAAATGCCATAAGAAATATTTTAAAGCTGGATAGTATTGAATTAAAAAGAGAGAATTTTGATGTTGAAGTAAATCCTTTGGCATCGTATAAAGTTATATTTGACCGGCTAATCATTAAAGAATTAAGTATTGATATCGCAAAGATCATTATGCTTAATATTGCTCAATCTGTTGCATTGGATTACTATATTGAGCAATCAAATATTTTGTTAAGTCAAACTTACCAGTTTAGTGTTGAGCTGGAAGAAAAGGGTAAGTTTTCTATAAAGGGAAAGCGCTTATTGAAATATATAGGCCGCCTGTTAAATCTTAAAAATAAGATCACTCAAAATATATACATATTTGATAGTCCAAATATAACCTGGAACGATCAGTACCTTGATGTGATCAATACTGATCTGAGCCGCGAACTGGACATAAAATTGCGCCACAGCAGTTTGCAGGAAAGTTTGAATACGGTTAGAGAAAATCTTGAAATTTTAAAAGACATTAACCAGCATGCACATAGCAGCACCCTTGAATTAATTGTAATTGTATTAATAGGTATTGAAATAGTAAATCTAATAATTGGGAAACTGCATTAATGGATATTGAACCGGGGTACAGGTTTAAAATAGTAAATTAAGACGAAATACTTTTAACAGGTATACAATTTGAATTACATTACAACCTATTTATTTCCAAATCAGAAAGCCCCGTAGTTTTAACTATAATTGCATTGGCAATGCCCATTAGTTTTAGCGCTTTTGCAATTTCTAATTTACCTTCTAATTTACCTTCCAATTTGCCTTCATCAAAGGCGGTATCAATAACACCTTTTAAATCCCGGTATGTTTTCAGACTCTGTTCATACCTGTCCAATTCACCCTGGTCAAATTTGGCAAGTTCCGCCTTTTCAAATGCCTGCGTAAAAACCTCGTCTCCAAATATTGTTGGCATAGTTTTAAAATCTTCCAGGTGTTTTATAAAATAAAGCCATTTATCCAAACGTGTTTTTAATTCATTTTCCGTTTGTATAAAATTGGGCATTTCAAGATAAATGTAAGTGAGTTTATTATAAAAAGTCTTTCCATTTTGATTCTTTAATTTGATGGTATGAACTACTTCGCTTTTTTCAGGTTCAGTTTCATAATCATCGAAGGTAAAATCAAGAATACCAATACAATAAACTGCTTTTAAGTTATAATTCCATTCGCCTTTTTCAGCTTGTTCTCTAATTGGGAAAGTGGAATAATAGATGGTTCTTTCCTTAAAATAATTTTGTTTGGCTTTCTGAAGTTCTACAATAAAATGTTCCCCTTGCTCATTATCACAATAAATATCAAAAATTGCTTTTCGGTCTGCTTCTGTTTGGCCTAACTGCTCCGTATTTTTAAAACTAAGGTCAACTATTTTATTGACCTGCGGCAACAGCGCATTTAAAAAATCTATAAGCAGTGGCTTGCTGGCCTCTTCTCCAAATATTTTCTTAAAACCAAAATCGGTAAAAGGGTTTATATATTTTGCCATTATTGTTCAAAGCTTAATGTTCTACAAATTTACAAAATTACTTTCTATATTATTTTATTGACTTAATTGGCTATTTATTTTGTTAGTTCCTTGATATTAGTAACAAAAGCCCTGCTTCAAGCAGTTACCTGATGGTAGATAAATTATAAGATAGAAAATTTATAAAACAAATCAGGGTTTATAAATTATACCTAAAATAGGCAGGAAAAATTTAGTTGAACTTTCTTTTACACACAATAAAAATTTATAATATCAACATATTCTTTTTTCTATATCAGGTAGTTAACAATAAATATTTTAATTTTTTATTAATAATAACCCTTGAAATCCGCTGCAGGTATACATTCATTATATACACATTTTAGTTAACATTTTCGTTTAATACATAGTCAAAATCTATATGCTCATAAATAATATCAATTGAATTTATAATCAATTTATCCACACCTTCGCGTTGAATTTTAATATTGTAATAAACCGAATAAATTAAACAAAAAACCATTTATGAGAAAATTAAAAGTGTCCATAATTTTATTGGTAACAGCCTTTTCCTTACAGGCGCAAACCACCCTATTAAAAACCAATTCAGGTGCACCTGTAGGTGATAACCAAAACTCTCAAACGGCAGGATCTACAGGACCTGTTTTATTGCAGGATATAAACCTGGTAGAAAAATTAGCCTCCTTTGATAGAGAAAGAATTCCGGAGAGAGTGGTACATCCGCGCGGAGCAGGTGCCTTTGGTGAGTTTGTTGCAGCCGCTAATTTTGATGAATTTACAAAAGCTAAACTATTTTCTGCTAAAGGAAAAATAACAGCACTTGCCGTTCGTTTTTCTTTGGTAATAAATTCTTCCGGTTCTCCTGAAACTTTGCGTGATCCACGTGGTTTTGCTACAAAATTTTATACAGAAGAAGGTAACTATGATATCGTTGGCAATAACCTTCCCGTGTTTTTTATAAGAGATGCCATAAAATTTCCCGATATGGTGCATTCTTTAAAGCCATCCCCAATAACCAATAAACAAGATCCAAACAGAATATTTGATTTTTTCTCTCATATTCCGGAAGCCACCAACATGCTAACCTATTTGTATAGTGATTTAGGCATTCCTGCCAGCTACCGCAATATAGACGGAAGCAGCGTTCACGCCTTTAAATGGGTGAATGCAAAAGGCGAAGTTACCTATGTTAAATACACCTGGAAAACCTTACAGGGTGTTAAGACTTTTACGGCTGCCGAAGCCGCAGCAATACAAGGGCAGGATTTTCAGCATGCTACTGCAGACCTATATGATAATATTGCAAAAGGCAATAATCCAGCTTGGGACCTCTACGTGCAAATGATAAAAGAAACAGAACTTAATAATTTTGATTTTTCTCCTTTGGATGCTACTAAAATATGGCCGGTAAATTTGATACCATTGGTAAAAGTTGGTACCATGACCTTGAATAAGAATCCAAAAAATTATTTTGAAGATATTGAAGAGATCGCCTTTTCTCCGGCTGATCTGGTACCAGGTATAGAGCCCAGTGAAGATCGTTTATTACAGGGTCGTTTATTCAGTTATTTTGATGCGCAGCGTTATCGCCTTGGCGCTAATTTTCAAAAGATCACAGTTAATGCACCAAAAAATAGTAAGGCCGCAAACTATAACCAAAACGGTCTAGCCGATAATGCAGCCGTTACATCTGATGTAAATTATCAACCAAGTGTACAAGCAAATACCCTTACAGATGACAGTACTTTTAAAGTTGCTCAAACACATTATAGTAATGTAGCCATATCTCAACGTAAAATTGAAAAGACCAACGATTTTGCACAAGCAGGTGATTTGTACCGCTCTTTCAACAAAGAAAATCAGGATCATTTAATTGCCAATCTGGTAGCAGATCTTGGTCAGGTAAAAGATAAAGCAGTACAAATGCAAATGATCACTTTCTTTTATAAGGCAGATAGAAATTATGGTATGCGCGTAGCCACTGCGCTTGGCTTTACTGCTGCAGATTTTATAAAAAAATAATTTATTTCAACACAAAAAATAAATGGTTGTCATTAAAAAATGACAACCATTTATTTAAATTGAAAAGTAAAAAACGGTATGAAAGTAAATAAAATTATTGCCTTGGTCTGGGTACTACTATTGCTGCAAAATTATTGTACCGCACAAATAAAAGATGTGTATGAGGTATGCCGCAGCGGAGATACCACAAGCCTTAAAGCGATGCTGGTGCAAAATCCATTAATTATAGACAGTATACAATCAAATGGATTTACGCCACTAATTATTGCAACCTATAATGGGCAGGTAGCAATCAGCTCTATTTTATTAGCGCATGGTGCTGATGTAAATGCGCAGGATAAAGCAGGTAATACCGCTTTAATGGGCCTTTGTTTTAATGGTAATACTGCATTGGTAAAGCTCTTGCTAAAAAACAAGGTTGATATAAATGAACTTAACTATAACCATGCATCGGCATTGATATTTGCCGCTACTTTTGGACATGTAGAAATATTAAAACTATTGTTAAATGCCGGGGCTGATAAAACAATTAAAGATGTAAATGGTAAAACAGCTTTGGATCAGGCTATGATGCAAGGCAACGAAGCTGCAGCAACACTGTTGCAATAATTTAAAAACAAGTAAAATTAAATACCTTAAGTTAAGTATTTATAAGGGTAACTAAGTTTGGTTACCTTTTTTTATGTGATAAGTTTTAAAAGTTTGGTAGCCTGCTATTTTCTTAACCGGCTACTGTTATTACCCGACAACAGTAATGTTAAATGACAACGTTGTCATTTAAAGTAGATGCTATTTTTAATCCAAAAATAAATATTAATAAGATGCTGCAGCCTTTTCAATTAGAAGATACCTGTAAAACGAAAGACCACTATTTTTTTGTAGATAAAAAATTATTCAACTTAATTTTGTAGTTCATGTTCGAAGTATTTTTTACACACGTTAAAGAGAAAGTGTTGCTTACAAGTGAGGAGGAGTCACTTGTTAAAAATTATTTTATACCTAAAATAGTTAGAAAAAGACAATACCTCCTGCAAGCAGGTGATCTGTGCAGATACCTGTGTTTTGTTGAAAAGGGTTTACTTAAATCTTACAATATAGATGATAAGGGAAACCAGCATATAATTCAATTTGCCTGGGAAGGGTGGTGGATAGCTGATACCTATAGTTTTTTATCCGGCGAAAATGCCGGTTATAATATTGATGCAATTGACGACAGTGAATTATTAATGATCAATCTCGCACATTTTGAAGAGATGGTGGTAATGGTACCAAAAATGGAACGTTATTTTAGAATTTTATTTCAAAATAATATTATCTCAAAAGAAAAAAGATTAATAATTTCCAACACCTATACTGCCGAAGAAAAATACCTGAACCTGACAACCTTTCATCCACAAATAATTCAACGCATACCTCAAAATCTTGTAGCATCTTACTTAGGAATTACTCCCGAAACATTAAGCAGGATTAGGAAAAATATTATACCTAAAAAATAATTTACTTAATCTATATCAAGGTTATTTCTTATCCTTTCTCAACTTTATTAAATCTTAAGCAGCATAACTTTGCAAAACAAAATTATTTTATTGCAATAATCAGAGTGATTATTAAAGAACTTTAAAATATAGGTTCAAAAATTGCTGTTATAAGACATGAAAATAAAAATAATCAAACAGCTTCTATCTTTAATTGGATTGATAATGAATTGCTGAATGTTTCAAATTCAAACTTATAAACAGTAGTGCCGAAACAGATGTAAATGAAAACTATAAATAATAATATTGAAAAAAAATAAAAATAATTAAGTAAAAATTTACTTTTTGATAGCAATTTATTAATAATAATAAATAGTAAATAATGGAATCATTAAAAGGGAAAATAGCATTGGTAACAGGTGCTGGTAAGGGTATTGGTCGTGCAATTGCAATTGCACTTGCTAAAGAAGGTGCCTCCGTAGGGCTGATTGCCCGAACAGCAACAGACCTTAACGCTGTGGCCAAAACAGTAAGTGATTTGGGTGTAAAAGTTGCCATAGCAACTGCTGATGTTAGTGATATCGAAGCCGTAAATGCAGCTGTAGAAAAAATTAGCGGGCAACTGGGTAATATCGATATCCTTATTAATAATGCAGGTACTGGTACTTTCGGTAATTTTTTAACTTTACAACCTTCTGAATGGGAGCAACAGATCAAGGTAAATTTATTTGGTGTGTACTACGTTACCCGGGCTGTTTTACCACAAATGATTCAAAGAAAAACAGGTGATATCATCAATATTTCTTCCACTGCCGGTTTAAATGGCAATGCCTTAACCAGTGCTTACAGTGCATCAAAATTTGGCGTGATGGGTTTAACAAATTCATTAATGCTTGAGGTACGTAAGCATAATATCAGGGTAACGGCATTAACACCCAGTACCGTAGTTACAGATTTGGCTACCGCTGCCAACCTGATAACAGGCGATCCTGAAAAGGTTATGCACCCTGAAGATTTTGCCGAATTAATAATAGCGCAGTTAAAATTAAACAGACGCATTTTTGTAAAAGATGCTTCCATTTGGTCAACCAACCCATAAATAATTTACCATAATAAGGTTTAGATTTAATTGCATTTTTTTTCGCTGCAGTAGTCTAACCATTTATATAATTATAATAAAATCTACAGCGATTCCTTTGGATCAAAGGAGTTAACAATATTAAAACAAGAATATGAAAATAGAAATATGGTCGGATATCGCTTGCCCGTTTTGCTATATTGGCAAAAGAAAATTTGAAAATGCACTGAAAGACTTTCCTCAAAAAGATAAAGTTGAAATTATTTGGAGAAGCTTTCAGCTAGATCCGGAAATGAAAGTAGTACCTGGACAAACCGTGCATGAATATTTGGGTATACGTAAAGGAACCACCACCGAAGAAGGGAAGAAAATGAGTGATTCAATGGCCTTAATTGCAAGTGAGGCAGGACTTGAATTTAATTTTGATAAAACTATTTTATGCAATACCATGAATGCCCACCGTATTGTACATCTGGCTAAAAAACATGGTGTTCAAAATGAAATGAAACAAGCCTTATTTGCGGCCTATTACACCGATGGAAAAAATATTGGGGATAACGAAACACTCGTAACAATCGGAAAAAAGGTTGGTTTGGATGCAATGGAAATAACAAAAGTATTGGAAGGTGAAGAGTATAGAAATGAGGTAATAGAAGACCAGGTCTACGCCCAACAAATAGGCGTGCAGGGAGTTCCATTTTATGTTTTTAACGAAAAGTATGCAGTTTCCGGAGCGCAGCCTACTGAGCTATTTACTGAAGTTTTAAATAAAGTATGGGAGGAAGAAAAACCCGCGGTGGAAATAATTTCCACAGGAGTTTCTTGCACACCTGCTGGTGTTTGTAATTAATTATTCTAAAAAATAAAATAAATATAACAATGAAAATATTAATGGTATTAACCTCGCACAGCGAGTTGGGCAATACAGGCCATAAGACAGGTTTTTGGATTGAAGAATTTGCAGCCCCCTTCTATATTTTTAAAGATGCAGGTGCAAGCATTACCATTGCTTCTCCGAAAGGCGGTCAGCCGCCAATTGATCCAAAAAGTGCTGAACCAGCTAACCAAACCGAAGCAACAAAACGTTTTGACAAGGACCAGGAATTACAGGAGATTTTATCTAATACGAAAAAATTATCAACGGTTTCTGCTGCTGATTTTGATGCTGTATTTTATCCGGGCGGACATGGTCCGTTGTGGGATTTAACCAATGATTCCGACTCAATAAAATTAATTGAAGCATTCTGGAAAACTAAAAAGCCGGTAGCGGCTGTATGTCATGCACCTTCAGTGTTATTAAATGTAAAAGAAGAAAATGGCGATCCATTGGTAAAAGGTAAAAACGTTACAGGATTTACCAACACCGAAGAAGAGGCCGTTAAATTAACAAAAATTGTTCCTTTTTTATTAGAAGATGAACTAAAAAATAAAGGAGGTATCTATACTAAAAAAGCAGATTGGGCCTCTTACGTAGTTAAAGATGGATTGTTAATAACAGGACAAAATCCCGGATCTTCAGCAGAAGCTGCGAAGCAATTGTTGGTACTATTATCTAATAAATAATTAAATTATTAAACTATAAATTGCAGTCCTTTCTGTGTCTGAATAAAATTCAATATAGGTTTTAATATCTAAATTAACGGTTCTAAAATTCTGAAGATTAACCATTAATAGCTTAATAATATGAACAATGATAATAGTCCGGTTTGGTTTATAACTGGTTGCTCTACAGGTTTTGGCAGGGAACTTACCAAACTAATATTAAATCGCGGATGGAAGGTAGTGATAACAGCAAGAAACATAGAATTGGTAAAAGACCTGACAATTGGCTTTGAAAATACTACTTTAGTTTTACCGCTTGATGTAAACAATAAAAAACAGATTGCCGAAGCAATTATAAAAACCGAAAGGCGTTTTGGTAAGATTGATGTATTGGTAAACAATGCAGGCTATGGTTATTTTTCAAGTATTGAAGAAGGGGAAGAAGATAAAATACGGGCACAGTTTGATACCAATGTTTTTGGATTAATAAATATGATACAAGCTGTTTTACCAGGTATGCGCAAAATGAAAAGTGGTCATATCATTAATTTTTCTTCCATTGGTGGCTTGGTTGGTTTTGCAGCAACCGGTTTTTATCATGCAACAAAATTTGCTGTTGAAGGTTTATCAGAATCTTTAGCCAAAGAAGTATCACCCTTAGGTATTAAAGTTTTATTGGTTGAGCCCGGGCCATTTCGTACAGATTGGGCAGGACGTTCCACAGACCGTACCGCTACAAATTTATTGGATTATGCGCCTACGGTTGGGGTTAGAATGACAACAAGTTTGGAAGGAAGCGGCAAACAAAAGGGAGATCCGGTTAGAGGTTGTGAAGCAATTATTGCGGCTGTCGAATCAGAGACACCCCAACTAAGATTATTATTGGGCAAGATTGCTTTAGATTTAGCCATTGAAAAAACAGTTTCGTTAAAAGCAAACTTCGAAGCATGGAGAGATCTAACACTAAGTGCTGATTTTCCGGAGGCTTAATTTTGGAGTTTCACACTGATTTTGTTAAGCCAACACTGCTATTACTGCATAACTTTATGCATTGATAAAATTAAAATCTTTTTCTATTAATCGATTCATAATAATTGTACAGCTGTTTAATTTTAGTTTAAAAATTAAACGGCTATTTTATAAAATAATATTTGAACCTATTTTTAAATTTTGGACTATGTTCTTAAAATAAAATGGTGTGATAAATTATTTTATTATTTCAAATACTAAATATAATTAAAGAGGGGAAACTAATAGTAGTTAGCAATATCAATTTGATTAGATTGATAACATTAAAATGCTGCAAATTATTAACGGCAATTTACTTTGCCTTTTGATACACTAATTTGTAAGAGCAAGAATAAATTTAAACACTGCTACCGCTTTTAATTTGATGTTTTTATTTGACTAAGTATAAATTTTCTTAAAAATAAAATTCGTTAATAGGAATTAAACAAAGTGTCATGATTTTTTAATAATTAATATTTTCTTTATTTTAGAAAAATCTGTTTATACCCTGCAACCGGATAGTACATATTTTAGATAGAAAGTAGTGGTTTTGCACCGCCGGATTCAAATATAGAATTCTATCAAAAGACCCAATTATAAAAATGTTGAGTATTTTGTACCAGACACTACATACAATCTATATTGTTATAAAGGCTCCAGTCGGGGCTATCTATTTGTAACCAACAAAAGTAAAAGTACTAAATGCCTAAGTTGGGCTTCCTATTTGTAACCAACAAAAGTAAGAGTACAAAAATGCCCCAGTCGGGGATACCTATTTGTAACCTACAAAATTAAAAGTGCTAAATGCCCCAGTCGGGGCTACCTATTTTTAAATAATTATTTGTAATACTATTTTTAAAATGATACGAGGAATACTAAATTTTCTGATAGCAAATTTTGTAGTTGCTATGCTAATTTGTTGCCGTTCTAAAACCAATAATAATCTCCTGAATAACCCGGCCTTGCCGCTGGTGGGGAGCTGGCAACTTATAACTGCTGCTGTTATACAAAATGGAGATACTGTGGTTACTGCATACAACAAAAATATATCCTTTATAAAAATCATAAACGAAACCCATTTTTCATTTCAGCAACATGATCTGCACAAAGGAAAAGATAGTGACGTGGTTTTTGTTGCCGGAGGAGGTAAATATACGCTTCAGGATAGTTTGTATAAAAGCTGGATTACTGCAGCGCCAGAGAATGGGAAGGGAATAATTTTAAGTTTACCATTAAAATTATCAAGGATACCTTTATCCAGAGCGGAGTAGAGAAAATAGCAGCAGCCGGTATTGATAGAATTAATATTGAAAAATACATCAGTATAAATAAATAAATTCAACTTCCATAAAGCCAGGCAATGAAAAATTTAATTGGTTACTGTCTGATTGCACTTGTTATATTTAAGTGCTTTAATTTTTATCAATACTTTTAAATACAAGTTTAAAACTACTGAAAACATTTCGGTAACCTCATTGGCAGAAAAGAATTTTATAAGTGATCATATTGTTTGAATTGGTAATTACAGTCGTAAAAACCTCCACTTAAAATAGCCTATCTATTGTTGAATATGGATAATTAAAAGATAAGGGTTTGAAAAAGTCGGAGTTTATATATGCTATAGTAGTTATTAAAATGAATTTTACAACCAAATTAGATGCGGCCGGTAAAGTTACCGGCGAAGAATTTAATGGGTTTACCCTCAAACATGCTGTTACCGTAGATTCAAAAAACATCAATAAAATTGAAAAACTTTTCAGAGAAATAACAGAATTAATTTAAACGGATATTGAATTTAATTCGTCCTCGTCAGCCTAATTTGAAACAAATTTAGTAGCCTTAATAGTAGACCTGCCGGCCAAGCCAATTGCTGTTGCAAAATTAAACGCTGAGATATTTTTTACAAAGGTGGGTAGTGGTTTGGGATTTATTTAAAAAGCTACGCTGAGTGTAATTCAAACAACCGGAAAAAATAGTAAGGAACAATTTAGTATGGAGAAGCCCTTAATACCAAGGCAAAAAATAAGCCTACTTTTATTAAGGTTAAAATAGATTTTGCTGTAGCGTAATTACAAACTTTTATATTAACCGGATATTCTTTTTAAAAAATCTTCTTTTTTTCTTCTGGCTACTTCTATTTCTGTTCCATCCTGCATCATTACCCTTCCGCCATTACCCCGCAGGTATTTTTGAATATAATTTAAATTGATAAGGTGCGAATTGTGCACCCTGTAAAACCTATAAGGCACCAGCATATCTTCAAAATCTTTCAATAATTTGGTTACGGTTAAGGTATGGTGATCTTGAAAAAATATTTTGCTGTAATTACTGTTTGATTCTATGTGCAGAATATTTTTGATGGGTATAAATTCAAGTCCTTCTGTAGTTGCAATGGCTATTTTATCTTCCTGGGTTTTATTATCATTCAAAGATGATCGAAGGATATCTATTTTTTCTTTTGTTTGATGAACCCTAATTTCATTTAAACGTTCTACGGCTTGTTGCAGGTCCTTTATTGCAATGGGTTTAAGTAAGTAATCAAAGGCCGCAATACGAATGGCTTCAATGGCATAATGGTTGTAAGCAGTTGTAAATATAATTTCAAAATCAACTTCCTTTAATTCTTCCAACATTCTAAAACCACTCATCTTCGGCATTTCAATATCTAAAAAAAGAACTTCAGGTTTATAGTGGTTAATCAAGAATATAGCTTCTTCAGGTTTTTGTGCCATTGCAACAACAGCTATGGAGGGACAAAATTCAGTCAGTTTTTGCTGCAGGTTTTGAATGCTATTTATTTCATCATCAACTATAATGGCACTTATCTTTTCCATTTTAAATTAATTTAATTTTTACAGTAATACTCGTACCCGCCGGCTTTTTATTAGCATCATATAAATCATTAATTGTTATATCCTCATTGGTAGATGCTAAGCCGTTAAATATATGAATTCTATCTGCTGTTATAGCCAGGCCTACACTTTTATGGTGTCGTTTATTTTGTTTATTATAGGTAGCAGACTGAATCCTTCCGATACCATTATCTTTAATAGTATACACGATATATTTGTTTTGCAGATTTGCTGTAACAGATAAAGTTAAATCGGTTCTTTCACTATGGGCTATACCATGCTCAATAGCGTTTTCAACAAAAGGCTGAATAATAAGGGAGGGTACTTTATAATCGCCATTTAAAATTTGAGGTTGTATATAAGTTATGTAGGTAAATTTATTATTAAACCTTAATTGTTGCAGATCAATATACAATTGAAGGGTTTCCATATCTTTTGAAATGGGTATTAACTCATTTAAACTACTATCTAATATAGTTCGGATAAGCCGGGTAAATTTATTAAGGTAATCACTGGCCAAACGCTTTTCATTTTGCATCATAAAGTTCTCGATGCTGTTGAGGCTGTTAAAAATAAAATGAGGGTTCATTTGTGCCCGAAGGACCTGCATTTGTATCTCCGCTATTTTTTGTTTTAATGCGGCTTCGGTGCGTCTTTTTTCG
Source organism: Ferruginibacter sp. (assembly GCA_043732685.1). Lineage (GTDB taxonomy): Bacteria > Bacteroidota > Bacteroidia > Chitinophagales > Chitinophagaceae > Ferruginibacter. The sequence continues at coordinate 20,359 of JAYTHI010000070.1, read as the reverse complement.
ATATTACTATTTTTATAAATAAAAAAGGCAATGGCTATAGATAATATCAGCGATAGAAAAACAACGATCAATAAGATATTTTTGATAGCAAGATCTTTATGCTGCAAACCGGATAAGGTGGTTAATTGGGTATTTTCGATCTCCTTTTTTTTTATCCTCCATTCCGACTCGTTTATAATTACATTTCTTTTATTATTTTCAGAAAAAAGAGAATCAGCCGCTGTACGGTAAATACGGTAATAAAGCATTGAACTGTCCTTTAATTTCATCTCCTGATATAAGTTAGATAATTGTTCAGCAGCCTTGGCAACATCCTCAAGATAACTGGTTTGTCGGGCGATGGCAAGGGCACTATCCAACAAAATAATTTTATTATGATTCGGTAAATTTTTTAAGTATTCTGCCCGGGCTAGAAAGCATAGAAATTCGTTTCGTAAATCACCTTGTTGCCTGGCCTGGTCCATTGCTTTCGAAAAATACATTATTGCCGAATCTGTTTTATTTTCTACAGCCATTAATTTACCAAAGCCTGTAAAATACTGCGCATAAATATAACTTTCTGCTGCTTTATCTGCAAATGGCAAACCAAGCTGAAGGTTATTTTTTGCATTTTTATATAATTTTTCTTTCAGGTCACATTTCTGCAGCAGCTCATAGTTTATAGCAACCCCACGCCAGGCTTTAAGCTTTTTATTTATTAGGATCGCTTCGTAAGTATACTTTCTGCATTTTGAAAAGTCTTTCAAAATTTGCAAATTCTCTCCAATATTGTTTAATGAAACTGCTTTCAACCTTAAGGCACCACAGCCATCGGCATAGTCAATAGCTTTGAAATAAGCTTTATTGCTGGCATCAAAATTTGCAGATGCATTCAGTAAAATTCCAAGATTAATTTGAGCAAGGGATTTGCCGTAAATAAATTTAAGACTATCGCTGTAATACATTACTTTTTCATAATAAAAAAAGGAACGGTGAATATCTTTTTCACTTAGCCGGTAACTTATGCGATGAAGGGTAAGAACATATTCAGAATCTATGGTTTTATGAATGTTTAATCTTTCTATTAAGCTATCAAGCATTTTATTTTGTGCTTGCAGCACGCAAACAAAAAATATAGCAAACAACAATAGAAATATTTTACGTTTCATAGTTTAATTTTAAATTATTTTAGTTTAAAATTTAAAATAGAAGTTCAACTTAAGGTCCAGTAAAATTATTGTAGTATTTGTGCAAATGGCTGTTTAATTATAATAATTATTTTACCCACCCTGTTAACCTGACGTCATTTAAGGTATCTCTATTAAACTTAAATAAAGTATAGCAGGTAAAAGCTGTAAAATGTGTAATTGGTTCATATGGTTATGCAATCGGTATAATTTAATGCATTTTCAACATAGTTTTTTAAATAATATCTGCTACTCAACCAGAAAACCAAATTCTTTCATCCTGCTTTTAAATTTTAAAACATTGTTTGAGGTAACCAAAATATTAAAATTTTCAGCTTTTAAAATAAGTCCTTTTAAAATTGGATCCTGTGCCTATAAGCGGTGTAGTTCCTTTTCTGTTGATGCAATATTGAAAACCAATATACCACTATCCTTGATAATTTTAATTGAAGGAAAAAGAATTTTTTTATATTATGCTTGATGAGTCGCATAACATTAAAAACATAATGGCCCAAACATCAAAGGCAGTTATGTTAATGAATAAAGGCTATCGCCTTGCCTTAAGCGGCACTCCCATCGAGAACAGTTTAAGTGAGTTGTACTCCCTTTTTCGTTTTTTAAGTCCTGCTATGTTTGGCAGTATCCAAAACTTTAACCAATATTATTTAACACCTATTTAAAAATATAATGACAAAGAAGTAACAACGGAGCTACGAAAAAAAATATCCATTTAAACAAGACAAAAAAGAATATTTGCCGACCTTGCAAAATTATTTATTGTCCCAATTTGTTTTTCTTTTTTAAGTATTTCAAATAAATTATTACCTGCCATTATTTTATTGATTATAGGCAAATTTATTCTTACAAAAACAATCCTAAAAAAAACTTACCAACAGTGTTGATAATATAAATGGATAGGTAATTTATAACCGAATTTTATTTTTAACCATCAGTTTTTATTTTCAGGGGTATTTTGGTTTTGCACATTTTTTAAACCATGTTAAAGAACTTTATATCCCTAAAACACAGTTAAATAATGGGAACATATTAAATTTCAAGTGACGCTAATTTAATAATATCCTTACCATCAACAATATTTTTATTAAAACCTTTCCTTGTAACGTACAGCATTGCTAATCCTACTTCTTTGAGGGTACAAAAACCCCCGGGATAAATGACTCTTGCAATAGGAAAAATCCAATTGATATACTTATAAAGCGGGTTGGAGAATTTTAAGCCTGCAGTAGGTTTTATAAAAGCTGGTCTGAAACAGAATATTTGTTTGAATGATAATTTCTGGAGGTCGTTTTCTGTCTTACCTTTTACCCTGGCCCAATGTGACCATCCTTTTTCTGAAGAATCTGTACCGGCTCCGCTTACATAGCAAAAAGTTAAGTTGGGATTTGTTTGGTACAAAAAATTGGCAAATAATAGTGTTAAGTCATAAGTTAATTTGTAATATTCCAGTTTTTTAACACCCACCGAAGAAATACCCAAACAAAAATAGCATGCATCAAAATCAACCAATTTATTTTCGAGTGCATGCAGGTCAAAAAAGTCGGAATGAATTATTTCAATCAGTTTAGGATGATAAACGCCACAGGATTTTCGATTAATGACTACTATCTTTTCTACGTTATCACTTAATAAACATTCATTTAATACACCTTCGCCAACCATTCCAGTACTTCCTGTAATGATGACCTTTAATTTTTGATTCATACCAGCCTATTTATTTATGGAAGTTTTAAGGCTGTTGATCGTATTTACCATGGCTTTAAAACTATTATTTTCTGTAGCGGAATCAATAATAGTACCATTTTTAAGGGCATAGTAATCATCTAAAAATGTAGTTGAATTCGACCAGATCGTTTGCATTATTCCTTTATAAAAAATTTTGGTTTTAAGTGTTGCCTTTTGCCTGAACCCTGCCATTTGATTGATTTGCGCAATGGTAACAGCAGGAATTTTCCAGACACAGCTTATCACTTTAAAACCTTTTGCAGCAAAATAAAGTGCCGTCCTTTCTGCTTTATCATAATGCCAATCGCAAATTATTACCTTTTTATCAAGAAGATTTATAGCAGGCTGGGTACTATTGTAACTTCCTTCCCATTCGCCCACACCGGTGGTTCGGCCATCGATTAAGCGATCTCCCCATATCCAAAGTTGGATATTTTTGAGGGCTAAATGTTGTTGAATACTATTTACTTCCCCGGCAAATAAAATAGCTTTATTTTTTGCTGCACAACGGGGACATTTATTATCGCCGAGGTAAAATACTTCATCCATTCCGGCATGAAAAGCGGTTGATTCAAAAACGGAACATATTTCATCAATTAAACTAAAAATAATGGGGTGTACATCCGGGTTAAGCGGACAATAACTTTTGCAATACAAACTATCAGGGTTAGGCCACATATAAATTACCGGCATTTTAACCTGAGGAGTTTCATCAAATTGAGGATATTTTTTTAAAAGATTCCCTGTTGTGCCAGCCCAGGATTGGTGACCCAACAGATTTATCTGAGGAATAAGTCGAATATTATTTTGTTTGCAGGCCGCTACTATTTTTTTTACATCAACTATCGACAGTGCAATAGAGTCGCTTAATTCGGGATGACTTTGGAATTGATAATTATAGTCTACCCTTAAAATAAGGGAGTTAATTTTATTGAGGGGTAGTTCTTCCGTAATAAACTTTACAAACCTATCCAGATTTTGTGGTCGCGGGGCACTAATGCATAAGCCACGAACAGGTAAAATATTATCCAGGGGATCTTGTGCCCTCGTACAAATGGTTGAGGTAAGTAATAAAATAGACAATAGGGTGGTGCAATTAAAACTTGACATAGTTGTAGGTTGAGAGGCGGCTGAAAGTGAAAATTATTGTAAAAAACAGACTACAATAACAGCGTGGTATAAGTTTAAATGTAAACTGAAATTTAATATAGAAATAATATTTATGCCATACTATAATTGCAATTATCTTTAAAAAGTAAATATTTAATTTAAAAATTCAATTTAATACATAAGACTAAGACAAATATATTTTTAGACATGATGTATTTGTTAATATGATATTCAAACTGGTTAATTACCGTGACAATTGTTTTAAATCTTATGCTGTGTTTTTAAATATTGATAAGCGTATAAAAAGATGGAGTTAAAATTGCAGCTTATACAAACAATTTATCACTTTTTTCGTTAATATATTAAACGCTTAAATGAAATTATATATTTTTATACTAACTTTTTTAGGCCTATCTAATAATATGTTTGCTCAAATTAAGCTAGTCCCTGTACAGGAGGAAAGTAAAGTTCATTTTATAATAAAAAATTTCGGTTTAAAAACCAATGGTGATTTTAAAGGTCTTAAAGGAAAATTAAGTTTTGATGCGGCAAATATTCCATCGGCATTATTTGATGTAACCATAGCTGCTGCTACAGTAAATACCGATAATGGATCCAGAGATGAACATCTAAAAAAGGAATCTTATTTTGATGTTGAAAAGTATCCGCTAATCCATCTAATAAGTACAGGTATTATAACCACTCCCAAAAAAGATGAATACATTTTTACAGGTCATCTCACCATTAAAGGCATTACAAAAACTATTAAATTTAATTTTGTTGCTCAAAAACAAAAGGAAGGATATCTTTTTACAGGAAGTTTTGTAATTAACCGGCGTGATTTTAATGTTGGTGGCTCCTCTTTTCCCTTATCTGAAAGTGTATTGGTTTCCTTAAATATTATTGCCAGGTAAGCGCACTATTACCTAAGTTTGAGCAATATATAATACCGATTGGTATAATATATTGTTGAATCTGTTCCTGATCGAAAATATAGTAAAAATTATTACAGTATAAAAACTAAAATTTAAACAACTAATAATTAATAAAAACTTTAGTCCATTTTAATTTTCGTTGTCAGTATAGTTGTACTTAAACCAAAAAGTGCAATAACTGCAAAAGAACAACGTAAACCTGCCGCCTGAGCAATAAATCCAATAAGTGGAGGGCCCAATAAAAAACCCAAAAAACCAATTGTTGATAGGGCTGATAAAGCAGCACCCGCTTCCATTTTTGCAGATTTACCAGCAAGACTAAAAGTTAAAGGAACTACGGAAGAAACACCCAAACCAACCAATAAAAAACCAATTGTTGCGGGAAGTATAAAAGGGAAAAGTACGGCAATAAGCAGACCTGTAGAAATAGTAATACCACTCATTTGAAGCATTTTTTTAACCCCGTGTTTTGTTACCAGCCAATCAGCAATAAACCGGCCACTTGCCATAGCACTCATAAAGGCAATATAACCAACGGTACGAAGTGTGTTTGAAACCTGTAGTACTTTTTGAAAATATACGCCACTCCAATCAAACATAGTACCCTCGCACACCAGTGAGCCAAAAGCAATAAAACCGAGTTTAAGAATAAAACTATCTGGTTTTGTAAAAAACGATTGTTTTGTATTTTTTGTTTCCTGCGGGAGTGTGTGATTAAAAGCTACAAGCATTAATAAAAAAGCAGTCACGAAGATTATATAGAAATGATGTGCCGGTGAAAAATGATAATTAATCATCAGCGTACTGAAACCCGCACCTGTAAAACCTGCCAGGCTCCATAACCCATGAAAGGATGCCATAATTGACCTGCCATATTTAGCCTCCACACCAATAGCCTGGGTATTGACGGCAATATTAATTAAGTTGCCGCAAAAGCCAAATATAAATAAGACCCCCATCAGGTAAAGCGGAGCATTGGCAAGTCCTAATAAAATTAAAATACCGGGGTACAAAATTGCACCTGCAATCAATATCTTTTTACTACCATATTTCGACACTAAAAAACCAGCCAGTGGTAAGCCGGTAAGTAAGCCAGCAGGTAAGGCCAGTAAAACGGTTCCTAAACCGGCATCGCTTAAGTGCAAAGCCATTTTTATATCTGGAATGCGGCTGGCCCAGGAGGCAAATACAAAGCCTGCAATAAAGAAGAATACGCTAACCGAAATGCGATAAATACGGTTAGTAGCCATAGGTATTGTTAAAGCCATGCCTGAAAATTAATTGAAAAAAATACAAACATTATATAAATTGTTCCAGTACATTCCGGATGCTTTTACTGCCTGGATAAAATGAAATTAATTTGGCTATAACATCCTCAACCATTGCATCCGGACAACTTGCCCCGGAGGTCAGTAAAATTTTTACAGGTTCCTTAGCCGGCAAAAAGTTGGTGGTTTGTACACTTTGCTTTGTATGGAAATTGTAATGCAAAATATCCGTTGCAGTTTCAATAGCTTTTTCAGAACTTATAAAATAAGTGGGTAATTTCTCTTCACATAATTCAACCAAATGAGCTGTATTGCTGCTATTATAACCGCCAACAACAATGGCCATATCGGCCTCGGTATGTAATAGCCCAACTACGGACGATTGGTTATCGTTGGTGGCATAACAAAGGGTATCCCTGGTGTCGGCAAAGTGGCTATCCACTGTGTTTTCAGTTAAGCTAAATTTATCAATCATCACCTGCTTTAAAAAGTCGGAGATCGCTTGCGTATCACTTGCCAGCATAGTAGTTTGATTTACCACACCGAAGCGGTTTAAATCTGTTTCTACATTGAAACCCTGAGAAAATCTCCCTTTAAATTCTTCGTAAAAAAGGCTGCTTTCTTTTTCGCCGTTTATGTATTTACTTAGTTCAATTGTTTCCCGCATATCATTTACCACCACCGTTGGAGAATGTTGTGCCGCATGCGAAAAAGTGGCGCGGGTCTCTTCATGCGTAGGTTTTCCATGTACTACCACACTGTAATTTTTTGTGGCAATCTGCTGACTTCTGTTCCAAACTTTTTCTACAAATGGACAGGTAGTATTGTATTTTTCTGTTGCAATGCCCAGTACATTTAGGGATGCCTCAATTGCAAGGGTTGTTCCAAAGGCGGGTATAATTACAATATCCTCTTTACTTAAAGTTTCGAAAGGTATAATTTGGTTGCCCTGTGTATCCTGTAAAAATTGCACGCCGCGCAGCAAAAGGTCTGTATTTACCTGAGGATTGTGAATCATCTCACTTAATAAAAAAATACGTTTACCGGGGTTTTCCTCAATGGTTCTGAAAGCTATATCAATGGCATTTTCTACACCATAACAAAAGCCAAAATGACGGGCTAAATATATTTGCAACGGACCAAAATCCAGCAAGGCAGGCGTAAAGTCTTTCTTCATTTTATCCTGCTCTTTGCGTTTATTTTTAACAGCCGCTATCAACGGACTCCGATATATAAAAGGCACATTAAATTGTTTCATCCCGGTAAAGGTACAATTCATTGGTAAAATTAAGTAAGGAGTAGAAAGTTATGAGTTAGAAGTTATGAGTTATCAGTGCCTACTATTTATTAGTACGCTTGGCAGGCCCTAATTAACTTCGTTTTATCTTCCTTACCAGTAATAATTTAATTACAACTAAAACGTCTAACGCCTAAACGGCAAAATAGTAGGCTTAATGACTTACCACCTTCCCGGCAATAATTAGTTGCAACAAAAACGTCTTTAAGACTAAACGGCAAAATAGTAGGCTTAATGCCTTACCGCCTTCCCGGCAACAATTAGGTGCAACAAAAACGTCTTAACGCCTAAACGGCAAAATATTATGCTTGGGGCCTTTCCGGCAATAACAACAAACCTGGTATATTATTGATCTAAACTATCAAATCAATCTCTTATTTTTGAAGAGTACAAAAACTCAGCTTTACAAAACGATCGCTTTTAAAATTGCAGCTTTTATTTTATTGGTTTGTGCAATGCCGTACGTTATTCTTTCACTTAATTTTTTGCAAACATGATCTTTAAAAAAGCAACCTGGATAATTAATACGGATGTTTATGAGGTAAATATCAGGCAATATACTACCGAAGGAACCTTTGAGGCATTTGCTAAAGAATTACCCCGATTAAAAGATATAGGGGTATCAACTTTATGGTTTATGCCAATTACACCCATTGCACAAAAAAATAAAAAAGGTACTATGGGTAGTCCGTATGCCTGTAGTGATTACTGCTCCATAAATCCTGAATTTGGAAACCTCAACGATTTTAAAACCCTTGTTAAATATGCGCACAGTTTAGGTTTTAAAGTAATCATCGATTGGGTTGCCAACCATACCGGATGGGATCATGTATGGACAAAATCAAATCCCGAATATTATAAAAAGGATAGCGAAACCAACGATTTTAAAATTGCCAGTGGCATGGATGATATCATTGAACTGGATTATAATAACCCCGAACTTAGAAAAGCAATGATTGCAGCCATGTTGTACTGGGTTACAGCATGTGATATTGATGGCTTTCGTTGCGACCTTGCTTTTTGGGTAACGCTCGATTTTTGGGTGCAGGCCAGAACAGCATTGGAAAAAATAAAAACCCTTTTCTGGTTAGCCGAAAGCGATCCCCTTGAACACCCGGATTATTACCAGGCTTTTGACGCTTGCTATACCTGGACATGGATGCACAAAACGGAAGATTTTTATAAAGGAGATCAACACCTGCAGCCTTTACAAACCATACTTCAACAGTACGATTCTGTAAATAATTACCCGGCAATTCCATTATGGTTTACCACCAACCACGATGAAAATACCTGGAACGGAACTGAATACGAAAAATATGGTGATGCGGCAAAACCCCTTGCTGTATTAAGCTTTACCCGAAAAGGGATTCCCTTGATATATAGCGGCCAGGAATTACCCAACCTAAAAAGATTGGCTTTTTTTGATAAAGACACCATCGCCTGGAATGGAACTTATGAATTGCAGGATTTTTATAAAACACTACTTTACCTTCATAAAAATAACCCGGCTTTATGCAATGATGAACTGGCGAACTCACTAGATTTATTTAACAATACCCCCGATAACGTAATAACTTATTTGCGCAAAAATGGCAATAAAGAGGTTTTTGTATTGTTAAATATGAGCAATAAAAATATTTGCTGCACCATTACGGATAAACATTTAACGGGTAAGTTTATAGACGTTTTTCACCAGGTTGACGTAGATTTTACCTTACAAAAAGAATTTAACCTTTACCCATGGCAATATTTAGTTTACGAAAAGTAGGTATAAAGTTGATTTTAAATTAGCTGTTAATAAGACGTGTAAACCTTTTAATAGTCAATACCAATAGAGGTTTTGTGTAATTGCAACTATAAAATTAAAGTTGCTTTTAAAAACAATTAAAAGAGTCCCTTGTACTATGTTTTGTTTACAGTAAGTTTGCAATCCTAAAATTATCGTACATGTATATATCTTCGTTATTAGACAGGTTTGCAGAACCGGAAACATTAAAAATGGCCAAACTTGGTCGTGAATTAAGAGCTCAGGGCATCGATATTATCGACCTTAGTTTGGGAGAACCAGATTTTGACACGCCCCAGCACATAAAGGATGCGGCAATAAAAGCCATCAATGATAATTGGAGTCATTACACACCTGTAGCCGGTTTTGCAGATTTAAGAGAAGCCGTTTGCTTTAAGTTAAAAAGAGATAATAACCTCGATTATAAACCGGAAAATATTGTTACTTCAACAGGTGCAAAACAAAGTTTAGCCAATGCAATTTTAGCTGTTGTAGATGATGGGGATGAAGTGGTAATACCAACACCATATTGGGTTACCTACTCTGAATTGGTTAAAATTGCCCGGGGCGTTGTTGTTCAGGTTAGTACCTCATTAGAAAGTGGATTTAAACTAACACCAGCTCAATTAGAAGCTGCAATTACAGATAAGACAACTTTATTCATGTTTAGTTCTCCCTGCAACCCCAGCGGTGCGGTGTACAGTAAAGATGAATTGGAAGGGCTTGCAAATGTGTTAAGAAAATATCCAAAAGTGTACATTATTGCCGACGAAATTTATGAGTATATTAATTTTGTAGGTAAGCACGAAAGCATTGCCCAATTTAACGATTTAAAAGATAGAATTATTTTAATAAATGGTCTAAGCAAAGGCTTTGCCATGACGGGTTGGCGCCTGGGTTACATTGCAGCAAATGTAGAAGTAGCAAAAGCCTGCGAAAAATTACAGGGACAGTTCACCAGTGCAACTTGTTCTATAACCCAAAAAGCCGCTGTAGTTGCTTTAACTACCGACTTAAAACCATCTTACGAAATGGCTGAAGAGTTTACAAGAAGACGGGCTAAAGTAATGGAAATCATTAAAGATGTACCGGGTATAATTTGTAGCGAACCAGAAGGTGCTTTTTATATTTTTCCTGATGTGTCCAGCTACTATGGAAAATCTGATGGAACGAATATCATTACCAATTCAGCTGATTTTTCGATGTATCTTTTAAACACCGCACATGTATCTTCTGTAATGGGCGAAGCCTTTGGCGAACCAAAATGTGTTCGATTTTCCTTTGCAAACAGCATGGTAAATATCGAAAGAGCCTGGGTCAGGATTATCGAAGCACTTGCAAAACTAAAATAAAAATTAAGGTTATGTCAAGGTTATTAGATACTAAATAACTGTGCCAAGGATGCCGCCCTGAATATAAATATTGAACATACTATAGCAACGCCGTTTATTTGACAATTCTATTTAATTAATAGCAATTTTCAGGTAAACGGCATTTATGTGTAAAGGTATTTGGACTGATGGTTAAGATTAAACAAAAAAGCTAAAGAGATAGTATAGCTTCCGCAAGCGCCATTATGATCTGGCTAAATTAAGCAAGATATTGTGTATTTTAAGTACCTGCGGAATTACTAAAATCAGGTCATCGTTTGTTATTATATAATTACACAAACTCATTTTCTTATCCTCCTTCATTTGTTTATCCATCCTATTTATTACAGCTTCTTTAGTGATTGAATCGCGGGCTATCACCCGTTGAATGCGCAATACTTCCGGACAAAAAACACCAATAACAATATCCAGGTTTTTATCGCCGCCACTTTCAAAAATTAGTGCCGCTTCTTTTATTACATAGGGGGTTAATTGTTGTTTCATCCAGGTTTCGGCATCAGCAATGGTAGCGGGGTGAACTATAGCATTAAGTGTTGCTAATTTACCTGCATCATTAAAAACTACTGCAGCCAATACCTGGCGGTTTAAATTTCCATTGGTATATATTGTAGCACCAAATTCGTTTACCAATTTTTCTTTCAAAGCAGCGTCGGTATTCATTAACCTTTTGGCTGCATCATCGGCATTAAAAATGGGTATGCCTAAAATTTCAAAAATTTTTGATACCGTACTTTTACCACTACCTATTCCGCCGGTAATACCAACTTTTAAACTCATTATATAATAGATAAATTATTGAAATCAAACCAATTAAAACAGCTTAACATCTGCTAACCTGGAGTAAATTAACTAAATAAACTGTCAATATCCACTATTGCTAGCTTTAAAAACCGCTGTCTTTTATAAACTTATTTATTATGCTTAACCCTATATTTCTTATTTACTTTAGGATTATTAAAATAATCATCCAGCTCTTTACTGCTAAGGTTTTCTTCTGCAATAGGTATGTCTATTAATTGTATCTGGCTCTGTTTTAATTCTTCTTTGAGCTTACGTGATTTTTCCAATATGCCGGCATCTTTTTCATTTACCAACTGGTTATCGGCCAATAAATATTCCAATCTTTTAATGCTGTTTCTAATAAGCGTTGCCGAATTTTGATCAGAATTGCTGGATGGTGCTGTAGCTTCCTTAACCGGAACCAAGGCTACGCCTACACTTGGTAATATTTTACCGGTGGTTTGCTGACTACTGCCCGGTAAGGAAGAAAATACGGTACCGCCAAGTGCAGTTGAAGCAGAAGCCATATCAAATCTGGTTCTTGTACCCTTAATTTTTCTAATTCTTTTATCCACTAGCCTAAAACTACTTTTTAACTGCAGTACATACTTTTCAATATCTTGTCGTAAAATACCAAATTCTTTAACTTGCTGGGGATAGTTGATACTCTCCTTTACAATAATATTAATGATTGAAGTGTCGCGATTATTAAATTTATTGGTGCCGATAAAATAGATCTCTACCTTTTTTACTTTGTCTTTATCCGTTTCTTTAATAAAATCGAATGGGGCATACCAGGTAAAATCATCATCACATTTTGTAACAGGCGTACTTGATTTTATTGGATAATTACTAAAATAAGTAATTTCATCAATAGGAAAACTTCCATTATCACACTGTATTTTAAAACTCACCGTATCGCCTTCATCAATAAAAAGGGTAGTGGTAACGGTTGGTTTAACTTTCGAAGGAATTATTTCTGTGTTGTAAAACAGTAAGATAAAACTTGTATCTACCCTTTCGTCCGGTTTATCAAGGTTTTGCACACTTAAAGAAACCTTGTACTCGTAATCGTATTTTAACCTACCCGATAAAAAGTAGGATTTATCCGCTTTAAATGTTAATTCACCATTGTCTTTATTAATTTTTAAACCCACGGGGGTATTTTTTAAAAACCAATGATATTTTGCCGGGTCTTTATTTATTAATAGAGGATATTTTAAGGTAGAATCAACATGCAGGCTAAAATAGGGATTAAGATTTTTGATCCTAAGCGCAGAATCTACAGTATTATTTAAAAGGATGGAACTGTCTTGCCGTGTTTGAGAAAATAGCAATTGGTAACCTGTTAAAAATACCAGTAGAGTTAAAAAGTTTTTAATAAGCATATCGGGATTTTATGGGTATAGTTTCTAAAGTTAAAACATTAAACATAAAGCATTAAGTAATATAATAAAAAAAGGCTATTTCGATAAATGAAACAGCCTTTTAAAAAGAAATTAATTAAAAATAAAATTATTCAATGGTTATTTGTTTTCCTTCAACTTTTACATCTTCTTTTTTTGGAAGTACGACTTTTAAAATTCCATTATCATATTTAGCGGTTATGCTTGCAGCATCTATTTTTTCATCAAGGGTAAAACTTCTCTTAAAGCCTTTGTTACTAAACTCTTTGCGAATAGATTTTACGGCTTCATTTTTTTCGGTTTCCTTTTGTATAGCGCTTATTGTTAAAATTGCACCTTCCAAATTAATGGTAAAGTCGGTTTTATCCATGCCGGGAGCAGCGACTTCCAATTGGTAAACCTGTCCATTTTCAGAAATATTTACTGGTGGAAATCCAAAAACATCTTCTCTGAATGTTTTACCAAAAGATGCAGGAATCTCATTAAAGAGGTCTTTCATTAATCCATCAAAGTTTTTTGGCTGGTTATTTAATTTAACGAATGTCATAATTGTATATTTTTTTAATTTTTAAGGAAATATTTTCCTGATCATGAAATCAAAACCTGTTCCATCCCATTATTTATGAAAAGTTGTCCAAATTAAGATAAAAATTAAGCCATTATGTCATTTTAAAATAATTAAAGTGCCACATTGGCATATTTATTAAACTCCTAATATAAAGTCGTAGGTAAAGTAGCATTACAGTCCTGCTTGCTTTGGAAATTCCGTAATAGCATTATATTTTATTTTTTAAAGCGTTTTATTACAAGTGGAACTTGTGAGTAAAACATTTTAGTAGTAAGTTGGTAATAAGTTTTAGAATGTTTATTATTTAAGTTTTAGCACTATTATATGCGCAATAAAGAGAGCTTTAAAAAAAAATTATTATCCGGCCTTGTTTTTAAAAATTAAACATATTCATAAACTTCGATGTAATATGAAACTATGCATGTAAATTTGCAATCTAAAATTTAAAATTATGTATCCCCAAGAGATAGTAATACCAATGAAAGAAGAGTTAACAGAGAACGGTTTTGTTGAAATGTTAACAGCAACGGATGTAGACACCAAAATTGCCAATGAGGGTACTACATTGGTTGTAATTAATTCGGTATGTGGCTGCAGTGCAGGTACAGCAAGACCCGGCGTTTTAATGGCGGTGCATAATAGTGCAAAAAAACCCGACATGCTTACCACGAGTTTTGCAGGTTTTGATATTGATGCCATTAAAAAAATTAGAGAACATTTATTACCTTATCCTCCATCATCACCGGCGATTGCCTTATTTAAAAATGGGCAATTGGTTCATTTTATAGAAAGGCATAATATAGAGGGAAGAAGCGCACAAATGATTGCAGAAAATTTAATCGGCGCATTCGACCAATATTGTAATTAAAAAATTAATAATTAAAAAATCCCGAAGCTTTGCTTCGGGATTTTTTGTTGACGTACAAATTAGTGGTAGCAAAAAATAATTGAATATCTTGCAGCCCATAAAAATATAAGGCATGTATCCTAATTTATATTACGTTTTTAAAGATTGGTTTGGGGTTGAGTGGAAGGCACTGAATATATTAAATACTTTCGGACTAATGGTAGCCCTTGGTTTTGTAAGTGCGGCCATTGTTATATCAAGCGAACTTAAACGTAAAGAAAAGCAAGGTCTACTATTACCAAGAGAAGAAGCTATAACAGTAGGGTCTCCAGCCTCTTTTATTGATCTTTTTGCCAATTTTATAACTGGTTTTATATTTGGCTATAAGCTATTTGGTTTGATGCTGGATAAGCCGGCAGATATGAGTCCGCAAACCTATATATTTTCAAGAGAGGGAAATTTAATAGCGGGGATAGTCGTTGGCTTAATTCTGATTGGGTTAAAATGGTGGGAAAAAAATAAGCAAAAACTAAAACAACCCGAACAAAGAAGAGTGCGCATCTGGCCGCATGACAGGGTGGGGGATATTATAATTTTAGGCTTAATTTTTGGCATTCTAGGTGCCAAATTATTTGATGCCATGGAAAACCTGGATGAATTAATAAGTGATCCGATAGGTACCTTATTTTCGGGCGGAGGTTTAACTTTTTATGGGGGATTAATTATGGCAGCCATTGCCATTTGCTGGTATGCCTATAAAAAAGGTATAAAATTAATTCATTTGGTAGATGCCGCAGCCCCGGCATTAATGATTGCATACGCTGTGGGTAGAATTGGCTGTCAGGTAGCAGGGGATGGCGATTGGGGCATTTATAACAGTGCTTATCTTAGTAACGATTATGGTAAGGTAACAGAATGTAAACCCGGCGACTTTAACCGGCAGCTCGAAAAATATTCAACCTATCATTTAGAAAGAAGAATATTAGACAGCGGGAATGTATATACTTTTATTCCTGCAGCCCGCACTTTTAGTAGTTTAAAAGAAGTACCGCATCTAACCATAAAGGGGCCTTCTTTTTTACCAAAATGGATGATTGCCTATAGTTATCCGATGAATGTAAATAAAGATGGTAAAAAAATACCCGGCTGTACTGATGAGCATTGCAGGGTTTTACCGCAGCCTGTTTTTCCTACAGCCTTTTACGAAACTGTTGTGTGTACCTTGCTATTTTTAATTTTGTGGGCTTACCGAAAAAGAATAAGGATACCAGGTATTATGTTTGGCACCTATCTTATTATGAATGGAATTGAACGTTTTTTTATTGAGAAAATTCGGGTCAATTATTTGTATTCAGTATTGGGCATGCATTTAAGCCAGGCAGAAATCATTGCATTTTTTATCGTTTTAGCCGGAATTATATTAATAGTTTTCTCGAAAATTAAATATGCCAAAATTCCGGATTAATCCTTTTGGTAATGCACTGATACGAGGTTAGAAAAAACGAACAGTTTTTATAAAAGTAATTCTTCAATCTTCCAACAAAACATTAATTAATTGAGAAAATAAATAACTTATCCAATTTAATTAATAATGCTGTACTCCCAGGCATATCTATATTTCAATAGCTCGTTTAAAATTTCATTAATTAATGCGTTAATGTTAAATTCAAAGCTGTAGGTAAAAAATTGAAGGCTCAGGCCACTGTTGAAATTCTTTTTTAGCTTTTTAAACCAAAGCAGTATATCATTGTTCAAAATCTAAAAAGCGTGTTTAATTATCAAATCAAATCAACTTTTGGTTTACTTATTTTATATTTTTACGTAACGATTTCAAACAAATCTACTGTTGCTTCAAGATGCTTTTTAATACTTCTTTATAAATGGCGACGACAAAAATTTTGTTCATTTTAAGACAAAAGTTTTTGCAATAAAATCTGTACCTAATAAAGAATTTTTTGTAAAATTTAGTATTCCGGTAAACTTTTTAAAATTACAAAATAGTTGATTTTATATATTATATTTTTAGTATATTTATAATAAATATTATATAAATCAGCTTGATTATTAATTAAAGACATACTAGTTTATATATTTTTATTAATATATCTATAACTATTTTTACTTTTTATGAAAATAAAACTTTTAAAAACCTAAAATATCTAAAAATGCCTCTATATTGCTGTATAATTCCATGAAAAATTTCGATTATAAAGATTAAAAGTTTTTATATAATTTAAATGAACTATTTGGTGGCTTAAAAATGTCCAATTGATAGTTAAATTATTAAATATCTTAAATTATTGATAATCGTAAAATATTACTACCAACCTATCGTTACTATTTAAGAATCTGGTATTTTTAAATTTTTCTAAATTCAATCATTCTATCATTTAGCAAAAATAACTTTAGATGAAAGTAACATTGCTTACAGTAACTTACAATTCGGAAAAATACCTTGAAGAATGTATTAATTCTGTGATAGAGCAAACCTATAATAATATTGAGCATATCATTATTGACGCCGTATCTACCGATGGCACTTTAAATATTATCCAAAAATATAAAGATCATATTTCTAAATTTGTTTCAGAAAAAGATAAAGGGATGTATGATGCTATCAATAAAGGAATAGCAATGGCATCCGGTAATATCATCGGTATTTTAAATAGTGATGATAAGCTTTCTTCAAATGATGTTATCGAAAATATTGTCAAATGTTTTAATGAAGAACAGGTTGATGCTGTATATGGCGATTTAGTTTATGTGGAGCAGCTAAATTTAAAAAACGTTTTGCGCTATTGGAAAGGCGTAACCTACAAACGGTTTAGATTTAATTACGGATGGATGCCTGCTCATCCTACTTTTTATGTAAAAAGAAGCATTATTGAGGAATTGGGTGGCTACGAATCTCATTATTATACCGCAGCCGATTACGAATTTATGACCCGCTACCTGTATCGGTATAGAATAAATGCATTTTATTTACCTAAACTTATTGTAACGATGCGTGCAGGTGGACAAAGTAATAAAAATATTAAAATCAGGTTTCGTGCTAACAGACGCGATTATCTTGCCATGAAAACAAATAAGATTCCTTTTGCCTTTATTGTTTCCATTTTGAAACCTATTATTAAATTACACCAGTATTATTATACCTTCTTTAACAGGGTGATTAATTAAACATTGTTTTAATGTACTTTTAATATATGTTTCAGTTCCTAAAACGCAAAGAAAGTTTTCAAGTTATTGCCAGCCTGCCCATTATTACGGATATTCATTCCCACATCCTACCAGGGATAGACGATGGTTCGCCTGATATGGAAACCTCCTTACAACTCATAAAGGGTATTGCTGCGCTTGGTATTACAAAAACAATTGCCACACCCCATATTATTGGCGATATGTACCGCAATACCCCCACTATCATAAAACAAGTATTGGAAGAAGTGCAGGAAGCTTGTTTAATAGAAGGTATCGATATTACAATTGATGCAGCTGCAGAATACATGCTTGATGATTATTTTCTCCATTTACTAAAGCAACCCACGCCGCTTTTAACATTGCATAAAAATATAATTTTAACAGAATTATCCTTTGCAGCCCCTACAGAAAACCTTCATGAAATTGCCTTTGAAATAATATCTTCCGGTTACCGCCCTATAATGGCACATCCTGAACGGTATCATTTTTACCACAATGACTTTTCTGCTTATAACTGGTTAAAAGATATGGGTTTTATGTTGCAGGTTAATTTATTATCCTTAACAGGTTACTATGGAAAAAACGTAGCCAAGGCAGCAAGGTACATACTAACTAACGGACTAGCCGACTTGGTTGGCACGGATATGCACCATTTTAAACATCTTGAAATGTTGCAGGATAAAAAAAACCTTCAATTGTTTAATGAATATTTAGGCAGTAAAACTTTAAACGATTTTGAAGCTCTTTTATAATTACCTGCTTGCCCATAGCTATTTTTCAGTCTTTCCAAGTTCTTTTACCATAAAATACTTTAAGCCGTATTTACCGAATTTTTAAAGAAATTTTCTACTTTTTTAGAAGCTAATTCAATGCCTTTTAATGGCCTGTAAAGTATTGTGCCAGTAATTAAATAAGGCCTTAAATAGGGTAGAAGGTTTCCCGGTGCTTTTACATCCCATCTTTTCAGGACCATAAAATTAAAAATCCTGAAAGGTCCATATCCAATAACGAAGAGCATCACCCATCTGTAGGTTCTACTTCTATTTTCAATATGCATGCCCTTCTGTTAAAACGTTATCCTATAGTACCAGGTCTTCCCCATCCCCATTTATATGGTTTATGTTACCGATACCAATTAAAGCAACTAAATAATTGGTAAGCCTTATGGTGCGAGTCATTTTTTTTGATATAATTTTGCATCAATGAAATATTTGGCTTCACTTAATCACTTTTTTTGGAAATACCGTTTGCGCTTATTATTAGGGATAATCTTTATAGTTTTAAGCAATTACTTTCGAATTTTATCTCCTCAACTTACAGGATATGTAATTAATACAGTTGTTCAAAAAGTAGATAATACTACATCCGGTATGGCGGCAAGAAAAGCCGGTACAAAAGATTATGACCTGCTGGTTCATCAAATAATTAAATTACTTGATAAAAAAAGTTTTTCAGAAAAATTTTTATGGTGCGGTATCACCCTGATTGTTCTTGCAGTTATCAGTGGCATTTTTATGTTTTTAATGCGCCAGACAATCATTGTTATGAGCAGGTTAATTGAATACGATCAAAAAAACCAGGTGTTCAACCATTATCTTCAACTGGATACTAATTTTTATAAAACACATAGTACCGGTGATCTTATGAACCGTATTTCAGAAGACGTAAGCCGCGTTAGAATGTATGCCGGGCCTGCTATCATGTATTTTATAAATTTGGCAACTGTACTTGGTTTCAGCATTTATTTTATGATAAAGGCCAGCCCTAAGCTAACCATTGTAGCCTTATCAACCTTACCTATTTTAGCCATTACCATTTATTTTGTTAATACGATCATTCACAAAAAAAGCGAACGAATTCAGGCATTGCTAAGTGATCTTACCACCAATGCACAGGAATCCTATAGCGGCATAAGGGTTATTAAATCTTTTGTTCAGGAAAAAGCGATGCTGGTTTTTTTTGCCAAAAATAGCGAAGACTATAAAAAAAATGCACTAAGTCTGGCTAAAACAGAAGCCATTTATTTTCCCAGCATGGCATTAGTAATTGGTCTAAGTACTTTAATAACTATCATGGTTGGCGCACTGGATGTTATTCATGATCCGGCTAATCATTCAGTTGGTATCATTGCCGAATTTGTGATGTACATTCAATTACTTACGTTTCCCGTTAGTGCAATCGGATGGACAGCTAGTATGACGCAAAGAGCAGCCGCCTCCCAAAAAAGAATCAATGAATTTTTACAAACACCGTCCGGCATTCAACCCCCGCTTAGGGCGGTAAAACCTGCCTTAAATAAATCGATATCAATTAATAATATTGATTTTACTTATCCGCATACCGGTATTCATGCCTTAAAAAACTTCTCGCTCCATATTAGTGCTGGTCAAAAAATTGCCATTATCGGTAAAACCGGTTCCGGCAAATCAACCATTGCGCAGCTTTTATTGCGGATGTACGAGCCGCAAAGTGGAAGCATTAATTTTGACGAAGTACCAATAGATAAAATTGATCCGGCTTATTTAAGAAGTAACATAAGTTATGTACCCCAGGATGTATTTTTATTTAGTGAGACCGTAGAAAACAATATTGGATTTGGAATTGATGCTGCAACCAAAATACAGGTAGAAAAGGCAGCAAAGCAAGCGCATATTGCCACCGAAATTGAACAGTTTGCAGAAGGTTACCAAACCATGATTGGCGAACGGGGTGTTACTTTAAGCGGTGGTCAAAAACAAAGAATTTCCATTGCGAGGGCACTAATTAAAAATCCGTCACTTGTAATTTTTGATGATTGTTTAAGTGCTGTGGATGCGCGTACCGAAAAGCAGGTTCTCGATAATTTAAATATTTATTTA
>JAYTHI010000069.1:0-6352 GCA_043732685.1 Ferruginibacter sp. | reverse complement strand
TGGCTAAACGGAAAAGTCCGAGATACGTAATTGGCTCCGTTTGTCTGGCTGAATTTTTTGTTGTACTGACTAGTTCTATTACCTTTTTTATTTTATTAAAAACTATGCCCATTTTAGAAATTGCAGGCTTAATAATTGGCGGACTTATTGCAGCACCCATTGCCGCCAGATTGGTAGGTAAGTTACCTTTAAAAACAATGTTTATACTGGTTGGTTCCCTGGTGCTGTTAACTAGTTTAAATACTTTATACAGGGCCTTACTGTTGCTGATGTAAATCTCCCTTTTTTTAAATATATAGTCTACTAAAACAATGGACTAAAGTAAATTTTAATATAAAAATGCAGCTTTTTTATACCAAATATTTTGTAAAAAGAATAGTAATTCAGGCTCGATGTTGTTGAGGTTAAGCAAGTATTGTTGAAGCAAAAAAAATAATAATTATCCTCCCAATTTTTTTAGGCCAGGGAGCGGTAAGTGGAGTAACAGACAAATACCTCCAATTTTAACTTACCGGCTTTTAGGCTTAAATAATTCGACACGCTATTAATATAAAAAAATTATCAAAATTTATTACGCAATGAAAAATTTCATAGTACTCTTATTTTTGTTTCCCTTTACCGCAGCTGCCCAATTAAACGGGACCGTAATTTTAAGTGGTAAGGTGGTGGGTGAATCACACGAAGGGCTTGCTGGTTCCAGTATTGTAGTAAAGGGAACAACAGTTGGTACTACCAGTGATTCTACCGGTAAGTTCTCCTTAGTTATCAACCAGCCATTTCCATTTAAATTAATTATATCTTCTGTAGGTTTTGCTGCGCAGGAAGTGGAAATAAAAAATGCGGGTTCAAAATTAGCCATCCAATTAAATACGCAAACTTTTTTGGCGAACGAAGTGGTGGTAACTGCGAGCAGGGGTTCAGAAAAAATATTAAAGTCACCGGTGAGTATTGAAAAATTGGATATCAGGTCACTGAAGGAAACGCCTGCCGCATCTTTTTATGATGCGCTTGGTAATGTAAAAGGTGTACAGTTAACTACCGCATCATTAACTTTTAAAGTGCCTAATACCAGGGGCTTTAACATCCCTAATAATTTTCGTTTTATGCAGTTGGTAGATGGTATTGATATGCAGGCAGCCACTTTGGGTGTGCCGCTGGGTAATGCAATTGGACCAACAGAACTTGATATACAAAGTATTGAAATTACGCCCGGGGCAGCCTCTGCATTATATGGTATGAATGCCATAAACGGCATGAGTAACCTCATTACAAAAAATCCTTTTACCACACAGGGTTTAAGTATTTTTCATCGTACAGGAGTTAACCATGTAGGCGGCGATGATGACCATTCACCCTCTTTACTAACGGAGACGGCTATTCGCTATGCTAAAGCTTTTAATAATAAATTTGCCTTTAAAATTAATGGCAGTTATTTAAAAGGGGTGGATTGGATTTCGAATACGCGCTTAGATCAAAACCCTAATAACCGCAACACAGCCAACCCCGCTTACCTTGCCTTAAACGGTGCCAATAACCAGGCTTTTGATGGCTGGAATAAATATGGTGATGATGCTCTTGCCGGCAGCAATACGGTTTCCATCGGCGGTTTAACAATTGACAATCAAACTAATAAAACATTAACCGTTGCCCGTACCGGCTATTGGGAAAGTGACCTTGTAAATCCTGATGTTAGTAATAAAAAAATTGATGCCGCACTTGTTTATAAATTTACACCTAACCTGCAGCTAACGTATTCTTATCGTTTTGGAGAAATGGATGGCGTTTTTCAAAGAGGCAATAAAATAAAATTATCGGGTGTTACGGTACAAAATCATCAGGTAGAATTGAAGGGTAAGACCTTTGCTATTAAAGCGTATACTTCTATTGAAAACTCCGGCCATTCTTACAATGTAAAACCGTTGGCGGATAATTTAGATCTTTACACAGGTGGCAGCAATAGTGCCTGGGCAGCAAAATATAAAAATGCCTTAAATAATTTTACGACCAGCAATGGGAAATTAACGGCGAATAATCTTGCTACGGCTACTCAATATGCACGCCAACAAGCTGATGCAGGAAGGGCGGAGCCAGGTACGGATTATTTTAACCGCGTGAAGGATTCTATTATTCAAATAAATAACTGGGATATCAAATCGAGTCTGATACCTACCGCACCCGTTACAGGTGGGGCAGCGTTGATTCAAAAAAGCCAACTCTACCATATAGAAGGCCAGCTCGACCTTAGCAAACAAGTAAAATATTTTAACTTATTGGTAGGTGGTGATGCGCGTATTTATCAGGTAATTCCGGATGGTAATAATTTTGTTGATTTTAGCAGACCCATTGCGGATAGAAATGCTGCATTGCCGGATGGTAGTTTTGGTAAGGATATTTACTATAAAAAATTCGGTGGCTTTGTTCAGGTAACTAAAACCTTATTTGAAGAGAAATTAAAATTATGGGGATCAATAAGGGCTGACAAGAATACTGATTTTAAAGCAAAATACACACCAAGGCTGGCAGCAGTGTATACCATCAACGAGAAACATAACCTTCGGTTTACTTTTCAAAAAGGTTATCGTTTCCCTGCATTGTTTGAGGCACTATCTTATGTTAATAACGGACGTGTTAAAAGAGTTGGCCTCCTGCCGATAATAAATGAGGGGTTGGGGTACCGCGATAACAGTTATACCCAAAGCTCGGTTTCGGCATTTAATGCAGCAGTAAAAGCAGCCGGTAATGGTGATGCCGCAGCATTGGTAAACAAAAGTCTGCTGGTGCCGGGAGCCTTGCCCGACGGACGTCCGGAAGGTATTACCTCTTTTGAGATTGGTTACAAAACTGTATTGTTCGATAACAAATTATTTATTGATTACGATGCCTATACCAATGTGTATGATGGTTTTCTTGGACAGGTTCAGGTGTATGTGCCCATTGGTGAAACCATTGGAAGCGATGCTTCTGCCATTGCAATGGTTGATAGAAACAGGGATGCAACAACAGCCAGCGCAGGAAACGTAGCCAGCAAAGGGCAGGAGCGTTACCGGGTATATACCAATGCAAAAAATAAATACACGAGTTATGGCTCCTCCCTTGGACTAACCTATAATTTTTATAAAACCTTTACTTTATCCGGTAATGTAAATTACAATAAGATTAAAAAAGTAACCAATCCTGATCTGTTTATAACAGGTTTTAATACACCCGATTGGACGACAAATCTATCATTCGGCAACCGTGCTATTACCAGAAATGTAGGCTTTAATATTGTGTATAAATGGCAGAATAGTTTTTTATGGGAAAGTCCGCTGGTAACCGGAAATATTGGTGCCATCAATAATGTTGATGCCCAGGTAACACTTCGGGTGCCTCAATATAAAGCCACCATAAAACTAGGCGGAACAAATGTATTAAACAATAGAACGATTCAATATGCAGGTGGCCCAACCATTGGTGCTTTATATTACCTGGCAATAACTTTAGATGGCTTATTGAATAAATAATTGCTTTAACAATTTCTTATTTGTAAAGGGCATTTAATTTTTATTGGCTGCCCTTTACAGGTAAAAACTGCTGATAATACTATTAAAGGCTCATCCTGAATATGCAGGGAACTTCACTGTTTTATAAGCAATTATCTAAATGGGAAGAAAATGTATTTGATAGGGGGAGAACTATTTTATAGCGATAAATTATTAAGGTTTGATAAATTGTTTTTACAGATAAATTTTTAAAAGAATCTGATAAATTAACGCCTGGAAAGGCTTACATTTTTCCAGGGATAACGCAATTTATTTATCATTAAAAAATTTTGGAGGGATCTTGAAAATTTTGCTATAAACAAATACCGTACTGTGAAACCCAATAAAATAATGAGCCAAATTTTAATACAGGAAATGTAGAAGGTTGATAATGTTTTAAACTGCGTTTTATAACTTGTAATACCTATGGCGGCATTTAATTATTTTCCTCCAATTGCTCCAAATACCGCCATCATGCCCATACCAATTTCAATGGCGTTTTCATCAATATTAAAGGTGGGTGTATGCACACCAATTGAAATTCCTTTGGCTTTATTGCCAACGCCGAGTCTGTAAAAACAACCCGGTATCCGATGCGAATAAAAGGCAAAATCTTCAGCCCCCATCCTTAATTCTGTCTCTTCAACATTGCTTGCACCAAGATAGGTTTCGGCTATTTTACGACTTTCAATACACAGCGTTTCATTGTTCAAAACAAATGGGTATCCAACATCAATTTTTAAATCTATTTCAGCGCCCATGCCTTGCACAAGGCCTGTTGCCAATTGGGTTATTAGTTGATGCGCCTTAAAACGCCATTCTTCGTTCATTGCTCTAAAAGTACCCATCAGCCTTACTTCTGATGGTATTACATTGGTTGTATAACCACCCTGAAACGATGTGATGGATAATACGGATGGATTAAAGGGGTCATTATTTCTACTTACAATTTGCTGTAAGCTTACAATTAAATTGGCTGCAATTAATATGGTATCAGCCGTATTTTGAGGTGCGGCAGCATGACCGCCTTTTGCACGAATGGTTATATAGATCTCATCAGCACTTGCCATTACCATGCCTCCTCTGAAGCTTAGTTTTCCAACCTCCAGACCGGGATGAACATGCAGCGCAAAAATATGCGCCGGTGCCGGATTTTCCAATACGCCTTCCTTTATCAGCAGACTTGCACCTCCCGGATTTTTTTCTTCACCCGGTTGAAAAATTAATTTTACCGTACCTTCCCACTCATCTTTTAAACTACTTAATATCTTAGCAGCACCAAGCAAACAGGCTGTATGTACATCATGTCCGCAGGCATGCATAATACCTTCGTTCTTTGATTTGTAACTCACCTCATTTTCTTCTCTAATGGGTAAAGCATCTAAATCTGCACGTAAAGCAATAACTCTCTTTTCCGGATTTTTTCCCTTCAATAAACCAATTACTCCGGTGGTGGCTTTAACCTCAAATGGTATGTTTAATTCAGTTAGTTTTTGCTGTACAAATGCAGCAGTTTCAAATTCTTTATAACTCAATTCAGGGTGTGCATGCAGGTGCCTACGCACTTCAATAAATTCAGTTGCATATTGCTTTGCAAGTATTTTTATTTGCGTCTGTAAAAGTTCACTCACGGTTAATTAATATTGCAGATGGTTTAATAAGAAGCTGTTATCAATGTTTGCAGTTGCGGCATTATTCGGTAATATCCTTTTCCGGTTTTACCTCAATAGTTTCCGGCAATACATAAATATTATTTAACACCAATCGGGTACGGGTAATTTCTTTTTTATATTTCTCTGCATCGGCCCTGTCAATAAAATTACCAAACCTTAATTTAATATTTGGCGGCTGAAAGCTCATGTAAATCTTTTGCTCAGGAAATCGCCTTAATAATTCAGATCTTAATCTCATTGCAGCCGGCCGGTCACTCGTACTTAAAAGCATCAATCTATATCCTCTGGCAGATCTTGGGCCTAAAGTATATCCGTTGGCTTCATTAAAAGCCGCTTCTTTTTTAGCAAGCAAATCAAGCCGTTCATCTTTATAAATATTTATTATTCCTTCGGTGCTATCTTTTACCGGGATAATTTGTGCCGATATATTAGTACAAAACAATAACGTTATTGCTATAAAAAGTAATTTTTTCATAATTGGTTATTTGTCAAAAATTATTCCGGTTAATTTTGTTGTTCCGCTTCTTTAACAAGTTGAATACTGCTGCTGCAGCCAATTCTTGTTGCGCCCGCTGCAATTAATGCTTTAGCAAAAGTATATGTTTTTATGCCACCACTGGCTTTGATCTGTACCGAATTTGCCAGGTGTTTACGCAATAAGGTAACTGCTTCAATGGTAGCACCTTTTTCTGCATAACCTGTTGAAGTTTTTAAAAAATCTACACCGGCGGCACCGTAAAGATCGCAGCATTTTATAATTTCTTCCTCTGATAAAATTCCTGTTTCAATAATTATTTTTATAAGTTTTTGTTGTTTCCTGACAATCGGTAAAATAGCATTTATTTCACTGGCTAAATACTGCCAGTCATTGTTTTTAATGGCGCTGATATTAATTACCATATCGAGCTCATCTGCTCCGTCAACTATAGCCAGTATGGTTTCTGCAAGTTTTGCCTCAATGGCCGAGTAGCCAAATGGAAATCCAATGACAGTTGCAATTTTAACCTTACTATCCTTTAATAAGGTCTTTGCTTTTTTTACAAAAAGAGGCGGTACACATACTGCTGCAAAATTATATGCGATTGCTTCGGCGCAAACTCTTTCTACATCACCCATTAATGTAATAGGTTTTAAAATGGTATGGTCGATATACGCTGC
>JAYTHI010000068.1:0-1828 GCA_043732685.1 Ferruginibacter sp. | reverse complement strand
CATTAAATTCATGCGAAACCCAGGTAACCGTATCTTTTGAAAAATTCAACAGCACCAATAATTTTTGATCTCTCAAGGTTCGGGTGTAGGCATATACTTTTGGATTTTCTTTATCTAATAATTCATATTTACCATACACTAAAACAGGATTGTCTTTACGCAATTTCACAATCGCTCTAAAATAATTGAGCGGACTATTAGCCTCTTTTTCCTCCGCAGCTACATTAACCGTTTTATAATTTGGGTTTATTTGTAACCAGGGTTTACCCGTGCTAAAACCTGCATTGGCACTGCTATCCCATTGAAATGGTGTTCGGCCATTGTCTCTGGCACCAATTTTTTGCGCTTCTATAAATTCTTTTAAATCGCCATTCTTATTTTTTATCTGCTGGTACATATTGATCGATTCTATGTCGCGGTAATCTTCAATCTTATTAAATTTAATATTGCTCATGCCCAACTCATCGCCAAAATAATAATAGGGTGTTGCACGCATCGTCATTAAAAAAGTAGTGAGCATTTTAGAAGAGGCTTCGCGGTATGCAGGTGCATCGTTTCCCCACCTGGTTACCATACGCGGCTGGTCGTGATTGCCTAAATAGATAGTTCCCCAGCCTTTGTCTGCAAAAATGCCATCCCATTTACTGTAGATATTCTTAAAGTCTACCAGGTTGTACCCTTTTGGATTCATCTGTTTAAATTTCCCAGGTAAATAACCCAGGTTAACCCCTTCAAAATGATACAGCATATTCAATTCTTTCCGGTTTTCATCTACAAAATTATGTGCTGTTTCACTTGTTACACCTGCACCTTCAGCTACGCTCATCACATCGTGCTTGCTTAATACCTGCTCATTCATTTCCTTTAAATAATCATGCAGGTGCGGACCGCTGGCAAGGTACTGATCCCAGCCTCCATTAAATTTGCTATCAATCGTATGTTTTGTGATCACCGGAAAACTTGTGTCTTTGCTTATAAAAGAAATTACATCCATCCTGAATCCATCAACACCTTTGTCAAACCAAAAATTCATCAGGTCATAAATCTCTTTCCTTAATTTGGGATTTTCCCAATTAAGGTCAGGCTGTTTGTAACTAAAATAGTGCAGGTAATAAGCATTGGTTAAACTATCATACCGCCAGCCGCTGCCATCAACTTCAAAGCTGCCCGGTCTGAATGGCGGTTTGCCATTTTCTGCCGGCCACCAATGATAATAATCACGGTAAGGATTGGTACGACTGCTACGCGATTGCTTAAACCATTCATGCTGGTCACTGCTGTGGTTGGCTACAAGATCCAATACTAATTTAAGTCCCCTTGCATGCATGCCTTTTAACATGGCACCAAAATCTTCCATCGATCCAAATTCGGTCATGATGCCGCGGTAATCACTGATGTCATAACCATTATCTGCATTGGGGGAAGTAAATATAGGGTTAAGCCAAATTACGTTTACGCCTAAACTTTTAATATAATCCAATTTGGAGGTAATACCTTTTAAATCGCCTATGCCATCACCATCACTATCTTTAAAACTACGGGGGTAAATCTGGTAAACAACGGCTTCTTTCCACCATTTTCTATTGGGAATACTATCAAAAGGAGTTGTTGCCACAGTACTTGTTTTTTTACTTCCGTTATTACAACTTATTATTAAACCCGCACAAAATAATACCGCTGCTGCATAATAAATAAAATAGGCTTGTTTCATGCTGTATTGGGGTTAAAGGTTACTATTGGTTAAAAGTATGGCGCATTTAGGATGTAAAGATAAAATATGTTGTGCTAATGTGTTTGTTATAAAGTTTAGATAGGATTTCATTTTTTG
>JAYTHI010000067.1:0-6361 GCA_043732685.1 Ferruginibacter sp. | reverse complement strand
TCATCAAGATCCCTAAAACAGGTACTTTTAATATTTCCCTCTTCAATAGAACATAAATCATGGCATATATTATCATGATCGTTATCCTCCTCAACAGTATCATGCTTTAATTCGCCGCAATCAGGATGTGTTGTTTCTTCATTTTCTTCGTGATGATGTTGATGATGAATAGCCGAATTAAATCCCATATCAACTCCAATAGAGCATGCCAAACCCACCAGCGTGTTTAATGAAAACACCAGTAGGAGGAGGAAAGCCTTTATTTTTATGGAGATTTTATACATCATTTGATTAACTAAAATATAACATATTTTTTAATTTGAATAAAAAAAGTTGGGTATATGTTGATTTGGTTAAATAAAGATGCAATAGGGTGGAATTTGATATTTCAACCGGGTTCGTTGTAAATTTTCTGCATTCTGAATTAAAATTAGCAATTGATCTTGACTAAATACTTGGTAACAAATACCTGTTGTGGCAACCCCATGGTAGCTTATTTAACCAATGCTTCATTTTTACCCGGACATAAAATAATGCTGATAGGATCATTGTCGCCAATGGTAAACTCATGTTGTTTGTATTAGTTAAGATACACATTCATCTATCCGAAATCTGAATGGTCAAACTCACCAATTTTGAGGTCCAGCAATAGATGAATTTTCAAAATTCTATGAAAAAAAAAAAACTAAGTCGATCCGGTAATGCTTATTATCAAATATTATTCTTTTTTCCTGGCTTCAAAACAAAACCCCTCCTCAATTTCAATCAGGAAGTGCTGCAGGTGTTTGATAATACTTTTTTCCACATCAGATTCACTGAAAGAAATTCGTTCTTCCAAGCCAAGAAATTCCAATAAATAAGTATTCCGAAAAATATCTGCAGGTCTTAAATCATTTTCAGCAACAGATTTTTTTAGGGTAATTTCTTTGTTTGTACTAAGCACTGTTCGTTCAAATAAAAGACTATCCATGGCAGGTTTTAAATCTTTTTCACCCCAATTGTTTTGTATGGCTTGAACTTTCATAAAATCTCCTTTTAATAGTAATTGTACTTGCTCAAAAAATAAGGGGGTTATCGTACTATACTAGATTGGCAAAATAATACAATTTTGTAGTTATAAAATTGGGGGGATTGGGTGTTCAAATTTTACTATACTCGATTATAATTTGTAGTGGTCCAAAAGAGACCAAACGAATTCCCGAAAAAAACTACTTCGGAATTGAAAATTGGAACTTTTTAATTGCAAAAAGGATTTTTATTTAAGTAATTGCTTAAATAGTTATTTTAGTTGTATGATTACAACATGTATACGTCTTTATGCAGATCCGGTACTAATAGGGGTATGTAAAGAAAAACTGCAAAAAGCAGACACCTCTTTTAGCAGATTAAGCCAAGTGTTAAGCCTTGCAAGCAATGATGTTCGGCTAAAAATATTATACCTCCTCAAAGAAGAAGGCGAATTATGTGTATGTGATCTGGCAGATATATTAGAAATGACAATCCCTGCAGTATCACAACATTTAAGGAAACTAAAAGATGGGAATGTTCTGCAAACCAGAAGAAAAGCACAAACAATTTTTTATTCTTTAAAAGAAGAACATCTGGAAATAATCAGTCCATTATTTGAGCATATAAGTATTGTTAACCCCAAAAAGCTAAAAGTATGAAACAGGAAACAACAGCTAAGGCAGTTACAGGTGTAGGCATAGTTGCTGCAATTGCAGCATCGCTCTGTTGCATTACTCCAATATTGGCATTACTTGCAGGAGTAAGCGGAGCTGCCTCATCTTTATCATGGTTAGCGCCTGCCCGTCCTTTTTTAATTGGCTTAGCTATAGCAACATTAGGTTTTGCATGGTATCGTTCGCTAAGCTCAAAAGCAAATACAGCTTGTGGTACTGATGGGACTTGTGCAACTGAAAAGAAAAGTTTTCTTGCTTCAGGAACTTTCTTAATAATTATCACGGTAGCTGCTTTAGGGCTAATGGCGTTTCCTTACTATGCTAAAATATTACATCCAAAGCCACCGAAGCAAAATATAGTAGTTGAAGAAAATACCAATATCAATACAGCTTCTTTTAATATCAAAGGAATGAGTTGCAAGGGGTGTGAGGCTGAAGTTAATAATGAGTTACTTAAAGTATCAGGTGTTATTGACACTCAAACATTTTATGATAAAGGAACAAGTATCGTTAAATACGATAAGACAAAAGCTTCCGTAGAGCAGCTTAAAAAGGCTATCGCCCTAACAGGTTACGAGGTAGTCCATTATCAACTTTTAAATAAATAAAACATGAAAACACTTTTTTTTGCTTTAGGTACTTTTTTATTTATTGCTATACAGGTTTGCGGTTACGGTATCTGTAAAGCTAATGCTCAAGCATCTGTTAAGTCAATAAATAAGGATGAACCCAAAATCATCAAATTAAAAATCACAGGCATCACATGCGCCGGTTGTTCAAATCATATTGTTACTACATTAAAATCGCTTAATGGTGTGG
Source organism: Ferruginibacter sp. (assembly GCA_043732685.1). Classification (GTDB taxonomy): domain Bacteria; phylum Bacteroidota; class Bacteroidia; order Chitinophagales; family Chitinophagaceae; genus Ferruginibacter. The sequence goes on along the minus strand of JAYTHI010000067.1, from coordinate 3,860 downwards.
TAGAACAGCAAATAGAATATCCTGGAGATTTAGCAACGATAAAATATAACCCTGCTAAAATATCAGTTATAGATATTATTACAGCCATTGAAAAAATAGGTTACAAAGCTGTTGTCGTTTCAGAAAAGGTTACTGTAAAGCAAAGCTAAAAAAAGACCTTTCCTGCCAGATTATTTTAATTATTAATACAGTATTATGAATTGTTGCAACGTTGACACAGAAAAGAAATTTGACTTAATTATTATTGGTGGCGGTTCAGCTGCTTTTGCTGCTGCTATTCATGCTGATAGCATGAAACTATCTACTCTTATGATTAATGGAGGTTTACCATTTGGTGGAACTTGTGTTAATGTAGGTTGTGTACCATCTAAGTTTTTAATAAGAGCAGCAGAAAGTATTTATCATGCTTCTAATTCAAATTTTAATGGTGTTACTGCAACAAAGACAACAGTAAACTTTACTGAAATCATCAAACAAAAAACTGCATTAGTAAATGATATGCAAAGGCGGAAGTATTTGGACTTGTTACCGGGCTTACCACTTTTAAAAATTATAGACGGTAAAGCAAAATTTATAAAGAAAAATGTAGTAATAGTTAACGGAAAACTTTATGAAGGTTCTAAAATAATTATAGCAACAGGAGCAACTACATTTATACCAGCGGTAAATGGCATAAACGATATTCCGTATCTAACTAGCAAAACCTTGTTTGAATTAGAACAACAACCCAAATCTCTTATCATATTAGGTGGAGGTTATATTGCTTTAGAAATTGCACAAGCTTATCAAAGAATGGGCACGAAGGTTACAATAATTCAACGATCACAAAGTATTTTATCAAAAGAAACAAAAGATATTACAGATGAATTAGAAAAGCATCTTTCAAATGAAGGAATAAGCTTTTTAACAGGCACAACAGTAGATAAGGTCTGTAAAGAAGGCACTAACATAAAACTTTCTTACACTTCTTCAAAAGGTGAAACAGAAATAATAGAAAGTTCTCACATTGTAATGGCTACAGGTACAAAAGGTAATACAGTAGACCTGGGATTGGAAAAAATAGGGATTGAAACAACCGATAGAGGATTGATCAAAGTGGATGAACTATTAAGAACAGGTGCAGAAGATATTTTTGCTATAGGAGATGTTACTACCAACCCTCCTTTTGTTTATACCGCAGCTTATGAAGGAGGCAAAGCCGTAGTTAATGCCTTTAAGCCACATCATATACAAACAGACTTTTCTGTATTGCCTTGGGTAGTCTTTACTGATCCACAAGTAGCTGGTGTAGGAATAGACGAAATAGAGGCATTAGAAAAAGGTATTACACATCAGGTAACTACATTTTATTTAAAAGATATCCCAAGAAGCATAGTAGCATTAGATACAAGAGGATTTATTAAGTTGATTAGAAATCCAGAAAATGATTTGCTCTTAGGTGCAAGAATCGTTGCACCGGAAGGTGGTGAATTATTAATGCAATTAAGCTTGATGATAAAATACAAAATACCACTAAAAGAAATTATAGGAATGTTTCATCCTTACCTTACGTTAAGTGAAGGAGTCAAATTAGCCGCCATGTCTTTTACAACTGATGTAAAAAAAATGAGTTGTTGTGCCAGTTAAAGGAAAATATATTTAGACCTTTAATTAAGTTTATAAACTGTTACGTATCCGATGTGTTTATGCGGGACATTTTACTAGGTCTTTTTTTAAGGGAATATTCTTTTTTTCCAGTTGCTTAGCATTGGCTCAGTAACCTTAAATCTGGTGGCAATAAACTTTTGGGTCGATCCTTCACTAAGTATTACCATACCTTTTGAATACAGCACCTTTGGGTGGTTCGCAAATATTATCTACCTAACGTATGCGACAGACCGACTGCCTTCTTTTATTCAACATTGCAAAGACTATAATTACTGAGCTTTGTATTCAGGACACAAAGAACTACAAAAAAAAATGTATTTTATCATGATGTTAGAAAATATTTTATATACTTCAAATTATTCTTGTTGCAGGATGCGTACCGGCCCTAACAATCCTGAAGAAATTAATGGTGAATCTTTAGTAAAATAATTCCAAGTAGTAAAACAATACCTGCCTTTGGATGGCCGCGGTTGTTTGTTCAAAAACCAATCAGGAAATTCTTTTAAAGAAAAACCTCCTCTAATATATCCAGGAATCCACTCACAATCTGACGGCTCCTGTTCATCACCAATTAAGCGGTTTGCCCATACATTGGTTACTTCAATTATTAGCTGGTTGCCACTTACCTTTAGCAATCCTGCAGTAATTTTTACCTGCCATGGGGCTGTCCAGATTACACCAAGATCTGTATTATTTATCTTAACACGGGCAATATGTTTAACACTACCAATATCTAATAATAATACCAATTTTTTATTTTCAATTTGCCTAGCAGGTATATCAAATATTTTTTTGTAAACAGCAGTGCCGCTATAATATTTAACACCATTTTCTGCACTTTGTACCCAATCTGAAAGTTTATCAAAAACCAAGGGTTTAACAGGGCCGCCCCATGCGGGGTCAAACTGTACCTGCCATGCGCCTTTTATTGTTGCCAATTCTTTAAAAAAAGGAAAGTTTTTCTTTTTGCTGATTGTATCAGGTGCGGCCCTTTTACGAAAAACAATAAAGAAACTTTGCGCTTCATCAAAATTTATTTGTATAAATATCTTGCCGTCCAGCTGTTTAAATTGATATAAATTACGGATAGTTCCTGTGACAGGATCCCATAATTCCGGCTGCCTGCCAGTTACTTTAAAAGCACAGGTTGCCAATCCGGTATTACGCGATGTATTGGCTACAAAATAAATATCGGTTTTGTTATTACGCCGGTGAATATTTTTTATAATAAGCTCGCCTTTTATTTTTGAAACAATAACATCATCTTCGGTCTTTACAGCTATCGCACCCCACTGGAGTAATGCCTGGCAACGCTGCCAGTATTTTACCATTGCCTGTGCCGGTTTCCACCAGGTTTGGGTACGGTCAAAATGAGTGCCCCACCTCCCCATGGTAGCACCCGGTTTATAGCGGTCGTCAAATGCCTGCTGAACAAAACGATGCAAGACAAGCTGGTTTACTCCATCGCAAAAAGCGGCATCGCCGATAGGTTTCAGCCATGCAGGCGTTTCATCCCACTTACTGTCTGCAGGGTCACCAGTAAAGGCTTCTGCTTCTATTAAATTTTGTCCGGATTTTCTTAAAGCTGCAACAGTAGGTACCAGTTCATAGGGTGAATATTTACCATCATGTGTCCAAAATTCTGTCATTACATTATCTATCAATGGCATTACTTCATCCTGCCGCCATGGCCCCCCATACGGCTCACATAAAAAACGAAGATGCGCTGCTTTTAATTTTTCAGCAATGATTTTAAAATAAATATCGCGGTGTAAATCTTTAATGGTGGCATCAAAATCTGTTATAAGTTTTAAGGAGTCTTTCGGGCTGCCAATTGTACGGCCAGCAAATATTGGCAATAGTTGGGTAAGATCATATCCTCGTCTTGCTAAAAATTCTTGCTGCATTAAAGGTGTCCACGATGGCAACCCGGCTTCATAACTATCAAAATGAACATGCGTAAACCCTGTACCAATAAGACCTGCAAGATGTTTTTGAATTTCGTTAATTACATGGTTTATGTGAAAGCTTACTGCTTCCGCATTCATTTTATCACATTCCAAACCAGTTGCTTTCCACTGTGCCGGTTGTATATAGGTACCGGTGGTGGTGTGGCCAAACCTATAAATGATCCAGTCGCCTGCCGGGGCATCCCAAATAAGTTTTCCACCGGGCAATACTTTATTGCTGATGTCTTTTACATCTTTTTTATC
>JAYTHI010000066.1:0-1835 GCA_043732685.1 Ferruginibacter sp. | reverse complement strand
CCGGTACCTATGTTGATAAAGCGGTTGCTCTGGATACATTAGAGGCCAATAAAGTTACCTACCTAAAGACTATTGCGGCTAATTATGAAGCCCAAAAGAACTATCGGGATGCGGCTAAATGGTATAGAAAAGTAGTTGCTGTTAAAAAAGCGCCGGGTAAGGTTGATTTGTATAATGCTGCTTATAATTATTTTAAAGTGGGTGCTTATGATTCTTCTATTGCTATATTTACCCTATACAGTCAAAAATACCCTGAAGATGCATTTGGTTATTATATGACAGCCAAATCCAAATGGGGTATCGATTCAACCATGGCCACAGGTTTGGCAAATACCGATTTTGATAAAGCAATTTCAGTGGGTTTAGTTGATTCTGTAAAGTCAAAAGCTTATCTGATAGGTAGTTATAAATATTTTGTAGCTTATTATGCTAATATTAAAAAAGATAACGCCAAAGCAGTAGAATATTGCGATAAAATTATAGCCCTCGATCCAACTGATTCAGAAGCCATAAATAATAAAAAAGCACTCTTAGCTCCGGCACCGGCACCCAGATCAAGACCTGCAACGTCCAAGTCTGGAAGCAAATCTGCCTCCGGGGTTAGAAAATAATATTAAACATATAAAATATTTATATCCCTCTTCAATAAAACGAAGAGGGATTTTTCTTTTCTTAAACCTTAGATTGTTTTTTGCTCACCCTGCCTTATTTTTGCCAAATGCAATACTTCTTTCTTCAAGCCAATGCTGTAAATAATGCCTCCAACTATTTACCAATAGCCTTGCAATTATTATTTGCTGTAGGTTTTATTGCGACAATGATGGGGTTAACTCATTATTTTGGGCCAAAAAGAAAAACTACAGACAAACTTCAAAATTTTGAAAGTGGCATTGAAATTAAAGGAAATGCCCGTCAGCCAATGGCCATAAAATATTTTTTAGTAGCTATATTATTTGTTTTGTTTGATGTGGAAGTAATTTTCTTTTATCCTTATGCTGTTAATTTTAGAAGTTTAGGATGGAATGGGTTTTTATCTGTTACAACCTTTGTAGCGTTATTCGTTGCCGGATTTATCTATATTATTAAAAAAGGTGCACTGGATTGGGAAGATTAATACCAACCCTTAAAGTACTGTTAGAAATTATGAAAATTAAAACAATCGGCTTCAACTGTTGTTTTATTATTATAAAAATTTTCAAATTTCAGGATTTTTAATTTTTAAATTAATTATATGTCTCGTCCAGTTCAATATAATAGTAAACTTAAAACTGTAGAAGCTCCTGCCGGAATGATGGGCGATGGTTTTATGGCCACTTCGTTAGAAAAAGTAGTTGGTTTAGCACGTAAAAATTCTATTTGGCCCTTGCCTTTTGCAACATCCTGTTGCGGAATTGAATTTATGGCCACTGCTGCCAGTCATTACGATTTAGCCCGGTTTGGCGCAGAACGTATGAGTTTCTCCCCCCGTCAGTGCGATCTTTTAATGGTTATGGGGACAATTTCAAAAAAAATGGGTCCTGTATTGCGTCAGGTATATCTTCAAATGGCAGAACCCCGCTGGGTTTTATCAGTTGGTGCTTGTGCCTGCAGCGGAGGAATTTTTGACACCTATTCGGTTTTGCAAGGTATCGATCAAATTATCCCGGTTGATGTGTATGTTCCTGGTTGTCCGCCAAGGCCTGAAGCGATTCTGGATGGTTTCTTAAAAATTCAGGAATTAGTGGGGCAGGAAAGTCTGCGCAGGCGTACAGGCGAAAAGTACAAGGATTTAATGGAAGGATACGGAATTCAATAATAAATTATTCCGACCATAATAATTAGTAATTAAGTTTAAG
>JAYTHI010000065.1:0-6390 GCA_043732685.1 Ferruginibacter sp. | reverse complement strand
CTTCGGCGCCAAGGGCAATTAAAGTTTCAATTAAAACAGCGGTTTGAATGGTCATGTGAAGACAACCAGCAATACGGGCGCCTTTTAAAGGTTGAGATGGTCCGTATTCTGCACGTAAAGCCATTAATCCGGGCATTTCTGCTTCGGCTAACCTAATTTCTTTGCGGCCCCAATCTGCTAATGTAATATCGGCTACCTTATTTTTAAGACCGAAATCGAAAGATGTTTTAGTGAGTATTGACATAATTTTAAATTTAGATTGCAAATGTACTGTACTAGTAGAATATTCTAATCAATTATATAACTTTGGAAGATAACGCTATAATTTTTAACTTTTTCAGTATTAAATACTTTTGAAACATGGCAACAACTACCCCAAAAGAGGAATCAACTAGCTACCAATTTTCGCTCGATGATAAGGATATTTTAATATTAAAGCTGTTGCAAAAGAATGCCCGTATTACAGTTAAAGAAATTTCTGAAAAGATGCACCTTAGTACCACACCTATTCACGAACGCATAAAACGTATGGAAGCCAGTGGTGTTATAAAACAATATGCCACTTTATTGGATAATAGTAAAGTTAAAAAAGGATTGATGGTAATTTGTTATGTCTCGTTAAAAGAACACAGTAAAAAAGCAGGCGTAAAATTTATTGATACCATGCAGGTTTTAACAGAAGTTATTGAGTGCTTCAGCATTAGCGGTGAATTTGATTTTATGCTTAAAGTTGTTTGTGAAGATATGAATGCCTATTACAATTTTCATGTAAATAAATTAAGTCAGATAGATAATATGGGCCATGTACAGAGTGTTTTTGTGATGGGAATAATTAAGCAAACGCATCAATTGGTGTAGCAGTAAGCAAACCGTAAATTTACATTACTGCACAGGTGAAAAAAAATTTTCAATTTTAAAATGCCTGTACTTATCCGCGCACTTTTAAATAAATTTATTGGATTAGGTAGATAATTCGCAAAAGTAGTATAGCCTGAACTAAATAACTTTTAGATAATACAAAAGTGAACTTCAAACATTTTGATTCGCAGACTTATTTGTGCTTAGTTTTTACATTTTACCAATGCAAATTATACATTTTCAATAAATGATGCCCTTTGCAGATTGCCTTTAAAAACACCGGTAATTGCATAAGCCGCCTCATTAGGTTGGGTACGCCATGGGCGGGATACAATAAAAAATGCCCAGCTTATTTTTTTTTAAAGAAGCGAATGGTGCGGCGTTGCAGTTACGCAGGCCGCCGGCTGTGGAGGCGAAGGGTATGCAGCGAAAAACTGGTACTGCATTCAAAAAATGCGACTTATAAATTATAAGGCTCAAGAAATAGTCGCGTTTTTTAAGGTTAACCAACGTTACTTAATAATAGTTATGTTTTTTAAAGCGCTGAATTATAAAAAGCAAAAAACAGCTTAAAATAGCAGGTTTGCGAATAATCTACCTAATCCTATAAATTTTTTACGTTTTAATTTTTACCTTGAACCAAATACCCACTTTAAAATTGAAAATAAATAAAGGAACTACCGCTTTCCTGACAAAGAATCAGCAATATCAGCATAGATGCCCATAGTAAACTTAATAGCCACCAGGGTAACTTATTGGCTACTACCAACACCCGGGTATTGCGCATCATCCAATGAAACCCCACCATGGCTGTTATAATAATGGATACCTTGATAACGCTCATTTTTGCCACCACAACAGCTCCGTTCTGAACTGATGAAAACAAAGAGGCTAATAATCTCCATGCCGAAGTGAAGTCGGGTGAACGAAAAAATACCCAGGTAACATTTACCAGAAAAAAGGTGAATAGTGCCAACAGGAAATTGGAGGATCGGATTTTTTTTAAAAATCTTGGAGCCATAAAACCTTGAACCATTATGGGTTGGTCTTGTTGCAGTTCCTGATTAGTTTTATACTTTATGCGGTAATCCTGTATTAATTTTTCAACACAAAGATAGGTTCCGTGTAAGGCGCCCCAGGCAACAAATGTCCAATTGGCACCATGCCATAATCCACCAAGCAACATGGTTATCATCAGGTTAATGTAGGTCCTGAATTTTCCCATGCGGTTTCCTCCAAGCGGAATGTATAAATAGTCTTTTAGCCAGGCCGATAAAGTGATATGCCACCTGCGCCAAAAATCAGAGAAACCAATGGCTGCATAAGGATATAAAAAGTTTTCCGGCAATACAAAACCAAGGCAACCCGCCACCCCAACGGCACAGGTAGAGTAACCTGCGAAATCAAAAAATATCTGACCTGAAAAAGCGAGTACACCCATCCAGGCATCAAGGGTATTCAATATTTCTTTGGAACCAAATACTGTATTTGCAGGTTCAGCCAACATACTGTCTGCCAGTACCACCTTCATAAACAAGCCTAAGGTAATTAATAATAATCCTTGCAATATTTGTGTTTGCGTTGCTGAATGTGGTTTTTCAAATTGCGGTACCAGCTGGGGTGGCCGTACAATAGGACCTGCAACCAAGTGTGGAAAAAAAGTTACAAACAAGGAAAAATCCAATAATGATTTTACCGGTTTACTCTTTCGTTTATACATGTCGATGGTATAACACAAAGTTGTAAATGTATAAAATGAAATGCCTGCAGGTAAAATAATATTTGGTTTAGCAGGATGAAAATTGATACCCAGCAGTTGCACCAATTGTGTAAAATTTTCAAGTAAAAAACTCCCGTATTTAAAAAAGCACAGCATACCTAAATTGCCGCATAAGCTCAATACAAGCAGTAACTTTTTTTTGTGTTTATTTTCTTGGGTATAAAGCGCTTTCCCAACAAAATAGTCAACCAGTGTGCTTAACCAAAGCAATAATATAAAAGGTGGATTCCATGCCGCATAAAAAATATAACTGGCCAGTAATAAATTTATCTTCTTCGTTCTCCACGAAAAAGGCAGATTATGCAATACGAGCATAATAATAAAAAATACAATAAAGGTGTAAGAATTGAAAACCATTGTAAAAATTTTACAGGTTATAAAATATTATTTTAAGGCATGTTCATTACTGGTAAACCAATTTTTTTGCTGCAAAATATTGATTAAGTTTTTGGTATATATTATGGCATCGGGACTGCTTAAATGCGACCATTCCGGACAAATAAAATGATCAATTGCGGGGTAATCAGCAAAATGAATTCCCTGGCAACCGGTAACTGATAATAATTTATCCCAATATTTTTCTCTGGGAAAGCCCATTTTTTCTCCCATTAAATAGGCCCCGCTTGAGGGGGTTCTAACAAATAATACCTGACCTCCTCTTGCTTTTATTTTATCAACAGCTAGTTTTACCAAATTAATTATTGAATCCAGATCTTTACCCTGTATAGGTTTATCCTTATTCATTTTTCTAAACCCTTCCCAAACATTTTTTACTTTATTTTGTAAAATGGTGTCCGTTATAAATTTATCCGACATTTTATTTTGTCTGTTAATAGCGGTTTGATCAAACTCAATTGGGAAAATGGGTCCGCCATAAACACCCGGTCGTTCGGTTACAGGCAATTTTTTAAGTAACGCATTTAAGGAAAAGAAATCTTTATTCAAAAAGATCAGGTTACTCTCCAGACCATCGTTTACTATTTCACTAAACTGTTGTGCAGGGGTAAGCTTTTTGTAATATTCTAAGCTTTTGGTTGGTGTTCTGATACTTCCCGGCGAAGGCGAAAAAAATAATCCTTCTGTAACGTCTATAATTAGTTTACCCTTAAATTTTTCATCTGTCGCCAGGTCGCTAAGGTAGGGGCGGGGATTGCTCCCAACTGAAGAAAGTTGAATGGCTTCTGTACCGGTAATATTTCTCCAGGTATCAATATCAAGGTCGAATTTTATGCGGGATGAACCAATAAAAACAGTGCCTTTATTTTGAGGGATATAAGCCTTTGTTCTTTCACTGGCCCATAAACTTTCGTTGTCATCAAAGGAGATAATATTTCCTTGTTGACGTAAATACATTTCCCAACTGGCAATAGAAAGGAGTACTAAAAAAATAGTCAAAAGAAAGGCCTTCAGTAAGTTTTTACTTTGCATACGCGTTGTAATTAAAAATAAATGATGAAGGGTATTGGCTATTCGGGAGGAGATGGGATAATCGTTCGAAACAGACAAAAAATATAGTGGAATTAAAAGTAAAAAGTTTTTTATAAAAATGCAAACTTTTAGAAGGTGTATTTAGTAAACGGTGCTGTTGAATATAAAGACGGGTGTATTTACAAAGAATTAGGTAAATGGTCAGTTTGGAATTGTATTGACTGCAGCTATAAAATTTATGCAGCCACTCGCATAAGAAATTCGACGGTTTGAAGAGAAGCGCTTGCAATTTTGGAGACTCGGATGCTAAGGAGCTTGTGCAGGCGGCCGGAGCTATAAATTTTATGCAGCCACTCGCATAAGAAATTCGATGGTTTGATTAGCAGGGTTTGTAACTTTGGGACCCTGATGCTAAGGGAATACGCATTACTTTTGGGTATGCCCGACAAAATTACTTTTCTCTAAAATATATAAATTTATCATAGGCAAGCCTTCACCTGAATAAACGGAGAGTCCTGCAGCTTGTGCTATCGGCTGCAGCTATAAAATTTATGCAGCCACTCGCCTAAAAAATTCGATGGTTTGAAGCGTAGCGCTTGAAATTTTGGGACACGGATGCTAAGGAAGGAAAATGCACCGTCCATTATTATAAAAAATACCAAATTGATTACGCTATGTTATGCAAAAACATACCACTGTAATTTGATTGAAAATTATTTTAAATAAAATATTTTATACGATAATTATAATGCCGTCAAGTTAATCAAGGCATAAGTCCACTGTTTCTAAAAAAGCTTATAGAATGTTGAAACGTGGAATTGTCTTTAACTTAACAGCATTACTATATTACAATTTTAATAATTAGGATTCTGTATTAAGTTAGGCTTTCCGCCAATATTACTTAAATCTATTTGAATTTGTGGTATGGGATAAATTTCTGTCTTTCCCTTTTTAAAAGTAGCCCCTAAAAATATTATCGGATTAAATTTTGGCACCTTTAATTCATGCTGGATATAGGCATTTAAAACATCGCTCATATAGCCTGTTCCATTGTCATATCGTTGCAAATCAAAAAAGCGGTGCCCTTCCATACCAAATTCTAACCTTCTTTCAAAACGTACCGCTTCCCTGGCATATGCTTGTCCCTTTGCAGAAAACTGTCCATTGTACAAACCTGTTTTATAATTGGCTGCAGCAATATTTGTAAAACCCCTGGCAGGTGCGCTATTGTCAATATAAGTATGTACCCAACCAGTAGGATCTGCCGCTCTTGCTCTTATTAAATTTACATAAGTTTCCGCTTGTGCCAGACTCCCAATTTCTACTTCGCATTCTGCTGCCCATAAGATTACATCGGCAAAACGAAGTACATTATAATTATTTGATGAAGCCTGACCAGGAGCCCATCCGCCGCCATTGTCGCTGGTTGCAGCTTGTTGGCCATTGTAGTAAACATTTTTAATCGGACTATATGGCCCTCCTTCATCCTGGGTTGTTACATATGATTTTCCCGGATGTACACCCCAATCTAAATATGGAATTCCTCTGCGGCCTACCGTCCAGTCTAACCTGCTGTCTACAGGATCTGTGGTAGGTGTAAAAGGGTCGCTGGATACCAGCCCCTGATCATTTTTTAAATCAGTATTATTATAGGTATCAAATAAAGGTAAGCCCGTGATAGGGTCAGTTTTAAATGCATTTACAAAACTAAAGGATGGTTGAAAAAAACCACAACAGGTGGCAGGTCCCCCTGAAGGAAAATTTAACAGGTCGCCGCTATTTCCATTTAAACCGTTGGCGCCATCATGTACCGTAAATTGTACTGCAAAAACAGACTCTGAACCATTTTTTGTAGAGGGGTTAAAATTATCCGCATAATGACCCAATTGATATTTTATATTGCTTGAATTAACCCCGTTTGTAATAACATCTTTAAGTAGTGCATTTGCTTCGGTGTATTTATGTTGAAACATGTATGCCTTTGCTAAAAATGACTTGGCTGCCCAAACATTTACCCGTCCGGGTTGAGCCTGATAGGGAGGTAATACTGCAATAGCGGCCTTAAAATCTGCCTCAATTTTTGGCCATATCGTTTCCTTGTTGGCAACATTACCATTGCCGGCACTGTAGGTAACGGTCTCATCTATATAAGGAATATTTTTATACATTTTAGCCAGTTCCAACAAATAAAAACCCCTTAAAAAATGAGCCTCCGCATTAATTTGTTTAGACTGATCCGTTGTTAAAGATCCATCTGTAACAAGGGGCAATATTCTTAAAACATCATTGGCTCTTTGTACACCTGCATAAAGCGATACCCACTT